>WBXD01000110.1 GCA_008932935.1 Verrucomicrobiota bacterium
GCGGTACCTCCAGTAGCAAATGAAAATGGTTAGACATCACGCAATACGCCAAGACCCGGCAGCCTGAGAAATTCTCATACATCCGAAAAAACATCCGGAACGCCTCGCATTCCCTCTCCTCAAACACAAACCGCCGGTCCACCACCCGCGAGATACAATGGTATATCACCGGCTTGGTCGCCGAATCCTTCCAACCCGCCAGCCATCGTGACCTGCGCATATTGTCACCATGCCACCGGTAACCCCACAATCCAGAAGATTCTCTACTTTTTATCTGTCACCCTGTCATGTTCTGGCCGCGTATGCCACAGGCGCTACTGCCGGTCGCCAAGCCAAAACGTGTCCTGCGCCGGGGTGGCTCCATTTTGCATTAGGGCCAGGCCATTGGCAGCGAGGTGGTTTAAGCAATGATAGACGTCCTCGGGATCGGCAGCGAGTACGGCGGCGATCGACTCGGCCGCTTGAGGGGTAGCGCTGAGTTGGCCGCGCACATCGGAGAGCAGGGTGAGGAAAATGCCCGCCGCCTTCTTGCCAGCTTCGACGCCGGGTTGGTGATAGGCGTTGATATTGACCAGTGAGGCATAGAATGACACGGCCCGCTCGAACAAGGCGATGAGCAAGCCGAGGGTGAACGGGGTGACTTGCGGGATTGACAGGGTGAGCGATTGGCGCTGGCTGTCGTGGAGCGCCTTGCGGGTGCCGCGGAAAAACCCCTGCAGGTAGTCGCCACTGGTGAAGCCGGGCTCCACTTCGATGCTCGTGGCAGTCCGGCCTTCACGCACCTCAATGAAGGTGACGAAGAAATTGTTCACGCCGTCGCGCAATTGTTGGACGTAGGCATGTTGGTCGGTGGAGCCCTTGTTGCCATAGACGGCGATTCCTTGGTTGACAACCTGGCCATCCAGATCGAGTTCCTTTCCTAACGACTCCATCACGAGTTGTTGGAGGTATTTGGAAAACAACACCAGCGCATCCTTGTAGGGCAGTACCACCATGTCTTTGGACCCGCGTCCGGCCCCGGCATGGTGCCAGGCCAGCGCCAAGCGCATGGCGGCATTGCCGGGAACCTCCGGCTTGCGGGTTTGCGCGTCCATCGCCGCGGCACCGGCGAGTAAGGCGTCGATATCGATGCCTAACAAAGCAGCGGGCACCAGGCCGACGGTAGAGAGCACCGAGGTGCGTCCGCCGACCCAGTCTTCCATCGGAAAGCTGGCGATGAAGTGTTGGGTAGTGGCGAAGCGGTCAAGCTGCGAGCCGGGGCCGGTGACGGCCACGGCGTGGCGGCCGAAATCCAGTCCGGCGGCGGTGTAGGCCGCCTGCGCCTCGAGCATGCCATTGCGGGTTTCCGGGGTGCCACCGGATTTGGAAATGACCAGCACGAGGGTTTTATCGAGTCCGGTTTTGGCCAGACGGGCGAGCACCGCGTCCATGCCCGCGGGATCCGTATTGTCGAAAAAATACAGTGGCAACTGCGCATGTTGGCCCAACGCCTCGGCTAACAATTGTGGTCCCAGTGCGGAGCCGCCGATGCCAATGAGCAACACTTGTGCAAAGGCAGTGCCCGAGGGGGCGCCAATCGAACCTGATAGCACAGCTCTGGCAAAGTCTTTGAGCGCCGCTAGAGGTTCGCTGATGGCTGCCTGTAGCTGGAGGGTGGGTGCCAGGGTACTGTTGCGCAACCAGTAATGGCCGACCATACGGCCTTCATCCGGATTGGCGATGGCGCCGGCTTCAAGTGCCGTCATATCTGCAAACGCTTTGGCGATGCGCGGTGCGAGCTCTGGCGGCGGGCTGTGCGCCATCTCCATGAGTGATAGGTCTAGCGAAAATCCGAGGTGCGGGTAGCGCAGAAGTTGCTGGTTATAGGTTTGCCAGGACATGATGTTAGTAAGTAAGGATTGAGTGGACTGGATAGGGGCTGAGTTTGGAGCGGCCATTGAGGAATGATAGTTCGATGAGGACCGAAATGCCGAGCACTTTGGCGCCGAGCTCGTCGAGCAGCTTGGCGGCGGCTGCGGCGGTTCCGCCGGTGGCGAGCAGATCATCCACCAGGAGCACTGTTTCGCCGGGTTTAACGGCATCCTCATGGATTTCTAAAATTGCCTCGCCGTATTCCAAGGCGTAGGCGGTGTGGCGGGTTTTCCACGGCAGCTTGCCCTGTTTACGCAGCGGTACAAATCCAACACCCAAGCGATCAGCCACGGCACTGGCAAAGATGAAGCCGCGGGCATCGATGCCCACCACTTTGTCGACGCGCGTGGCGCCGCACGTCTCGCACAGCAGGCTGATGGCTCTGCCAAACAACGCGCCGTCGGCTAACAGAGGAGTGATATCCTTGAAAACAATCCCCGGTTTGGGAAAATCTACAACATCTCGAATGGCAGCGCGCAGGGAGTCGGGCATGGCGGGGGGTAGTAAATATCAGATCCGGGGTTTGGCTTGCAGTGAGCGGGAGTGGCCGTGGCGCCAGGCCATGACCAGCGCGGCGGCGGCCACCACGGCCAGAGCGACGGTGAGCAGCGGGCGCACGGCGAACCAGGCGACGGCGATGACGATGATCGAGCCGACGAAGGCTAAAAGCATGGCGGCGAGGGCGCCGCCGAAACCGATGATATCACCCAGGAAAGGAATCACATCCGCGAAGACACTCAGCGGACTGACAATCAAGCCAAGGCCCAGGGCCATCAACGCGAAACCTCCGAGGCGCAAGCCCCAGGTGAGTATGGTGTTCTCGCTGGCCGCATGTTTGAACATGAGTTCGGCGCTCACCGTGCCGGCTTCGACGCGTTCGATGGTCGAGCCCTCTTTAGGCTGATAGGGCTCGAGGGTGTCGGCGTTCTGGCGGGCGATGATGCTCCACACCGCCGGAGTGAGCACTGTGAAGCTGACCCGTGCGTCGCCCAGCGCCGGGGTTGCTGGATCCGAGCCGACGTAGAATGTCCCTGCGGCAAGCTTGAGTTTGGCGCGGAGGTCGGGCGCCGCCTTGGATAGATCCTCGTCCGTCGCCGCCAGCGTCTCGTCACCATGCATCTTGGCGATCACCCCGGCGGGCAGCTTGAAGGCCCCCAATCGGACGTTCTTTCCGATAACAGTGAATGGCTCGGCAAGCCACGCCGTGGGGTTGAGGTGTTCGTCGCGGTGATTGGGGTTGAAATTGGCGGAGCTGATGAGTTTGTCCGACCACACTTGCTTGTAGCTATAAGTGGTTTCCGTCTCCGTGCCGCCGCCGAGTTTTTTGCGGGTTTCGGAGGATTTGTCCTCCTGCCATTGATACATCTCGACGCTGCGGCTGAGGCGGATGCCTGTGGCCGTCACCCCGAACAGCGGATCTTTGAGGACCTCGTCGCCACTCGTCACTTGGCCGCTAAGATGCACTAACTTGCCGTCATTGGCAGGGACCACCGCTGTGGCAGCAATGGAAACGACGGCCGCGGCGCCTTCCTTGAGGCCTGTGGCGGTGGTCACGGCGCGGTTTTCATTCCAAAATAGTAGGATGATGGAAATGGGAATGAGGACGATCCCGAACAGGATGCCTTTGAGGGAACTAAGGATGCGGCCGCCCCAGGATTCGGAGCTAAATTCGGTGAAGTCGTCGGACATGGGTTTTTTTTGGGGGGGGCGGGCTGAATCGCCCGGTCGTCTGATGGTTGTCGCTCACCTTGCGATTGGCAAGACGGTTTTGCCACCTAGGATCAGCGGCGAGAGACGTTGATAGGCCTCGGCCACCGCCGGGCGGTCCTCCTCGAGCAACGGTCGCGCGATCACCGGTGTGCCGTCGCGCAGGACGAGTTTGAGACGCTCGCCAATTGCGTTAGATCAAGCCCTGCTCGCGGAGTTGTTCGGCCACTTCGTCGTGATCAGGTAAGCCGTTGCCGCCGTCGCGGATGCTCTGGATTTGGCGGCGAACACCGTAGCGGCTGCGAGGGCCGGTGACTAAACCGGCCACACCATCGACCACGAACGGCAGAATGGCCAGGATGCCGAACACGCCGAGGCCGATGCCGATACCGCGTCGGGCGTTGCGGTGCATCAAATCACTGAGCAAGAGGCCGGCGGCAGTGCCCAGCAAGGCGGGGGCAGCCAAGGCGCTCACTTCAATCCATTGAGGGGTCGGGTCCAAATGATCATCTTCCATGGAGTACTTATAGCCAGTCTGCGGCCCGCCGACAACCCCGGAAAATGAAATTGCGTGGGATTCGCGCTTTTCCGTGGAGTTTTTCCCGCTATGCTGATGTCTGTCATGGCTATTTTGGAAAACACCTACGCACTCATTCTCGCCGGGGGCTCCGGCACCCGATTCTGGCCGTTGAGCCGCAACGCGCGCCCCAAGCAGTTGTTAGATCTATTCGGCGATGGCACCCTGCTGGAGCAAACAATCCGCCGCCTGGACGGGTTGGTGCTCCCCACAAACATCCTTATTCTCACCAATACTTTGCAGGAAGCCGCCGTGCGCGAGATCGCGCACATGTTACCGGCCGCCAATATTGTGGCCGAGCCGGCCAAACGCGACACAGCCCCGGCGGTGGCCTTAGGCATCGGCATCATCGCCGCACGCAACCCACATGCGGTGATGATGGTGCTGCCCTCGGACCAACTCATTCGCAATACAGCCGCCTATCAAGCGGTGATGCGCGACGCCCTAGCCACGGCCGAGCACTCCGACGGCCTGGTGACTATCGGCATCCGTCCGACTTGGGCCTGTCCGGCGTATGGCTACATAGAGCGCGGTGAACTGGCCGTCATTGCTGGCCTCACGGGTAGTCATCCGCCATGCGAAGTGAAGCGCTTCCGCGAAAAGCCCGATGCCGAACTCGCAGGGCAATTCCTTGCCACCGGCGGTTTCACGTGGAACGCGGGCATGTTCGTGTGGGCGCTGCCCACCGTTATCCAACAATTTAGCCGCCACGCACCCGAACTCGCCGGCTTCGTCGCCGAGTTGAGTGCCGCCGCCGATATTCCCGCGACCATTGCCGAGAAATTTCCCAAGCTCACACCCATTTCCATTGACTATGCGTTGATGGAAAAAGCTGCGCGGGTCCTCAACATCGAGGCTGACTTTGATTGGGATGACGTCGGCTCCTGGCTATCGATTGCCAAGTATCTGGAACCCACAGCCATTGAGAATCGGGCCAACGAAGCGTTCACCCAACTTGATTCCGACAACAACATCATCTTCAACGCCCGCCCCGGCACCCGCATCGCGCTGCTCGGAGTGAATGATCTGATCGTCGTGCAGACGGCCGACGCCTTGCTCATCGCCAACCGCCATGAGGCCGATGCGATCAAAAAACTCACCGACCTGCTCCCGCCAGAGTTGTTATAGCCAATTGTGCAAAAATCCTCCTCCATTCATCCGGCGCTGGGCATCGATCATGGTGATGCGCGCATCGGCGTGGCCGCCACCGATGAATTTGGGATCCTCGCCTATCCGCTGGAAACGATTGATTGCGCGGCCCGCGATCCCATTGCGCGGATCGGTGAATTGGCGGAGTGCCGCGGGGCCCGCACTCTGGTGTTAGGTATGCCGTTCCGTCTGGATGGCAGTGAAGGTAGCGCTGCCGCCAAGGTGCGCGCGTTCGCCGAGCATCTCCGTCAGCGGTTGCCCGACATCCCGCTGGTATTCGTCGATGAAACTCTAACCACCACCAGCGCCACCACTAAGCTCCAGCAAGCTGGCCGCAAAGCCCGCGGCCACAAAGCCATCATCGACCAAGCGGCCGCCGTTGAGATCCTCAACCTGTGGCTGGAAGAACGTGAACTCTAGCGAGGCGGCAGGTGCCAGGGCGGGTTTTTCTCCAATTCCTCCTTCAGAAAGGGGAAAGCTTCCGCGGTATTTTTGAAGACATAAGGTGCGATAACGGCCATCTGCAATTGCAGGGCGGCGAAGAAAATGCAGACGGCGGCGAGGATGCGCCAGGCAGCGAGTGGTTGTGACTCAACCCGGTGGCCACCTGCGTGATCCCACAGGGCATTGCCGAGACGCCTGGCAGTGAAAAAACTCAGCGTCTGACAAAACACCGCCAGCAAGGCCCAGCCAAAGCCAATGCCGCCAACCAAAATGCGGAACGAGCGCACGGTGGCGGCGCTGAGGCTCAGGGGCGTGCCATTGGTATTGACCACGCGCAGGCCGAACAACCACTTGCCGGGTGTGGTGGCGAAGTGGTGGATGAGGATGGATTCGGCAATGAACCAGGGCACGAGCTGCCCCGCCATGACCCAGAGGTTGCCGAACACGGCTTCGATGTTGCGCCCGGTGGCCCACATGCCCAGCCACCAAATGGCGATATAGACGTGGATGTCGAGCCAGCGCGCCCAAAATCGCCGTCCTAACACCATGCCGGAGGGCCGCGGCGGGGGTGACGCGCCAGTTGCAGCGAGCAGCGCGGCCTCTTCTTCTTTTTCTTCGTGGGTCGGGCCGGCATCCAGGTCGCCTAACTGGATCCAGTTCATATCATCCTTGAAGAGGGCCATTTCGCACAGTGGGCGCCACGCGTCCAAACCCTCGTGCCAAGCGTGGGTGTCGCTGGCCAGTTCGCCGGCTTGTATTCTGCGACGGGCCTCATAGTCATGGATGGGACCAAGTTTTTCGCCGTTTCGGATGATCCAGATGTCCATAGTTCAGAGGTTGCGGAGGGATTTGGCGGCGTCGGAGCGGGCAGCGAAAAATGCGGGCACCAAGGCCGCCAGCGAGCACAGGATGAAGGCCATCACCGCGATGACCGCCTGTTCGAGTGGATTGTTATATGCGGGCAGTTTGCCAAAACCGGTGAACGAGGCCGAAAACGGATCGAAGCCCAGCGCGCGGGCCGCGGTCTGGATTTCCCCGCGAAACAGGATGACCAGTCGGCCGAGCGCTACGCCGAGGAGCGCGCCGAGCACACCGAGAATCATTCCTTGATAGAGGAAGACCCGCACGATTTGGCCGGGGGCGGCACCGAGGGCTTTCATTACGCCGATTTCCCGGCGTTTCTGGATGGTGACGGTGAACATGACGGCCATCATCGAGAAGGCGGAAACCAACACGATGAAGGAAAGCGCGAAATACATCATCACCCGCTGCTGGTTGATCAGCGCGAAGAATGCCTGGTACTGCTCGCCCCATGTGAGTAGCGACCAGTCGGGACCGAGGGAGACGCGTGCCGCAGCGGCCACCGGTTCGGCGAGATACGGGTCGTCCAGCCGCAATGCGATCCCTTGCACTGCATCCTCCAGGCCAGCTAGGTTCTGGGCCAGCGGCAGCGGCATGAATACATCAGGCGTGATGGCCATTTGCGATGCTTGATAGATCCCACTGACCTCGGCTTCTTTGGGCAGCACGATACTCTTGAGGCCTTTGAGGATATCGCCGTCCATTTTCTCGGCGTCGCTCGAATTGAGTGCAGCAACGGCTTTGTCGATGCTGCCTTTGGCATCGGCATTAAAATGATAGGCCGGGTCATTCAGCGCCGGGTCCATGGCGACGAGGATAGTGTTGAGCCACTCTTGCTCGGGCTTGCGGATGTTGGCCGAGAAAATCCGATAGAGCGGCGCGTAGATTGCGGACTCCAGCACCTTGGCCGGAATGGAAAACCCGTCCTTCTGCGGCTGCCAAGAGGCTGCCAGCGCGGCCGTGGCTTTTTTCCAGATTTCGGCGTAGGCCTCGCGCAGCGGCGGATTTTCCGTCGCCTTGTACGCTCGCATGACTTCCTCGAAATTACGCGTCGAATAGAGGCGGAGTTTGTCGCCGACGCTAATGCCGAATTGGTCCGCCAGCAGCGATGAGACGACAACCCGGTCGTCAATCCCCAGATCCGCAGTGGAGCTGGGATATTTGGCTAAATCGAGCATTTTGGCCAGTCCGGCGACCTGCGCGGGGTCCGTGGTGTCGATGCCATGAAACAGCACTGGGCGCTGCCGAGAGCCGATATCCACGATGACGTTATCCGAAATGAAGGCAGTGGCGGCCTGCACGTGGGGTAGCGTCTTGGCCTTGGCGGCGGCTTCCCGCCAATCGGCCATCGGGCTGCCGTCGGCCATGCCAGCCGGTTGGTAACGCAGTAGAATGTGTGGCGTGAAGCCGAGCAGGCGGCCTTTCACATCGCGTTCCAAGCCGGCATAGACGGCCATCACCACCACCAGCACCA
>WBXD01000111.1 GCA_008932935.1 Verrucomicrobiota bacterium
GCTGGTGGCCCGCGCAACCGGCTTCGGTGGTGCGATTTTGACCGATCCCAGCAAACCGGACGGCACGCCGCGCAAGTTGCTGGATGTGGCGAAAATCCGGGCCACCGGGTGGGTGCCGCAAGTCTCGCTAGAGACGGGGTTGGCAGCCGCCTACGCAGATTTCCAAGCGTCAATCGCCAGTGGCGAGGCGCGGCTGTGAGCAGCAAATACCCAGTCATTATGAAACGCGCACTCATTACCGGTATCACCGGACAAGACGGCTCCTACCTAGCGGAATTCCTCCTCGAAAAGGGCTACGAGGTGCATGGCATCAAACGCCGTGCATCACTTTTCAACACCCAGCGGGTGGATCACATCTACGAGGATCCGCACGTAGAGAATTCACGCTTCCGCCTGCACTACGGCGATCTGACGGATAGCTCGAACCTCACCCGCATCATCAGCGAGGTGAAGCCCGACGAGGTGTACAATCTCGGCGCACAATCCCATGTGGCGGTGTCCTTCGAGGTGCCGGAATACACGGCGGACGTCGATGCGATTGGTACCTTGCGCTTGCTGGAGGCGATCCGGTTTTTGGGGCTAGAGAAGCAGACGCGGTTCTACCAGGCATCGACATCGGAGTTATATGGATTGGTGCAGGAGACGCCGCAGAAGGAGAGCACGCCATTTTACCCGCGCTCGCCGTATGCGGTGGCCAAGATGTATGCCTATTGGATCACGGTGAACTACCGGGAGGCCTACGGGATGTATGCCTGCAACGGGATTTTGTTCAACCATGAGTCGCCGCGACGCGGCGAGACGTTTGTCACACGCAAGATCACCCGCGCCTTAGCCAACATTGCCCACGGCATCGAGAGTTGCCTGTTTCTAGGCAACATAGATTCATTGCGCGACTGGGGACATGCCAAGGATTACGTTAGAATGCAGTGGATGATGCTCCAACAAGAGCAGGCCGAGGACTTTGTTATTGCCACCGGGCGGCAGATATCGGTGCGTGAATTCGTGCGCATGGCGGCGCGGCAGGCTGGCATGGAGCTAGTGTTTACGGGCAGCGAGGCGGCCGAGATTGCTACTGTTAGCGCGGTGGATGAATGCATCGCGCCAGGCGTGCGGGTCGGCGCGGTAGTCGTTAAAATTGATGCGCGCTACTACCGCCCTGCGGAGGTGGAGACGTTGCTTGGCGATGCGAGCAAGGCGCGGCTAAAGTTAGGTTGGACCCCGGAAATCACCGTCGAAGAGATGTGTGCCGAGATGGTGGCATCGGATCTGGAAGAGGCCAAACGCCACGCCCTACTCAAATCCCACGGCCATCACATCTCTGTCGCCAAGGAGTAGCGGTCGCAACTGCGAGGAGGCTGGGCGTGAATTTTTTCTGGACAGGAAACCTGTCCAATGATTTGCTCAGGCATGACGACGATTTCCTACACTGAAGCTCGTGAGCGCCTGGCCAGCGTCTGGGATCAGGCGGTCTCCAGCCGCGAGCCGGTGGTCATTGATCGGCGCGGCCACGAATCGGTGGTGCTGGTGGCTGCCGGCGAATGGCATGGGCTGATGGAGGCCGCGCACCTCCTGCGTTCGCCAGCCAACGCCCGCCGATTGTTAGGCGCATTGAGACGTCTCGATCAGGGCGGGGGACAGGAGCTTTCGTTAGATGGGTTGGCAGCGGGACTGCGGGCCAAATGAAACCGGAACTGCGAAGTCTGGTTTTCGACCGGGATTTTCTCGAGGATCTGGCCCACTGGGTGACTCATGATCGCAAGACGGCTCTGCGGATTCTTGAGTTGGTGGAAGCCATTCGCCGTGATCCGTTCGAGGGCATCGGCAAGCCCGAAGCTCTGCGACACCTCGGGTCCGGCGTCTGGTCCCGGCGTATCACCCAGGAGCACCGCTTGGTCTATCGGGTGAAGGACGAGCGCATCCTCTTCGCCCAAGCCCGCTACCATTATTGAATTTGCCGCCCGACCTTATGAAAAAGGTATTTGTATCCGGATGCTATGACATCCTCCACGCCGGGCACCTGCAATTTTTCGAGGAGGCGCGGGCGCTCGGGGACTATCTGATTGTTCGTTCGCCTCGGCGGACGTATTGTGGCACCACAAGCGGCGCAAGCCGTCCATCCCCGAAGATCACAAGCGCGCCTTGCTGCAAGGACTACGGATGATCGACGAGGTGGTGGTCACCCATGGGCACCAAGAAGGGCTCGATTTCGAGGAGGATTTTTTGCGCCTCCGGCCGGATTTTCTCATCGCCACCGAGGACGACGAATACGGCGGCGTCAAGCGCGAGTTGTGCGCCCGGGTCGGTGCCCAATACGCGGTGCTGCCCAAAACCCCGCCGCGCTTTGAACCGGCAAACGTCACGACACGCCCGGGGTGGTCGATCAGCCGCGGGATTATGGGCGCATCGCCGAGGCTGCACGCATCGCTCGTGATGGCGCGCTGCATGCCGATGCGGCGCGGCTGGCGCAAGGGATGTCACTCTATCATCAAACGCAGTTGGATGAAGGGATGTAGGCGTTGCCGGCCATCGCCGGGGCGCTGGCCCACAAATACTGCGGGGGCGGCTACGGCGGCTACGCGCTCTATCTGTTTGGGGGGGGTGCCGCGCAACGGGCGGAGGCGCTGGCCGCCAACGCCATGCTGCGTGCCGTGGAACCGTTCTGCCGGGTGTGAAGAAGATGATTATGCAACGCATTGATGTCATAGGCTTGCCGATAGCCGCGACCGACTATGCGGGCGCGGTGGGATGGGTGCTGGAGCGAGCGCTGGCCGGGGAGGGTGTCTACGCGGTGGAAGCGGCCAACACGCATGTGGCGGCACTGGCACGTAGCAACCGTGAGTTTGGCCAGGCCATGGCGCGCTTCGATCTCATCTGTCCCGATGGCATGCCATTGGTATGGGCGGTGAACTCGCGGTTGCCCCGGGGGGGAAGACTCAAGGATCGGGTATACGGTCCGACCTTGATGTTGGAAACCCTCAAGGCCAGCAGCGGGGTAGGGGAGTTGCGGCATTTTTTGCTAGGCGGAAAAGCCACTACGCTGGCCAAACTCAGCGATGAGTTTATGGGGCGTTTTCCCGGCGCAGTCATTGCCGGCACGTACGCGCCGCCGTTTGGCGAGTGGCCAGCGGACGAGTTTCCACGGATCTGTGACAAGATCCGCGAGTCCGGTTCCAATCTCATCTGGGTGGGCCTAGGGTGTCCTCGCCAGGAGTATTGGATTGCCGCGCACAAGGACCGCTTGCCGCCCGGAGTGTATTTCGGGATCGGGGCGGCCTTCGCGTTTCACGCCGGGGAGTTGCGCCAGGCTCCGGCGGCCATCCAACGGCTAGGGCTCGAATGGCTTTACCGCCTGTGTATGGAACCTCGGCGCCTGCTGCGCCGTTACGTGGTTTTTAATTCGCTGTTTCTTTTTCATATCCTGCGCAATAGTCTCGCTAAATAACGCCACACCCAATGCCGAACCCATCTATCAAAACCATTTGTTGCCTCGGGGCCGGCTATGTCGGAGGACCGACCATGGCGCTCATCGCCGCGAAATGCCCACACATCCAGGTACATGTGGCGGACTTCAATGCTGAGCGCATTGCGGCGTGGAACTCGGCCACCCTGCCAATTTACGAACCAGGGCTCGAGGCAGTGGTCGCCTCCGCCCGCGGCCGCAACCTCCATTTCACTACCGATATCCGCAGCGCCATCGCCGCGGCCGACTTGATTTTTGTGTCGGTTGGCACTCCCACCAAGACCTACGGCATTGGCAGCGGTCGGGCGGCGGATTTGCGTTACGTTGAGGCGGCCGCCCGGTTGATCGCGGAAATTTCCGAGGGTCACAAAATCATCGTGGAGAAGAGCACCATTCCGGTGCGCACCGCCAGCGCGATCAAGACCATTCTGGAGGCCAACACCACGTCCAACGCCACCTTCGAAGTGCTCTCCAATCCGGAGTTTCTGGCCGAAGGCACCGCCGTCGAGGACCTCGAATGCCCGGATCGAATTCTCATCGGTGGCGACAACACCCCGACCGGCCAAGCCGCGGTGGCAGCCTTGGTGGCGGTTTACGCCAATTGGGTGCCGCGTGAACGCATCCTCACCTCTAACTTGTGGTCCTCGGAGTTGTCAAAACTCGTCGCTAATGCCTTTCTCGCCCAGCGCATTTCATCTATCAACTCTATCTCCGCCTTGTGTGAAAAAACCGGTGCGGATGTCGATGAGGTAGCACACGCCATTGGCATGGATTCGCGGATTGGTTCTCGGTTTCTCAAATCATCTGTCGGATTTGGTGGTTCCTGTTTTCAAAAAGATTTACTTAACCTGGTGTATCTGAGTGAATCGTTCGGGTTGCCGGAGGTGGCCAAGTATTGGGATCAGGTGCTGCAGATTAATGATTGGCAGAAGTCGCGCTTCGTCGGGGAAATCGTCCGCACCTTGTTCAACACGCTCAATGGCAAGCGCATCGGCGTCCTTGGCTTTGCCTTCAAGAAAGATACTAACGACACCCGCGAAAGCCCTGCCATCCGGGTCTGCCGCGACCTGCTGCATGAACGCGCCCACCTCGCCATCTATGACCCCAAAGTCGATGCTGCCACTATCTATCGAAACTTGCTGGACGATGGCGTAACCCAAGCGGTTTTGGACTCCAATGTGGAAATTTGCAGCGACCCTTACGCGGTAGCGGACAAGTCCCACGCGCTGGTCGCTCTAACGGAGTGGGACGAGTTCCGGACCTTGGATCTGGGACGCATCCATGAGCGAATGCTCAAGCCCGCCTTTGTTTTTGATGGGCGGGGCATACTGCCTGCTGCGGTTCTCAGGAGCCATGGTTTCAAGGTGTTTTCCATCGGCAAAGGCATCTGACTCTCCACATACCGACAGCAACCAATGAATATTCATCCCGAATTCCACCGTTTTCTCAATCGCCACGACAAGCAGGTGCTGCTTGGTCAACGTGGTCTCGTGGTTTGGCTCTGTGGGCTTTCTGGGTCCGGCAAGTCCACCATTGCCAATGCCGCTGAGCGTGTCTTGTACCAGCAAGGTCGCGTCACGGTGATCCTGGATGGCGACAATCTGCGCAGCGGGTTGAACGCCGATCTTGGTTTCAATGACGAGGCTCGCCTCGAGAACGTCCGCCGGATTGCGGAGGTGGCCAAGGTTTTTGTCACGCAGGGGATCATCACCTTCGTCTCGGCCATCACCCCGCGTGGCGAACTCCGCGACCTCGTGCGCGGGATTCTTGGCGAGGAGGATTTATTCGAGGTCTATGTCGAGGCCAGCTACACCACTTGTGAACAACGCGATGTCAAAGGCCTCTACGCCAAGGCCGCCCGCGGTGAGATCGCCCATTTCACCGGTAAGGATGGTTCGTTTGAGCCCCCGCAACATCCCGCCCTCGTCCTCAACACCGAAACTACCTCGATCGAGGATGCCGCTTTTGAGCTGCTCGAAGCCATCTCTGGCCGGATAATCCTCGATAAGGCGTTGTAACTTGTTGGAAATAAGGATAGAATACAAAATAGCCGTATTAACTAATAATTTATTGACCTGAAGTGGATTGAGCCCTAGGATGGGCCGCGCCGCGGTGGTTTTTACTGCGGGATTTTCCGCCAGTTTTTTCTTAGCATCATGCCCAATTACCAATTCAGTCACCTCGATCAGCTCGAAGCGGA
Source organism: Verrucomicrobiota bacterium (assembly GCA_008932935.1). Taxonomy (GTDB): domain Bacteria; phylum Verrucomicrobiota; class Verrucomicrobiia; order Verrucomicrobiales; family Akkermansiaceae; genus Luteolibacter. The sequence goes on from WBXD01000111.1 coordinate 5,661, forward strand.
AGCGATCTTCGTGCTGCGGGAAACCGCCGCTCAGTTTGAAAATCCGGCACTGTTGTTTTCGGGCGGCAAGGATTCCATTGTGATGGCGTGGCTGGCCCGCAAGGCGTTTTGGCCGGCCCGCATGCCCTTTCCGCTCGTCCACGTCGATACCGGCCACAATTTTCCCGAGACGATGACGTTTCGCGACGATTTTGTCAGTCTGACGGCGGCGCGGTTGGTGGTCGGCTCGGTGCAGGCGTCCATCGACAGCGGGCGAGCGGTGGAAGAGAAGGGCGCGACGGCCTCGCGCAACAAATTGCAAACCATCACCTTGCTCGATACGATCGAGCAAAACCAATACGACGCCTGCCTGGGTGGTGGGCGCCGCGACGAGGAAAAAGCGCGGGCCAAGGAGCGGTTTTTTTCCCACCGGGATGATTTTGGCCAGTGGGATCCGAAGAACCAGCGCCCGGAGCTGTGGAACCTGTTTAACGGCCGCAGAAACCCCGGCGAGCATTTCCGGATTTTTCCGCTCTCCAACTTTACCGAGATGGATGTGTGGATGTATCTGCAGCGCGAGAATATCCCGCTGCCAGCAATCTATTTCGCCCACGAACGTGAGGTGTTCGAGCGCAACGGCATGTTGCTCGCCGTCACCGAATTCCTCCAACCCCTCAGCCACGAACCCGTCAGCTCGCGGGTTGTACGCTTCCGCACCATCGGCGACGCCACCTGCACCGGCGCGGTCGAATCCACCGCCGCTACCATCGACGCGGTGATCGCAGAAGTGGCGGCCGCGCGCCAAACCGAACGCGGCACCCGCTCCGACGACAAACGCTCCGAAACCGCGATGGAAGACCGCAAGAAGGAGGGGTATTTCTGACGGGTGTCAGGAGCTTGCTGCCCACCGGACGAGTTTTAGCACTAGAGTCCTTGAAAAGCCAAAGATGTTGTCGTTAGGTCGAGTTTTCTTGTCTTGTGTCTTCAAGTCTTGCGTCTTGGGTCTGAGGCGCAGCCTCGCTAGCTAGGATTTTGCTCATGGACCTACCGTCTCCCCCCCAGATCGCGGCTTGGAAAAGGATGTCCCTTGCTGAAAAATACCAACTCCTCGCCGCGACTGTCCGCAACGCGCGTGAACTCAAACGCACGGGTCTGCGCCTGCGTTTCCCGCAAGACTCGCCCGCTCAGATCGAAACCAAACTAGCCCGCGTCTGGCTGCATGCAAGACCCTGACCTCATCGCAATCTTTGTGGCCCCACTCGAGGCTGCTGGCGTTCCTTACCTCGTGTCAGGGGCCGTCGCCACTGCTATCTACGGGGAACCCCGCAATACACTCGATATTGATCTAGCGGTTTTCCCGGCACCATCGCAAATTGAAATTTTCCCGCAGTTGTTTCCTGAAGCGGATTTTTATTTGCCTCCCACTGATATCATCGCCGTTGAATGCCGCCGAACTTCTCGCGGCCACTTCAACATCATCCATCACGCCACTGGACTCAAAGCCGATATCTACCCATCGCGAAACCATCCTTATCTTCAGTGGGCAATGCAACACCAGCAACGCGTGCAAACCCCGGCCGGCCAAATATCCCTGGCTCCCCCAGAATACGTCATCCTGCACAAACTCGAGTTTTTCCGTGAGGGCGCTCATCAAAAGCACCTGCGGGACATCGCCGGGGTAATCAACCTAACTCCATTGGACCTTGCCCTTCTCGCCACCGCCACCGCCACGCTCCGCTTAGAACAGGAGTGGCAAGCTGCCCTCTCTCTAGCGGCATCTTGATCTTCAACTCCCAATTTTCGACTCTCAGCTTTCAACTTTCAGCTTTTCCCCCTCATGGACCTATTAAGATTCACCACTGCCGGTTCCGTCGATGACGGCAAATCCACCCTCATTGGCCGCTTGCTTTACGATTCCAAATCCATCTTCGAGGACCAACTCGAGGCGATGGAGGAATCGTCGCGCCGCCGCGGCGACGGCAACGTCAACCTGGCCCTGCTCACGGACGGACTCAAGGCCGAGCGCGAACAGGGCATCACCATCGACGTGGCTTATCGCTATTTTGCCACGCCCAAACGCAAGTTCATCATCGCCGATACGCCGGGCCATATTCAATACACCCGCAACATGGTCACCGGCGCCTCTACCGCCAATCTGGCCATCATCCTCATCGACGCCCGCAAAGGCGTCATCGAGCAAACCAAACGCCATAGCTTTGTCGCCAACTTGTTGCGCATCCAGCACCTAGTCGTCGCCGTCAACAAGATGGATCTGGTCGACTTCAGCGAGGACGTTTACAAACAAATCGTCGAGGAGTTTCGCGAGTTTGTCTCGCGTCTCGACAATATCGTCGAAATTACCTTCATCCCGATTTCCGCCCTCAATGGCGACAACATCGTCGATAAATCCACCAACATGCCCTGGCATGCCGGCCCCACCTTGCTCTATCACTTGGAGAAC
>WBXD01000112.1 GCA_008932935.1 Verrucomicrobiota bacterium
GCCGCCGATCGTGGTGATGCCGGCGAGGGAAGCGAGCACATCGGTTTCCAACAAGCCGTGGCCGTGATCGAAAAACAACAGCGTGTGGGTTTGGCCGTAGAGCCAGATCATGCCGAGGAAAAACGCCATGTCGCCGACCCGGGTGGTGATGAAGGCTTTCTGGGCCGCTGCGGCCGCCGCGGGTTTTTCAAAATAATAACCGATGAGCAGATAGGACGCGAGCCCGACCAATTCCCAGGCCATGAACAACAGCAGCAAACTGTTAGAATAAACCACCAGCAACATCGCGCCGGAAAACACCGACAGAAAACCGAAGAACCGGCCGAAGCGCGCCTCATGCTTCATGTATCCCGTGCTGTAGATGAAAATCCACAGTGCCACAAATGTCACCATTGCGCCCATTGCCGCACTCAGCGGGTCCAACACCAGCCCCACCTGCAGCGCCACGTCGCCAAAACTGAACCACGTGTAAACCGGTGGCGTCGGTGCCGCGTGTTCGTGCACCGGCGCGAGCGAGCAGGCCAGCGCCGCCACTGCAATCACACACGACACCAGCAGTGCGCCGAGCGCCAGCCACGAGGCGGGCCGGCCCATCCGGTTAGGCATGAAGGCGGTAATGCCACCTGCCAGCAGCGGCAACAGCGGCACCAGCCAGAGCAGGTACGGGAGATGAGGAGAAAGCGCGTCAGCCATGGAGGGAATCGAGGCGGTTGAGATCGGTGGAACGGGTGCGGCGGAAATTCATCAGGATGATAGCCAGACCCACGGCGGCCTCAGCCGCCGCGATGGCAATGGAAAACAGCACGAACAGCGGGCCAGTTAGATCGGCGACCGGCGGGCCGTAGCGCCAGAAGGCGATAAAGTTGAGGTTGGCGGCGTTGAGCATCAGCTCGATGCCGACGAGCACCAGAATGGCGTTGCGGCGGCTGAGCACGGCGAAGAGGCCGAGCACAAACAGCAGCGCGGAGAGCGTGAGGAGCAAGGGGAGGGGAGTCATCGGCTGGCTGGGGGTTCGGATGCTTCGCCGGTCTCGCGGGCAAACAATGCCGCGCCTATCAATACCGCGGTGAGCAGCACGCCCACCGCCAACACCGCCGGCACCGAATTTTCAAACAACTCCACGCCTAGCGCCTGCACCGGCAGCGCCGGGTTGGCCTCCACCGTCGTCTCCGCCGGCAGGCCTTTGGAAATCGCGTATAACAACAGACCCAGCACCGGGGCCACGCAGGCCAGTCCCACGGCCAGTGAGCGCGGGCGGCGGGCGAGTTCCGCCGCCTCGTCGCCCGGGCGGGTGATGAGCAGCGCGAAGACGATCAAAATGGCCACCCCGCCGACATATACCATGAATTGGACCAAGCCGATGAACTCCGCCCCAATCGTCAGATAGAGCACAGCCACCAGCGCCAGCGTGAGCGCCAGCAACAAGGCCGCGTGGACCGGTCGCGCCTTCCACACCGCGCCCAGCGCGGCGAGGAGAATCAACGGTGAAATTAATAACAAAGGAATCATTCGGAGAAATGGGTTTTTGAACCACGGATTTCACGGATGACACGGAAGAAGATTGAGTTGAAAGATCCGGCCCGCACACCTGCCGGGTTAGGCATTATCTTATCGTTAAATTCAATCTTCATTCTGTGTAATCCGTGGTTAGAAAAAGGGGGGCTGTTTCATTAGGCCGCCTTGCTTGAAGTCATTCGGCATAGTGGTAGCGGCGGATGGTGGGGGCCATGCGGCGGTTGAAAATGATGGTGATGATGATGAACGGAACCGCCAGGATAGCCGTGCATAGCAACCAGCTCAGTGCGCCTTGGCCTGTGAAGCTCCACAGTGCGGCCACCGGTAGGGTCAGTAGTGCGATGGGAATGAGGCAGAGCCAAGCAAAGCGCATCAATTGGTCGATGCGCACCCGCGGGAAGGTGGCGCGCACCCACAGGAACACGAAGATGACCACGGCGAGCTTGCTAAAAAACCAGAGCCACGACGGCACGAAGTCCAGGCCGGGCAAGGGGGCCTGCCAACCGCCGAGAAACAAGGTGATGCCGAGTCCCGAGATGGCGAACAGGCCGAGGTATTCGCCCATGAAAAACAGCGCGTACTTGAAGCCCGAGTACTCGGTCATGTGGCCCGCGACAATTTCCGACTCGCCTTCCGGCAGGTCGAAGGGGCAGCGGTTGCTCTCCGCGTTGGCGGCAATCGCAAATACGATGCCCGCGACAAATCCCCACGGCGTTAGAATGTTCCACGCCGGAAGAATTCCGAGATGATAGCCCGCCTGGTGCTCCACGATGCCGGAAAGCGACAGGGTGCCGGAGAGCATCACCACGCTCAGCGCCGAGATGATGAGCGGCAGTTCATAACTCACCATCTGCGAGATGGCTCGCATCGCGCCGAGCATCGGGAATTTTGAGCCGCTGGCCCAACCGGCGATGAACACCGCAACTTCGGTCAAAGTGCCCACCGCGAAAAAGAATACCAAGCCCAGTTCCAAGGGCACCGGTATCCACTCGCGGCCATAGGGAATGACGCCCAGCGCCAGAATCGCCGGCACCACGATGAGGATCGGGGCTAACAAATGAAGGAACCACTCCGCCTTGCTCGGCACAATATCCTCCTTGGTGAGCAGTTTGATGCCGTCTGCTACCGGTTGCAAAATACCGAAAATGCCCGCGCGGTTCGGACCGATGCGGTTTTGCATGCGTGCGAGCGTCTTGCGCTCGATAAGCGAGAGCAATGCAAAGCCCGACATAAACACCGCCACCACCGTGCCGGCCGCCGTGGCAAATGAGCCTAACGAAACCAGCCAAGCTGGGGCCTTGACGGCTTCCAGCGCCAATTCCACCAAGTGTTGCGGCAGCAACGGCAGCGCCTCACCGGTCAGCAAGGGCGGCCGAGTGCTGGCTGCCAATCCCGGTGACGCAAGTGCGCCGGTCAGCAGGCCGATCAGCGCAAGCACTCTCACGCGGCAACTCCTTCTTTGATAATCATTTCCCGTTTGTGTTAAATATGTTACAGGTGTCATCACAGTGCCGCCTCGGGGCACTCATGGGGTTCCCGCGGCGCGTGGCGACACCGGCCGGAATGCGGCGGAGCCAGGGCTGAATAAAACGGTGGTATATAAAAGCAAATTCATGCGGTGGAGCAGACCGTTATGGCGGGCCGTGGGAACGCCCCCGCATTTTTCACCATTCAGAGCAGCCTAAGCAAGTCTTTTTTCCATTTTGGTCGACGCTGATATGGCTAGAAACTGGAGGATTACAAGGGCTGGAACGCCAGTCTCGACCTCAAAAGTGCCTCGGCCCCGTGCATAGTTCCGGCGCTGGCATGTGCGGCCATAAGATCGTGGCTCATTACCCTCGCAAGCTAGGCAGAGCAGGCAACTCGCAGCTGATATCCGTGAAGATCGTGGTCATCGCCCGCCGCTGGAGGACTTGCGCCAGGGGCGTGGTGCCAGCGGCGGCAAGTGCGTGGTGCAGTGCCGCCTGCTTGCCCGGGCCCGACGCGAGCACCCACACCGAGCGGGCGGCGGCGAGCGGTCCGTGGCCGAGGCTGATCCGGATAGGCGGTGGCTTGGGCGCATCGAACACCGGCAGGAACACCGCAGTCAAATCCGCCGCGCTCGCGGCGTCGTCCGGGAAGAGCGATGCCACATGACCGTCCTCACCCATTCCTAACAGGACGAGGTCCAGCGTTGGCATTTGGCCGGCGGCCGCGCCGCAGACTTCGCGCAATTGCCGGGTGGCCGCCTCGACTGCGGCCGCCGGGGCAAGTTCGCCGCACAGACGATGGATATTTTCAGCTGGCACCGCAGCGGGTTGCAACAAGGCTTCGTTAGCCAGGTGAAAATTGCTTTCCGGGTCATCTGGCGGCACACCGCGCTCGTCCGCCCAGAAAAATCGCACCCGCGAAAAGTCCATCGCCCGGGCCGCCGCCATGGCAGTGGCAACGACCAGAAATTTGCTCATCACCCGGCCGCCGGACAAGGCCACCGTGAAGTCCCGGCCCGCTGCTAAGCTTGCCGCTATGGCGTCTAACCACGCCGCTGCAGCGGCCGCTGCCAGCGCGTCGTCGCTTGCAAAAGCGCGAATTTCAAATGGGTGGTTTTCCATCTTTATTTAAAAAAATTTCAAGTTGTGTAGGTTTGTTTCACCTCAACGAGCTGGGCTCGCGCCAAGCGCGGCCCGATTGCGTTAGGAGTTCGTCGGCCAGCTGCGGCCCCCAATTGCCAGCCGGATAGAACTCGCGCGGCTCCAGTGGGCGGTTGTGCCAACCGGCGCGGATCGAGTCTACAATCTCCCACGCCTGCTCAACCTCATCTCGGCGGATGAACAAGGTGGCGTCGCCGGCAATCGCATCCAACAACAAGCGCTCATACGCTTCGGGCGTGTAAGCGCCAAATTCACTGTCATAGCTAAAATGCATCCGCACCGGGCGCAGACCGTAACCCACTCCCGGCACTTTGCCGGTAAAGCGCAGCGAGATACCCTCGTCGGGTTGCAGCCGCAGCGTCAGCGCGTTGGCGTCGAGCAGTGGACCACATTGCGCGGCGAACAACACATTCGGGGTCGGCTTGAACTGCACCCGCACCTCGCTCGCACTGATGGGCAAGGCCTTGCCAGTGCGCAGATAGATCGGCACCCCAGCCCAGCGCCAGTTGTCGATGAACAACTTGACCGCCACAAACGTCTCCACATTGGACTGCGGGTTGACCTTGAGTTCATCGCGATAGGCCATTTGCGCCTCACCAGCGGCACCGCCCTCACGGTATTGCCCGCGCACCACGTGGTCCATCACCTGCTCGGGGCGCAGACGGCGCACCGACGAGAGCAGTTTTACTTTTTCATCGCGTATCGGTTCGGCATCTAGGGAGACGGGTGGCTCCATGGTGACCAAGGCGAGTACTTGCATCAGGTGGTTTTGAAGCATGTCGCGCAGCGCCCCGGCTTCCTCGTAATAGCCGCCACGCGTGCCGACGCCGATTTTCTCACTGACGGTGATTTGGATATGGTCTACCGCATCGCGGTTCCAGAGTCGCTCGAAGATAGAATTAGCAAAGCGGAAGGTCAGGATATTTTGCACCGTTTCCTTGCCCAGATAGTGGTCGATGCGGAACACCTGTTGTTCGTGGGCGAAGCGGGTGAGCTCGTGGTTGAGCTCGCGGGCGGACGCCAGATCGCGGCCGAAGGGTTTTTCGATCACCAGCCGCTGCCAGTACCCATGGCCATCGCGATGCAATAACTGCGCCAGGTGCAAGTGCTCCGCCACCACACTGAATTGGCTCGGCGACACCGCCAGATAGAACAGTAAATTCTGTCGCAACTCCGGCGTCGGAAACTCCCCGATCAGCGCCGCCAGCTTGGCATAGGCCGCCGCATCGGTCAGATCGCCCTGGCAGTAGTCCAACCGTTGCGCAAACGCCTCCCACACCGCTTCGTCCACCGGCTGGCTGCGCGAGAACGTCTCCAACGCTTCGCGCAATTCCGCCCGCCACGCCGCCGCAGATTTTTCCCGCCGCGCGAAGCCGACGATGCGAAAGTCGGCTGGCATCTGCCCGTCCTTGCTCAAATGATAAAGCGCGGGAATGAGCTTGCGGGCCGTCAAGTCCCCGCTGGCCCCAAAAATCACCACGGTGCACGGTTCCACTGCCTTGCGCACCTGGTCCAGACGGCAGGTCATCAATTCATCCATGGCTTCGGTGCGGTGCATCTCGCGCGACTGTGTCGCAGTCGCGCGGAAATTCAAATGCCAAACTCTGGGAGTTTTCCAGCGAGGCCGCGCCTCAGACCCAAGACGCAAGACGAGTTGCTCTAACCCACCGACCCTGGCACCCGGGAAACATCCCGGGCAACTTGGCCCCGCTGTAACCCGTTAGGGAGCGACCACCTTCCTATCGTCGTGCGGAAGGCCCGGCCATGAACCGAGCTTTCGGCACTCATTCTTGGGATGCTGAGACGCTTAACCCGGTTGTCCCGTCATCTCTTGTGGGGCTCTGATGAGGCGAGCGAGACCACCTCCCGCCTAATTCTGGCTCCCACGGCCCTTTCTGCCACTTCTAGGTCATGGCGGATACACGGCCGGTCGTTGAACGGGGACCAGCCCGCCGCGCAAGGGCCTGCCCTGTGATTTTCCGTTCAACGGTGGCCGATGATAGCTGCCGGAGGGAGTGCGCCAAGGACAAAAACTGGAGTCGAGGGCGGCGTTTCCGGCGAGTGCAAGCGCTTGTGCCGGCTCACTGGAACAGCTCGCAGGCGGCGTAGGCCATGCCGATGGCGGCAGCGGCATCCCCGCCGATGGCCCACTCGAAGCGGGTGGTCACTTGGTCGGGGTCCAGCGGGCTGAAGCGATACACCGGCCAGGCGCGCTTGGCGAAGCCTTCTTCGATCCAAGACATATAGAGATCGCGGAAGGAGGTTTCTGCCAGGCCGCCGCCGATGACCACCAGCCCCGGATCGAACACGCGCACCATGTCGGCGATCAGGTAGCCGAGGATGCCTCCTTGCTGCCGGAAAATACTCACCGCTAACGCGTCGCCATCCTGGGCGAACTCGCGCAAGCGGTACGCCTTCTCCTCGATGGGCGCGGCGCTGTGATTGAGCGGATGGGCGGCCCATAGCGGCTTGGCCAACTCCAGCCCCAATCTGCGCCGCAGCGCCACCAGCGACACCCAGGCTTCCGCGCAACCGCTCAGGCCGCATGAGCAAACCGGCAGGCTGCCGTCATCCTCGCGAAACGGCACGCTGACGTGGCCGACTTCCAGAGCCAGTCCATTGACGCCCTCATAGCAACGGCCGCCGGGCAGCACCAAGCCGCCGCCCAGGCCGGTGCCCGGAGCGACTAACATCAGGCTGCCGGTGTGGTCCTTGCGCATGGCATACTCGCCCACCGCCGCGGCGTTGCCATCATTGGTCATGAAAACCGGGATGCCCAACCGGGCCGAGAGCAACCCGCGAATGTCCGTGCCCACCCAGTCGTCGCCCAGATTTGCCCGGCCCCAAATCACCCCGTCGCTGCTGGGTGCAGGCACGTCCAAACCGATGCCGGCGATGGCTTGACGCTCGATGCAGGCACCGGCGGCCAACTGCTCAAGAGCCAGCTCCAATTGGCCGAAGGTAGCCGCGTAGCCGTCCTTGACGAGGCTGCGCACTTCCACCAGCGTGCCGGCTTGTTGGCCATGCACATCGACCAAGACTGCCTTCACGGTGGTGCCCCCGATGTCGAGTCCGGCGAAATATGCTGCGTTAGTTTTCATGCTGGTGGGTAAGCAGGCATTTTTCCCGCTCTCACGCAGCCTCTGCGGCCGCACACATTTTGTCAAGGATCGCGGTACTGCTGGGCCTCATCACCTATGCCATGCTCACCCGCTTGGTGCATTGACACCGCAAGTCTGTCATCTATATTTCAGACTCCTACGCGCAAATCCCTAGCACTCCACAGCAGTCCCTTCGCGCCGCTCCCGCTACCCTTCATCGCCCGCGCTCCATCCTTGCGCTTGGCGCTGAAGCGCTCCCGTGCCCGTGCAAACGCTTCGTTCACAAACTCCTTGCTGCCGATCACCGCCCCATCCGTGAAATACCTCACCCGGCAATGCAACATTTTGGCCATGCCCAGATCCTTCAAGACTGTGCCGCTGGCTTTGCTTTCTAACATCTCAGCCGGGTTCAGCGTGCTTTGGCCCACAAAATTTCCTACTCCGACAATGTCGGCCCGCCCCGGCTTGCGTCCTAGGGCCAATCCCATCAACCGTCGGTATCGGCGCGAGACCTCCTGCCATTTTTCCGCCTCCAAGCCCCCTCCCTGATCGCAAAAATACGCCCGCACTAACCCCTCGCGCGCCTTTTTCCCGTTCCCTTTCCGCCCGCCTCCCACCGCTTCCCCATAGCTGCTCCAGCGGTAATCCTTGGGGTCTTTCACCATCCCCGCCCGCACCGGATTCAGGTCAATGTAGGCCGCTATCGTTCGCGCCGCTGTCCCGCTTTCTACAATCACGCTCTTGAACCGTTCTTCCCACAACGTCCCTTGGCGCGAATGCACCCGGTTGAAC
>WBXD01000113.1 GCA_008932935.1 Verrucomicrobiota bacterium
CGTTGCAGTAATTCCTCGTCACTCAACCCGCCATCCGCCATCCGCGGCACCTCCAATAGCAAGTGAAAATGGTTAGACATCACGCAATACGCCAACACCCGGCAGCCTGAAAAATTCTCATACATCCGAAAAAACATCCGGAATGCCTCGCATTCACTCTCTTCAAATACAAACCGCCGATCCACCACTCGGCTTATGCAATGGTAAATGACCGGCTTCGTCGCCGAATCCTTCCAACCCGCCAGCCATCGTGACCTGCGCATATTGTCACCATGCCACCGAAAACTCCACAATCCACAAGATTCTCTACTTTTTATCTGTCACCCTGTAATGATTGATCCTGTAATGGCTTGTCGCCAAATGACCACTAGCAGGGATTCCGTGAGCTGGATTTGCCCGCCCCGCCTGAGGCAACTAGGGTTTTTTGACGAAAACCGTGCACCAGCCGGCACACGGCACCAACTTACCACCGACAGTGAGGCACGGGCCGAGGGCTTCAGCAGGCTTTCCCTGATAGAGAGAGCAACCGATGCATTGTTGGTCGGCGGCGTGGCGCGGATACTTCTGTGCGTCCACTTTGGTGGTGTCCAATTTGAAGCCGAGGGCCATGGCCACTGGATCGGTTTCTGCGAGTTGAGCCGGAAGCGGCTGATTTTCGCCTAGGGCACGACTGGTGAGCAGGGCGGGTGCTCCGGCCGAAACGATAAGTTGGAGGAGAAACGTACGACGTGAGTGCATAATGGCAATAGTTGGGTGATTGTGTCGGGTGTAATACCGTCGAAGATTGGCAGCTTTATCAAGAAAGTTTTTTTACAGACATCCCACAGGAGGGGGAAAGGCTGTGAATTGCTCACTTTTTTCCTTGAATTAACCAGGAATTGTTCGGTTTTTTCGGGCGTTGGTGAGGGCGACTTTTTTGGGGGATTGGGAATCTATTGTGGAGGTGTCGGGCCGATACTATGGCATGGGATTATGCCATGGGAGGCGCAAATTCCGACAACCAGGCATCAATTAGAGCTTCGATCACTTCGAGATGCCCCATACTGTCTGAGGGCTTGCCGCGTCGCAGTCTTGTATCTTGTCATGAGTTTATTCGGCGCGGGAAAGGTGGGGGATACCGCGTTGGAGGAGTTGCTTGTCGACGGCGGCCGAGCAGGCTTCATCGAGATAGATGGTGAAGTTATCCTCGGCGAACTCAATGGCCTGGAGTTCGCCTGGCTGGCTGTGGAATGCGGCAATGAGCCCTTTGACGTTGCGAATATCTTTGCCATTGACCTTGCGCACGACGAGGTTGCGCAGCGATTCGTAACCCACGGTCGCTGGCGTGGGAATCACCCCGCTGAGGACGACAACACGCTCGGCGCGGTCCTGATAGCTCTCCGGATTTTGATAAATATCGAGTAGGTTAAGCGGTGCCCGGGAATTCCAGTCCTCGCCGAAGGCTTGGAGCATCGGCAGAGTGAGTTCTTGGAAGATGAAACCGCCCTTGACTAGATAGTTGGGGGCATGCTCGAACGTGTAGTTAGGCACCAGCCGGGCCTGTTCCTCCTCGCGGGTGAGGCTGGCCTGCACCTCCAGCGGCTGGCCGTCACGCAGCAGCGCAAGAGTGACCACGTCGCCGACGGCGTGCTCGCCGCGGGCAAGGTGGCCCCAGCTGAGGCTCCCATATTGGGGGTGTTGAAAGTAGCCGCGGCGATCGATCTGATACCCGTCGAAGGCGAGCAGCACGTCACCTTTGCGGATGCCGGCGGCTTGAGCGGCGCTGCCCTTGCGCACGGCGCTGATATAGACGCCGCCCTGATCATCGGGCAGTTTGAGCCATTGGCGCAACTGGGGGTCTTCGGTGAAGGCGACGGCTACGCCGAGGCTGGGAAAGCCGGTGTATGGGTGATGGCTGGCGGCCTTGATAAAGCGTGCGATGATGGCGGTAGCGCAGACCTCGCAGATTTGATCTTTCGAATTGTAGCTGGAGAGCAGGCCGGCGAGTTTGCCATGCGCCAGCACGGGCACGGTGTAACTGCTCGCGGCGCTTTGCATCGACGCCTTCACCATATATGTTAGGAAGTTGTGGCTGGGCAGAAACGTCGATGACACATCAATACTTTGGACGGTGCCGCTGGTCCGCAGCGCGGTGCCATTGTCCTCTATTTGATAGATATCAAGGATCGTACCGATGGATGGCGGCGGGGCGATATCCAGCGGGGTGGTGTTGGCGAACAGCTTGGCACCGGCGGCGGCCGTTGCTGGACCGAGCAGGGCGAGGTTGGCTTCATAATCGACGGCTAGCACCTTGGCTTGGGCAAAGCGGGTGCCATCCGGGGATTCGAATTCCAGATTGGTGGCGTCGGCGACCATTTCCGCGGTGGTGATGACTTGTTGGGGGGCGATGATAGCGGCGAGGGCGCGGCGACTGGAGGGTAGGGCCTTTTCCCAAGGTTGGCCGGCGCTCCAAGCTTGCACAGTGGAGTTGAGGCGAAGCACCGAGGATTTGAATTCCAGGGACGGCGCGGGCTCTGCGGCCATGGCCGGGAGGCTGGCGGCGACGAGCAAAACGGGGAGGATGCGGCGACGCATGGGGGGAGGGTTATTAGTTATCGGTTATTAGTTATTAGAAAGACAGAAGACCGCTTCGCTGCCAGACAGAAGACAGGAATAAGAAGTGCCATGCGCTGCCCAAGGGCTCTGCTCTTGTCTTGGAGCGCAGCGGTCTTGTGTCTTGCAACTTCCTCATTTAAGCCCGAGGACGTCTTGCATGTCGTAGAGGCCGGGATTTTTGTTAGCTAGCCAGAGAGCGGCGCGCACGGCACCGGCGGCGAAAGTGAGGCGGGAGGAGGCTTTGTGGGTGAGTTCTACACGCTCACCATCTGCAGCAAACAGGACGGTATGATCGCCGACGACGTCGCCGCCGCGCAGTGTATGCATACCGATTTCGCGGGGCGGGCGCGGGCCGATGTTGCCGAGGCGGCCATGGGCTACGTCGTCAGCGTAGGACGTGCCGGTGGCCTCGTTGAGGATTTCCAACAGCGTGCGGGCGGTGCCGGAGGGCGCGTCGATTTTGTGGCGGTGGTGCATTTCGGTCACTTCGATGTCGAAGCGGTCCTGGCCGAGGATACGTGCGGCGTGGCGGGTTAGCCAGAACAAGGTATTGACGCCAACTGAGTAGTTGGAGGCGAAGACGATTGGCAACTGGGTGGCGGCGGCGCGAATGGCGGCGCGCTCGGCATCGGTGTGGCCGGTGGTGCCGATAACCAAGTGGGTGCCGTGGGCCAGGGCGGCGGCGAGCACTTGGGGAGTGAAGGAATGGATGGAGAAGTCGATGACGCAGGCGCAATTGGCGATGGCGGCATCGAGGTTTTCTCCGGCATCATGGGTGGCGGCGACGCCGACGGCAGGTTCAGCGGCAGCGGCGAGCAGTACGGCTTGGCCCATTCGGCCGGATTTTCCAGTTACGAGTAATGTGAGCATGGGGAGTAAGGTTAAAGGTTATCAGGAAGAAGACAGAAGAGGAGAAGACACAAGACTGCAAGACGCAAGACGCAAGACGCAAGACGCAAGACGCAAGACGCAAGACCAGAGCAAGAGGTAGGCCGAAACGACGCTTCTCTTGTGTCTTCAAGTCTTGTGTCTTGGAGCGTAGTGGTCTTGCGTCTTTCACTCATCTTCCCAGACCATGTGTTTGAGTTGGAGGGCGCGGGCACGGGCGGCGGCTTCTTCGGCGCGGGGGCCGTGGAAGGAGGCGAGTTTTTTGGCGATGGCGATGGCGGGTTGCCAGCGTTGGGCAGCTTCGCAGAGTTCGAGGGCGCGGAAGCCGCAGCGCTCGAACCACTCCCACTCGGCGGGCGCCTGCTTGGCGGCGGATTCGAGCACCGAAAAGTAGGCTTCGAGGGCTTCGGCCACGCGCTTGATGGCAGGGTTTTTGGGGCTGGGAAGTTGTTCGAGCGTCTGGCCGCGGAGGTATTGGAGGCGGTAGCTGGTGGCAGGGTCGACTTGCGGGTGGGTCAGGAGTTTTTGATAGAGATCGAGCACCTCGGAGAGGAGTGCAGGAGTTTTTTCGGCCTGGGCGATGAGGGCTTCACCTAGCAGGAAACCAACTGGCAGGCGCAACGCGTCGTCCTTGGGGAGTGCGTCGTTCCATTTGCGCAGCAAGGTGATGGCGTCGCCGAGGTGGTCGAGGTCGATTAAGAGGCGGGCTTTTTCCATGCTGGCGATGGGGCGCAGTGGGGCGTTGATGGCGATCGCGTGGTCGAAGAGCGGGAGGGCTTCCTCGCGAGATTGGGGTGACGGGATCAGAGAGGCGGCGCGGGCCGCCAACAGCCATGCGGCTTGGGCACGGGGCGGCGTGGGGTCCGTGGCAGCAATTTTTTCGAGGGTCATGCGGGCGGAATTGTAATCGCCGGCTTGGAAGAGGTTGCGACCGAGGACCAAGGCGGCGGCGGCGGCGGGTTCGGCGGGGAAACTTTCGAGGAATGCGCGGGCGGCGGCGATGGTGGCCTGCGGATCATTGGATAAGTCGGTGAGTCGCAAGCGGGTGAGCGCTAGGTGGACGGGTGGGAGTGGCTCGATGGCCGCATGGGGGACGGCCAAGGCGTCGAGTTGTTCGTGGGCCGCGACTAGATCCGGCGGACTGGTGGAGAGTGCTGCATCGGCGGCAGCCAAGCGGGCTTGGGCAAGCCGTGGGTGATCTGGGTAGCTGGAGATGAAGGCGGCGAGGGCGGATTTAGCGGCGGCGGGCGGAGTGGCGGCGAGGGCTTGCTCAAGCGCGAGATCGGCGAGGGTGGCTGGCGTCATCTGGGAAGCTTCGCGGGAAGAGATGGCGACGAGTTCGCCCTGCTGGAGACGGGCGAGGGCGGCATTGAGGTAAGCGGTGTCGGCGGCTTGGGTGGTGAGCACTGTGGCTGCCTCTTCAAACAGACTCACAGCCTGTTTCGAATCGCCAGCGGCAAAGGCGGCCTGCGCGGCGAGGAAGGCGGCCTCGCCGCTCAGGACGGGGGATCTGGCGGAGTCGCGCACGGCGGCGAGTACCGTGAGCGCCTTGCTGGTGTGGCCATCGTCGAGGAGCCAGCGACCCGCTTGCAACAGGGAACGACTGGCCAGCACATGAGCTGGGTATTCTAGGCGCAAGCGCGTGAGGAGGTGGCGAGCCTCGGTCTTGGCCTCTGGGCTGGCAATGCGCTGCAAGCCAAGAGCGCGGGTGTAGAAGGCATAGGCGGCGAGGTTGGAGGGAAGGGCGACGAGCGGCCAAGCGGCGACGGCGCTGGCCCCATTGGCATTGATGAGGTAGGCGGCGGGCGGCGGCAGCGGGGGGATCCATTGAGCGAGTTGTTCAAGGATGGGGTCGGTGGGCGCGGGAACGGCGGGTAGCCATTGCAGTAGGCGCTGAAACATTTGATCTAGCAGATCCGAGTCTGGGTGCTCCTGAATGAAAGCGAGCAAGGAATTGGCGGCGGCGGCCGGCGAGTCTTGGGCATCCAGGGCGTCGGCCAAGCCGATGGCGGCGGCGGCGTGGCGGTTGAGCGACTGGCCTTGCGGCTGCTCGACGAGCGCGCTGAAGGCGCGGATTGCGGCGGCGGGCTTGGCCTCGGCCAAGAGTAGGCAGGCATGCAAGAAAGCGGCTTGCGGGCGCAGGGCTGGGGCGAGGGCGGGGGCCAGAGGCAGGGTGGCTCTGGCATTTAGGCAATCGCCTTGATCGAAAAGAATTTCGGCTTGGCGGAGGCGAGCTTCGGCGGCGGTGGTCGGATCGGGATCCGTGGCGAGGGTTTTGAGCGAGGCGAGGGCGGCGGCGGCTTGGTTGAGTGCGAGTTGGAGGCCGGCGCGGGAGAGGCAGGCTTCGCGACGATAGGGTGTTTGAGGGGTGTCCAAGGCTGGGGCAAAGGCGTCGACAGCCTCGGCAAACCTGCCGCTGGCGGCAAGAGCCTGGGCTTTCCAAAAGTAGGCCTCGGGATCTTTGGCGGCGAATGCCTGGTCGAGCAAGGTGAGAGCTGCAGCGGAGTTGCCACTGCGAATCCAGGCCTCGGCTAGGCGGATGGCGACGCGGGGTTTTTGCGCTAGGGGCAGCGCGGAATCCTGGAGCAGCTTGTCGAAGCGGATGACCGCGATTTCCCACAGGCCCGAGGCCAACGCCTCTTCGCCCTGCCGCAGCGCAGCGGGGGCGGTTGCCTCGGCGTCCGGGATCGCCGCGGGGGCGGGCGGGGCGACGAGGGCCAGAGCGAGGAGGAAAATGGGTGAAAGCAAGCGCATTAGGTGGGGTCTGGCTTGAGGAGGATCAGGTTGTGACGGGATGCTGGAACAGCGGGTGCTGGGTGAACTCAGGAGGAAATGTCAGTTTCTGCGAGCGAGCAGATTTTTCAACTCCGCCGGCTCGATACCTAGGGTGGTGGCGGCGTCCTTGAAATCTCCGGCGGCGCGGTCGATGGCGCGACCTGCGATTGCACCGGCGAGCCAAGAGATGACATCGACGCCACCGGGGGCGGCATTGATGAGGCGGTCTAGGACTTGCGGGAGGCCGCGTTGGAATGCGCCCGGGACGGATGCCAGGGGAATATCCATTGGCAGCAGGATGGTGGAGGTGGCGAGGGCACAGGCGCGGGCGATGGTATTTTCCAGTTCGCGGACGTTGCCGGGCCAGCTGTGGGCTTGGAGGGCGGTGATGGCTTCGGCGGAGATGCGGATGCGGGCCATGCCGTTTTTCCGGGTGATGCGTTGGAGGAAGTACTCGGCCAGCAAGGGGACGTCATCCAAGCGCTCGCGCAGGGGGGGGATGGCGAGTTCGACGACGTTGAGACGGTAGAACAGATCTTCGCGGAAGCGTCCGGCGGCCACTTCGGCGGCAAGATTTTTGTGGGTGGCGGCGATAATGCGTACGTCGGCGCTGAGGGTTTCGTTGGCGCCCACGCGGGAAAACGACCCGTCTTGGAGCACGCGCAGCAATTTAACTTGGATCGTGAGGGGCATATCGCCGATTTCATCGAGGAAAAGCGAGCCGCCGTCGGCTTGTTCGAAGCGGCCGGCGCGGCGTGCGATGGCGCCGGTGAAGGAGCCTTTTTCGTGGCCGAAGAGTTCGCTTTCGAGGAGGTTTTCGGGGATGGCACCGCAATTGAGGGTGATCATCTCGTGTTTGCGGCGCGGGCTGTACTCGTGGATCGCCTTGGCGATGAGTTCCTTGCCGGTGCCGCTTTCACCGGTGACGAGCACCGGCGCATCGGTGCGCGCCACCCGCCCCACCAATTTGAACACATCTTGCAGGGCGTGGGACGCCCCGATGATTTTCACCCGGCCCTCGGGCCTTGGAGCTTCCGCCTGCGAGCTATCGGCGCTACGGCGGTTCTCGTGGGTTTGCAAGGCGGCTTCCACAACGTGGCGCAGCTCAAAAGGCAGCGCTTCTTTGCGCAGCACGTCGTGGGCCCCGCGCTGGGTTGCCTCGATGATCTGGCCCGGGGTCGGAAAGCCGGTGGTCAGAATAACCATAGTTTGCGGGCTTTCCAGGCGAATGCGAGCCAGCAACTCCATGCCGTCAAACGGTTGCAGGTCGAACGCTGCCACCACCAGGTTCACCGGCGTCTTGGCCAGTACTTTGAGCGCGTGCTCCGCGTTGTCGCAGCGCAGGATGCGCAGGCCCTCCGCCGCCAAATGCTTGGTGGCCCAATCCAGAAAATCCAGATCGGGATCTACCAACAGCAAGGTTTCTTCAGGGGGAACTTCCGGCATCGTGCGCTGCACACAGTCAAGCAGGCTGGCCGCCAATGGCACGCAAAAAAATCGCGGTGCCGGCGCTACGCGTTGCC
>WBXD01000114.1 GCA_008932935.1 Verrucomicrobiota bacterium
CGGGAGCCAATTGAGAAAGGCGCTCGCCAACAGATTTGGGAATGCGGCCGGCTTCAACCAGCTTCGCCACGTCAGGATGCATGCGGCGGAAGATGGGAAGCCGACGAACAAAACGCAAGGCAATCCCGGTAAAAAAATCAGTGAGGGCCGTAAACTCAGAATTTGGAGGGCTCATCCGGCACCTGCGTGGAGCCAGACGGAGGCGTTGGCGACGGCACAACACGTGGCCGCGGTGCCCGGACGGGTACCATTCGGCTATCCAAGGCATGATCGAGGCTGCGGCGCAGGACCCAAATGCGGCGGTGCCACTCGGCGGGAATCGCATCGAGATTGCCATCGGTGCCGAGAACACCATCGAAGAGGACTGTTTTGTCAGGTCCACTGATGACGACCTGATAGCCCTCCCCTTCGCGGCGCACCAGCGCCTTGCCGTCGGCATCAGATAAGGTGGCCGTACGACTCTCCGGAGTGATGATGCGGGTCGGGTGGCTGTCGTCGGAAAGAATGGCGGCATCGACCACATCACGGGACAATTCGCGGGCGTTGGCCGGAACCTCCCCCAGCGTGACCTTGATTTCCGCGGGTTTTCCATCTCTGAAAATCGCCAGAACAACCACATCACCGGGCTTTTTGAGGTTGAGCAAGGCGGCCAACTGCCATTGGTTGACGAGCAATTGGTCAGCGAATTTCCACAACACATCCTTGGGCCGGATCTCGGAGAGGGCCGCTGGCCCGCCGGCGCTCACGGCTTGAACCACGAAACCAATCCCTGGAGGCAGTGCGGGAATGTGCGCCACACCGCTTGCCTCAGGCTTGCGCATGCAGAAACCCAATCCGAGCCACGCAGAAGGGGCGCGTACGCCAGGTGGCAACGGCGGCGACTTGCTGTCGGCATCGTCGCCGACGCAAGTGACCACCAAGGTGGTGAAGAGCATGAATAATTGGCGGAGTGGCATCTCAGAACACGGTGATAGGCGTCAAAATCATTTCCTCGCGAGGATCGCAAACCTGCACCACGATACCGGTTTCCTCGTCGCGCAGGGTGTTGGCTTCCACCACCCGGACGCGCACCGCTTGCATCGCAGCGCCATCGGCATCTGCCACCCACCCTTCGTCGGATATCGCTTCGATACGGTCGGACTCGCTGATCAAAACCAGTCCCGAGGTTTTCACTGACGCGAAGCGAGCGACCGGCAGCAGCAGTTTACCGGTGGGTTGCCCGGACTCCAACGCCAGCCATGCGGCGAGTGAGGCGGCAATGCCGAGGGGCAGAGTCAGGCGGAGCTTCCACCACCACTGGCGTGAGACCGCCATTGATGACAGCGGCACGGTTGCGGCCAACTCGTCAAGCATCGTCTCGATGGAGCGCAGGCCGGTCTCGCTGAGGGCAGGCGGCATGAGCCGGGTGAGGGCCACTTCGATTGGATTAGGCGCTGGCATGGCGTGACTCCTTGAGTTGGCGCAGTTGGTAGGCAAGCTGTTCAAGAGCGTAGCGATAGCGCGACGCGGCAGTATTGGGGGAAATAGCCAGTGCCGCGGAAATTTGCAGGAACGTGAGCCCCCCCCAAGTTTTCATGACGACCACTTCACGCAGTTTTGGGCTGAGATGCTCGACGCAATTGCGCAGTAGCAGCGCCTCTTCGTCGTCCTCGAGCAAAGGATCGAGCCAAACATCTTGAAAGTCGTTGAGATAGACGATGGCTTCCTCGCGTTTTTTGCGACGGGTTTCGCCGCGGTGCAGGTTGAGGCCGCAAAAGCGAAGGGTGGAAAAGACCAAGGGCAGGTCGGGAGGACCGCCGCCTTTATCTTGCTGATAGTGCCAGAGGCGCAGGATGGCCTCCTGCAGCAAGTCCTCGGCATCTTGCTGGCAATTGCCCCAACCGCGCGCAAACACCAGCAGGCGCGGGCCATTTTCGGCCAGCCAAGCTTTCCAAGCACTCGCAGGATTGGTCACCATCGCTAACATAATGCCATCACCCTGCGGCTTTGTCTGTGAAAAATTCCTTCCGCTCAATCGAAAAACCGGCTCTTGCTGGCCTTAGCAGGGAGGCGGACTTTGGCTGGGCTGGCCACTTTGAGCGGAGGCTCGTCCCGCAACGTGTGGCTGGGTTCTTCCTCAGCCACCTCGTCTTTACACACATATTCATTTTGGATAAGCCACTTTTCCACTTCCTCGCCGCTGACGTCCACGAGTATGTGGCCATCCACTTCGACGCATGGGCAGAGCGGTTGGCCGCTACGTTGCTCCATTTCCCAGCGGAAGGCGGGATTTTTGACGACATCCTTTTCTTCGTAGGCGAGCCGGTATTTGCGCATGACGACACGCACGCCCTCGCTCCAACCGCAGAAGGTTTTGAGGTAAATGACAATTTTGGGGGACGTTTGACTCATGGTAGTTCTGTGTGGTTTGGAGAATGGTACCTACTTGCGGAACTTGCGCAAGCCTCGTCTTGCCGACATGAGGTCTGCTACGCGCGGCAGTGCCAACATGCACAGCATCCGTGAGCGCAAGAAACTCAGCGGTCGTCCCCTTGCGTCTTTTCTCTAGCGTCATCAGCCGGGCGCGGCGGCTACCGACTAAATTCTTCGATTAGGTATGATGGCCCCACCTGCTCGCCACCCAAAGAGTGGGCTAGCACCACAGCCCGCAGTTGCACATGGCGGGGCGCTGTGGCAGGCTCGTTTCCATGTCATCGCTGCAAGGGAAAACGCATCCTGATGGCGTCCGCCCAGGTGAACATCGCGGACGTCCTCATCCACAGCGCCGAACGACGGCTGTGAGACGCACGGGTTCCCAATCCCTGAGACTCGCAAGGCGCTGGCTGGCATATTCGCTGGTTCCAGCCGTCTGCTGTATTCTGGTATCGTGCATCGATGGCCGCGAGGAATTTTGGCTCGCCAGCGACGGCAGCGGGCGGGCGCAGATCCGCTATTCGATGCCCGCAAGCATGGCCCGCACCTGCGGCGGCGAGCAAGGCCTGCGCGAACTGCTCGACGAGTTCATCCGGCAGACACCCAGCCTGACGCATGCGACGCGCCGGGTCAGCTGCGAGGACGGGCGCATGGTGGTCGACTTCCGGGCTGCGTTCACTTCCGCTGCGGACCTCATTGCGGCACTGCGCGGCGACACCGCCTTGACATCGGGCAAACTCCAGTCGGTGGTGGCACCCTTGATCGGGCAGTTTCATTTCCGACGCAGTGGGCTCACCGTGAACCTGACGCGCACGGTGCAGCCGGCCAAGGCGCTGCCGGGCGCGTTTTTCATGCCTGCCGCGCAATTTGACGGGCGGCGCTTGGAGTACATTATGCACCTGCCGATGGTGGCGGATGAGTCGAATGCGACGCGCACAGAAGATGGTGGGCGCACCCTCATCTGGGATCAGACGTTGCAAGACGGGCTGAAAAATAGCGTGGTGATCCACTTCAAAGGCATCGTGCCGGTTCCGTGGTGGCTGCTAGCCGCCGCCGCAACTGCGCTGCTGGCGCTCGGATGGCTGGGCCTGAAAATGCGCCGCCAACGCCGTGCTAGAATCTCAGAACACCTGACCGCGACCGGGGTGATACCATCCTGAAGCATGGCGGCGGGCGTTCGGCGAGCTCAGCCAAGCCGCATCCTGCCCGGAGCCTGGCGCCGCGTCGGTCACAGACCGCCGCTAGAGGCTGGCTATTTAATTTCCAAGGTGGGGTTCTTAGGCCAGACCCAGCGGGCGACTTTACCGGCTCGCACGAGGGCTTTCGCCTCGATGGTCTTTACACCGAAGATGGTATCGGTGCTGTAGCGGACCAGTCCGGTTTGATAGGTTACGCCAGCGACCACTTCGTTGCGGCCGACCTTCCATTCCTGGACTTGCTCGAACTTGAATTCGTTGATGGCATTGGCGCGGAGGTGTTCCTTCATCACTTCCACCACGTCGATAGGCGCCGCCGCCTGCGCTGCGCTTATCGGCTCAGCGGCCGTGCCGGGCTCGGCGGCCGACACGTCCGGTACTGCGGGTTCCGTGGCAGCGGCGGACGCCGGATCGGTAGGGACGGCGGCGGTGGCAGGGTCCTCCACAGGACTCGCCTCCTCAGCGGGCGGGGCCGCTGCCGCAACTGGTTGCTTGGCCTCGAGTTGCTCCATCAGGTCGGTGCCACTCACCGACACGCGGCCTTCAAACGGACTCGTGCCAGGGCTGACCACCACTTCATCGCCATCGATGCGCACCAAGGTGAGGCGACTGCCGGGGTCGATTTTCATTTTCAGGCCCGAGGCGTCACCCACTTCGGTGGTGACCTTGAGAGTGACCTGGGTCGGCAGTTGGGCCGCTGTGAGTTTGGCCAAGTCGATGGCGGGTGGGGAGACGGCGGCCGGATCGATGGCAGCGGGGACCACCATCGACGGGCTTAGCGGGTCCGTAGCTCCCCCTTCAGTGGCGTGGGTGACTGACGGCTTGGTGGGCACGTTCTGGGACTGCCCAGTGAGCTGATAGCGCATGGCGGGATACCTCAAGTAACCTGTGAGCGCAGCCGTGAAACCCAAAATGCCGATAAACCATTTCATATGTGTGAAGGACTCTCCGCGCTGTTGTAGAACCCCGGAAGACACTTACAAGCCAAAAAACGCGCAGCATTGAAGGCGTGATTTCGGGGAAGATCTGGGATTGCCGTGTGCGGCAATCCATTCCATACTCTTGATCGAGAGTGAGAACTTCATCCATGCCGGCATTACTTTTCAGTTGTGAATATGCTACCTGCGCCGTGCCAGAAGCCTATCGGGAAATTTTCCGCGGGGCGGAGGATGAGGTGGCTTCCCCAGCCGGTTGGGATCCTGGTGCCTTGAACTTGGCCCAGGGGTTCTCGATGAAATTCCGCACGCCATTGGTGCACGGCCAGCGCACCCGCCTGCTCATTGACCTGGACGCCAGCGGGGAGGCCCGCTGGAGCCGGTTTGCCATGGCAATTCCCGAGGCGGGTCGCCTCAAGCTGGTGGAGCGGGAAGAAATGGCCTATCGCGCCTCGCTGCGCCAGCGCATCGAGGACGACTTGCGCCGCCAACTGGCGACATTGCACGTGATGGTGCGCACGATGGATGGCCAGGAGGGGCAAGTGATATTGGAGACCTTTGCCGCCGGCGGCTTGGGCGAAAACCTCGCCACCGCTTGGCGTGACGCGCTGTTGCCCTTGGGCTTGGACGTCAGCCACCGCAAAGGAGTGCTGGATTCGGCGCTGGCCGCCGACTTGGGTGGGCAGTTTCCAGCGGAGCGTTACGGTTTGCTGCGCCTCAAGGTGGCGCAGGCGTTTTTCCTCGAAGGCCGACCATGGCGCTGGGAGACGCTCAAAAAATCCCTGTTCGAGTCCCTCGCCGCTGTGTGCGTTGAGAAGTAAACGTCGGCTGATGCCCCACTACCACCCGCTGCTACGGCACTTGATTGCGGCCTTGCTTTCGCCACGCTTTGCGCTTGGCTAGTGCCCCCGCAATGACCCAGCCTAACACGAACCGCGCCAACCTCACCCGCTTTGCGTGGATCTCCATCGCGGCGGCACTCGTCACGATCGGATTGAAAAGCGCGGCGTTTTATCTAACCGGGTCGGTGGGTTTGCTCTCCGACGCGCTGGAATCCCTGGTGAATCTCATGGGCGGCATGATGGCTCTGGCCATGTTGACCATCGCGGCGCGGCCTGCCGACGAGGATCATGCCTATGGGCACAGCAAGGCGGAGTATTTTTCTAGCGGGGTGGAAGGGTCACTCATTCTAGTGGCAGCGCTGTGCATCGCATTCACCGCGCTACCGCGCTTGTGGCATCCGCAAGCTCTCGAACAAGTGGGCTTAGGGCTGGTTGTCTCAATGGTGGCGGCCGTGATCAACCTCGGGGTGGCGCTGGTGCTGCTGCGGGCCGGCAAAGCACACCACTCCATCACCCTCGAAGCCAATGCCCATCACCTGCTCACTGATGTGTGGACGTCGGTGGGCGTGCTCGTCGGGGTAGCCGCCGTGGCACGCACCCACTGGCTGTGGCTCGACCCAGCGGTGGCCCTGCTGGTGGCAGCCAACATCTTGTGGACAGGTTCACACATCGTCTGGCGCTCAATTTCCGGGCTGATGGATCTGGCTCTGCCCGCGGCGGATCTGGCTATGGTACGACAGGTGCTCGATACCTATCAAAAAGAGGAGATTCAGTTTCATGCCCTGCTCACCCGCCAGGCTGGGGCGAGGAAGTTTATTTCGATGCACGTGCTGGTGCCCGGAGCTTGGACGGTACAGCGCGGCCATGAGTTGCTTGAGTGCATCGAACGGGACATTCGGGCGGCCCTTCCCAACAGCACGGTCTTCACCCACCTTGAGTCGCTCGACGATCCGGCGTCGTGGGCGGACGAGACGTTGGACCGGAGCTGAAGCTTAGGGCTCGGGCACGAGCATCACTTTGCGGCAATTGATCGGGCTCCAGCCTTCCGCGACCGGGCGGAGCGTGAGGGTGACCTTGGTGCCTTTGGTGAGGGTGATGTCACCGACCCGGCCGGTTTGATAGGTGAGAAAATCGGCGGTTTTGGGAACGGAGTAGGCGAGGTTGCCCAGGCCCTGGATTTTGAGCACGGCACCGGCGGACGGGGCGGCCGTCTCGATATGCACGGAAAATTTGCCATCGCGCTCGGCGCACAGATTCCAGGAGACGACGTCGCCTGGATCGTTCCAGAAGCCGATATTGGTGAATGCACTCTTGGTTTCGATGCTGATTTGTTTGCCGACGAGGCAGGATTCGTCTGCCAACAGGGTGAAGACGCCATCCTTGGCAGGGCCAATCGCCACACTGGTCACTGCGGGCTTGTCCTCGATGAGGACCTTGCGCGTCGAACAGATGGCATCGGGGGCGGCCACTGGCAAGCTCAGCAGCGGACCGCCGGGTGATTTTACAACGCCCAGCGGCGCGCCACCGGCAAGCGGGGAGGCGGCCTTGCTGGCGATATCTACGAGGTTGGTGATGAGGTCGTTTTTCCACGGGGTGGCCGCCACGACGTTCCACTTGCTCGCGGCAGTGGGAAACAGGGCGAAGCCATCGTGGTGCTTGGTAGTGATGACCAGGTAGCGCATGCCCGCCTCATGCTGGCTCGGCGTTGCGCTGGCGTACGGGTCGCCATCCAGCGCCTGGGCCACCGGAATGTGCAACGTCAGCAGCACCAACGCCGCCCGTAAAAAATTATTAGCCATACCTGTAATACGCAGCCGTCGGAGGGTTTTTTGCAGGCCTTGTTAAAAACACGCCAATATCCACCACCACAGCGGCAGCAGTATTCCCATCGTCATATCCTGATAAGAAGATTTGTTACTTGTCAGCTGTGGGAAACCAGGTATCTTCGGCGCATGCCCCAGGCCGATTCCAGCACAGATCTAAACCAAGCCCTCGCGCAGCGCATCCTGGTCCTTGACGGGGCGATGGGCACGACGATCCGCAGTTATGGGCTGAGCGAGGCAGATGCCCGCAGCACGCGCTTTGCCAGCAACGACAAGGATTTGCTCAACAACGGCGACATTCTCTCGGTGACCTGCCCGGAAGTCATCGGCGATGTGCACAAGCGATTTTTCGAGGCTGGAGCGGACATTTGCGAGA
>WBXD01000115.1 GCA_008932935.1 Verrucomicrobiota bacterium
ATTCTGGTTCATGTCTTCTTCGTTTTGCTTTCATTTTGTGTTGTGTTCGGTTCGGTTTACAGCCCGCACCCGACCACCACAATCATAGCTTAGCCCCTGGCCCGAATTTCGGGGCCCAACTCAATTCGGGTCTGTCCCTCTGTCATGACCAAGGAATGGATCCGTGACGAACAACCCGATCGATTGGTTCAACCAAAGAACTAAGTGACAGATAAATAGTAGCGGCATCTGTATCTTTCTGATCCGGCGCCAACTCCCGGACATGCGGGG
This sequence comes from Verrucomicrobiota bacterium, assembly GCA_008932935.1. Lineage (GTDB taxonomy): Bacteria > Verrucomicrobiota > Verrucomicrobiia > Verrucomicrobiales > Akkermansiaceae > Luteolibacter. Next base: position 271 of record WBXD01000115.1, read on the forward strand.
TCGCTTCGCCACGCATCCGCTCGGCGCTGTGGGAATCTCGTCAACCCCTCTGATCTATCACCATGTACTCCTCCAATGGCTCAGACTAGAATCGGCGTGATGACCTTACCCTTGATGTCGGTGAGACGGTAGTCGCGCCCTTGAAATCGATAGGTCAAACGGGTGTGATCAATTCCTAACAAGTGCTGCATGGTGGCGTGCAGGTCGTGCACATCCACGGGGTCCTGCACGGCGTGGTAGCCGAATTCGTCGGTGGCGCCGTGGCTGATGCCCGGCTTGACGCCACCGCCGGCCATCCAGACGCTGAAGCCCTTGTTGTGATGGTCGCGGCCGTTGCCGCCTTGGGACATTGGGGTGCGGCCGAATTCGCCGCCCCAGATGACCAGAGTGTCCTCCAACATGCCGCGTTGTTTCAAATCGGTGAGGAGGGCCATGCAGGCGCGGTCGATTTCCTCGGCCTTGTAGCTGATGCCCTGTTTAATATCGCCGTGATGGTCCCAATCCTTGTGATAGAGTTGGATGAAGCGCACGCCGCGTTCGGCCAGACGGCGTGCCATCAGGCAGTTATAGGCGAACGAGCCGTCGCCGGGTTTGCAACCGTAGAGGTTCATCACTGAGGCGGGTTCCTTGGCTAAATCCATCAACTCGGGCACGCTCGATTGCATCTTAAAGGCCATCTCGTATTGGGCGATGCGGGTGCTGATTTCCGGATCATGCACCAGCGCGTCATGCTCGGCATTGAGGGCTTTGATGGCATTGACGACGTCATGCTGGCGCCCGGCGGAGGTGCCGGGTGGAGGGCTCAGATACATGACCGGATCGCCGGTGCCACGCAGGTGCACCCCTTGATAGCGACTCGGCAGAAACCCGCTGGCCCACTGGCGCGCGGCGATGGGCTGATTCTGACCCCCGCGACCGCTCGAGGTGAGCACCATGAAGCCGGGCAGCGATTGGGCCTCGCTACCAAGGCCGTAGGTGGTCCAAGCGCCCATGCTCGGACGGCCAGCGATTTGCGACCCGGTGTTCATGAACATGTGGGCGGGGTCGTGATTGATGGCCTCGCTGGACACCGAGCGGATGATGCAGAGTTCGTCGGCGACCGTGCCTAACAAGGGGAGCAGAGCGCTGAACTCGTGGCCGCACTTGCCATATTTCTTAAAGCCATGCTGCGGCGCAAAACAATTCAGCGGCTGGCCCTGGAGCTGGGCGATTTGCTGGCCTTTTGTCAGACTCTCCGGCATCGGCTGGCCGTGCATTTTCTCCAATAATGGCTTGTAGTCGAAGGTTTCCAAGTGGGATGGACCGCCGGCCATGCTGAGGAAAATCACCCGCTTGGCCCGCGGCGCGTGGTGGGGCGAGGCGAGCGTGCCCGGTAAACCGCCGGCCAGCGCGTCGTTGCCGAGCAAGTTGGCAAGGGCCGCGGCGCCGAAGCCATAGGAGGCCTGTTTGAGAAATGCCCGGCGGTGGATGTTAGGAAAAGGCGACATGATCTGGGAACTTTCGGGTTTTAGGAGCGGGTGATGAATTCGTGCAGGTTGAGCACCACGCGGGTGACACTGCTCCAAGCGGCGAGTTCGGCCGGGTCGAGCCCGGCGGGGGCGGGCCGGCCGGGTTTGGTGAGGGCGGCGGCAGCGGCGCCATCCGTCTTGAATTGGGCCCGGTGGTTTTCCAACAATGCCAGCAAGGTCCCGCGCTCGGCTGCACTGGGCCGGCGCTGCAGCGTCTCGCGCAGCAACCAGGTGAGGCGTGCCGAGTCATCGCCGGCGGCCTCGCTGAGGACGCGGCCGGCCATCGCCTTGGCGGCCTCGACGAAGCTCGGGTCATTGAGCAAGGCGAGAGCCTGCTGTGGAATGTTCGAGCGGGCGCGGTCCGCGGTGCATTCTTCGCGGCTTGGCGCGTCGAAGGCCAGCAGCGATGGGTGCAAGAACATTCTCTGCCACCAAGTGTAGAGGCCGCGGCGGTACTGCGCATCGCCGGTGGACGCGTCCCAACCGCGCACTGGAAAGTTGAGATTTTCCCAGTAGCCGTCGGGTTGATAGGGTTTGACGCTTGGTCCGCCGAGGGTTCTGACGAGTAAGCCGGAGCTGCCGAGTTCGAAATCGCGGATGAATTCGGCGTCGAGGCGGAAGCGGCACTGGCGGGTGAGTTCGCGGTTTTCGGGGTCGCGCGTCAGCATCTCGGGGGTAGACTCGGAGGTGAGTTGATAGGTGCGGCTGGTGACCATCAGGCGGACCATGGCCTTGATGTCCCATTTGCGATCCATCATTTCGGCGGCCAGCCAATCCAGCAACTCGGTATTGGCGGGCATTTCGCCTTGGAGGCCGAAGTCTTCCTGCGTCTTGCTCAGGCCAATACCGTAAAACAGCTTCCACAGGCGATTGACGAGCACCCGCGCGGTGAGCGGATTGTCACGTGAGACGAGCCACTGCGCGAGATCGAGGCGATTAGGCTCACGGCCCTCGATGGTCGCTTTGGGCAGGTAACTCGGCAGCGCGGCGGTAACCACCGGACCACTTGCATTTTGGAAGTCGCCACGGGGCAGCACGCGCACGGTTTTTTTGTTAGCGGTGCTGCGGGTGACGATGCAGGGGTTGGTTTCGTCGAGGGCTTTTTGTTTGGCGTTGAGATCGTCCAATGCTTTGCGCGGATCAGCCCACTCGGGCGCATGGGCCTTGTAGGCATCCAGCAACTGCTTGGCTTCCGCCTCGGAGCGCTCGGCCACCGGTTTTTCAAACAATTTGATCCAGGCGTCCTTGGCGCCGGCGGCCACTTGCGCCTTGCCCCAGGTGTCGATGCGCTGGAGGATATCCGGCGGGTTGAGGTCGTAGGCCTTCTGGGCCGCGAGGCGCTGGGTTGCGACGGTGGCCGCGGCCTGTTGCATGGCCTCGCTGAGGATCGGTATACCGGCATCTGGAGCGGCGATGATGGGTTCATCGATATCGGCGAAAAATGCCCCCATCGCATAGAAATCCTTGGATAGGGTGGGATCAAACTTGTGGTCGTGGCACTGGGCGCACATCCACGTTTGAGCGACCCAGACGGTGCCCACGGCGCGCACCCGATCCTCCATGTAGCGCGCTTCATAATCCTTGGACTGGGCGCCGCCTTCGTCCGTGGTTAGCAGCAATTTGTTAAAACACGAACCTACCCGTTGCTCGAGGCTGGCATTGGGCAACAAGTCGCCAGCCAGATGTTCGATGGTCATTTGATCAAATGGCTTGTTATTATTGAAAGCTGCAATCACATAATCGCGGAACGGTGAGACGTTGCGACCCTTGTCGGAATGATAGCCCGCGCTGTCGGCATAGCGCACCAAGTCCAGCCACCACACCGCCATGCGCTCGCCGTAGGCCGGTTCGCTCAACAGGCGGTCGACGAGTTTTTCGTAGGCATCGGGCGCATGATCCTGCTGGAACGCCTCGACCGCCGCGGGCGGCGCGGGCAGGCCGTGGAGGTCGGCGTAGAGGCGGCGGGCGAGGATGCGGCGGTTGGCTTGGGCGCCGGGATGGAGTCCGAGTTGCTGTTGGCGGCTGCGGACCAGCGAATCGATAGGATGGCCGGTGGGCGGCGGTAGCGGCGGGCGCTTTACGGGCATATAGGCCCAGTGCGCCTGGTATTCGGCGCCCTCGCTGATCCATTGGGTGAGCAGCGCCTTCTGCTTATCAGTTAGGAATTTGTGGGATTTTGCCGGGGGCATTTGGTCGTCTGCGTCAGTCGTCCGGATGCGCGTGACCAGTGCGCTCTTTTGGGGTTGCCCGGGAACGATGGCCAGGGCACCTGATTTGGCCGGTTTGAGCGCTTCCTCGCGCAGGTCCAGGCGCAGCTTCGACTTGCGTTTGGTGGCATCGGGCCCGTGGCAGGTGAAACATTGATCCGACAACACGGGCCGGATGTCGCGGTTGTAAGAAATTTTCTTCGCCGTTGCAGCCTGGAGAGGGCCGAGGGCCAGCACACAAATAATCAGATATTGGGCGCACTGCATGGCGGCCACGCTAGCGCCTTCGGAGGCCAATGCAATGCGTATTGCATGTGGTTCCTGCCCGCATGAGAGTTATTCATGCCGATCAAGCCGCTTGAATAGGCTCGGGTTGCGGTATGGGCCTTTGCCTGCTTGCTAGGGTGCCATGGCGTCGCCCTCCGCAGCATCAGGATTTTTCCGGCTTACCGGCCATGAGTGGATAGACGATCCCGGCGAGCACGGCTCCGATGATCGGCGCGATCCAGAACAGCCACAACTGGGCCAAGGCCCAGCCGCCGACAAAAAGCGCCGGGCCGGTGCTGCGGGCGGGATTGACTGACAGGTTGGTGACGGGGATGCCGATGAGGTGGATCAAGGTCAGTGCGAGACCGATGGCGATCGGGGCGAAGCCCTGTGGCGCGCGGCTGTCGGTGGCGCCGAGAATGATCATCAGGAAGAAAAACGTGAGGGTCACTTCGGAGACCAAGCCTGCCATCATCGAATATCCGCCCGGCGAGTGCGCACCATAGCCATTGGCGGCGAATCCTGCGGCTAGCGAGAAGCCTTCCTGGCCGCTGGCAATCAGATAGAGGACACCCGCTCCGGCGCTCGCCCCAATCACTTGGGAAATAATGTATCCAGGCAATTGGGAACCCTTGAAACGGCCCCCGACACACAAGCCAATCGACACCGCAGGATTCAGATGGCAGCCTGAAATGTGGCCGATCGCGTAGGCCATGGTCAGCACCGTGAGGCCGAAGGCCAGTGCTACGCCAACCAAACCGATGCCCAGGTTGAGCGGCGTCCCATGCTCCATCGCAAGAAATTTCGCCGCCAGCACTGCGCTGCCGCAGCCGCCGAAGGTGAGCCAGAAGCTGCCAAAAAATTCCGCGAGTAGTTTGTTTTTCATAGGTTCGTTATGGTTACAATGGTGTTGGCGTTTGCTTTGAATCAGAAAATCAGGGGTGTTGAATACCTGGATGAATCAATCGGCATAGGTAACAGGATCGCCTGCCGGAGTCTATCTATTTCTTCGGATACAGTTTATCTGTCCCTTTGTCGCGTCAGATGCCTTGCGACAGCCAAGGGGGAAAAGTGCCTTGCCAGGTATCAATCGCCGGTATATACTCCCTATATGAATGCGGCAAAGCTTTTCACCAATGGTCGCAGTCAAGCTGTCAGGCTGCCGAAAGAATTTCGCTTTGAGGGATCCGAAGTGATGGTGACGCGGCTAGGTTCGGCGGTGGTGCTGTTGGCGAAAGATCAGGGTTGGGATGTGCTGTTCGAAGCCGTGGAAGGCTTCTCCGAGGATTTTATGGCACAGCGGGAACAACCCAGCATTGAAAACCGCAATCTCGAATGGGAAGGATGACTCACATGCTCGACACCTGCATCTGTATCTTGCTGATCCGGCGCAAACTGCCGGACATGCGGGGTAGCTTCGCCATGCATCCGCTCGGCGCTGTGGGCATCTCCTCGATTACCGAGTCCGAACTGCGCTGCGGTGCCGAGAAAAGCGCGGATCCGTCACGCAATCACCGCCAACTCAATCACCTGCTGTTGACGTTGCCAGTGCTGCCCTACGACACCGGTTGCGCCACGCACTATGGCGAAATTCGCGCCCATCTGGAGCGGGTCGGTACGCCCATTGGTGCCATGGATTTGCTCATCGCCGCCCATGCCCGCGCTCTGGGATTGACCCTGGTGACCAACAATACCGGGGAATTCTCCCGAGTGCCGAGGCTGCGCTTGGAGGACTGGAGTCTGTGAGATGACGCGCATGCCCCGCCGCTCATATGGCCGAAATTTAGCTATTCTTATGCGGATCTTCTTTGTAAAACAACTCGTCTTCCAATCATGAAACACACACAAATATCGTTCGCCTTGCTGGCGCTGCTCGCCGTCACCACCGTCATCCGCCCGGCCACGGCTGCGGAATTTGCCATTCACGATGGCGACCGTGTGGTATTTCTCGGCGACAGCATTACCGACCAACGCCTCTATACCACGGTCATCGAAGCCTACACGCTCACGCGCTTCCCGCAGTGGAAACTCTCGTTCCGCAACGCCGGCCAACCCGGCGGCACGGCGCAAAGCGAACTGGGCACCGTCTCGCGTGACGTGCTGCCGCTCAAGCCGACCTTCGCCACCATCGACTTCGGGATGAACGACCACCAATACAAGGCGTTCCAGGACGATATTTGCAAAAACTATCTGGACAGTCAGACGAAGTTGGTTGGCATGCTCAAAGGCAGCGGGGCGCGGGTCGCGTTGGTGACGCCGCAGCCCATCGAGGGCAAGCGCCCGGATCCCGACAAGGATGTGCGAAACGAAGCGATGCGCAAAATGTCCGACGGCTTGCGTGAGCTCGCCATCAAGGAAAACGTCCTTTTTGCCGATCAGTTCAATCCCTGCATGGCGGTGATGCTCAAAGCCCGCCAAGCCGATCCTGCGGCCACCATTGGTGGGGACGATCCGGTGCATCCCGGCTCGATCGGTCAAACGGTCATGGCGTGGGCCATCCTGAAAAGCCTTGGCGCGCCCGCCGCCGTTTCGAGTGCGGAGGTAAACGGAGTCTCCGGAAAAGTCGTTAGCACGACCGGTTGCCAGATCACCGAGGCCAAGGTCGCTGCGGGTGTGGTCAGCTTCAAGCGCCAGGATGCGGCCTTGCCCTTGCCGATCGATCCGGCGGCCGAGGCGGTCACGAAACTCATTCCGCTGTTGGCGGACTTGAGCCGCTACGAATTGAAGGTCACCGGCCTGACGGGCCCGAAATATCAACTCGTCATCGATGACAAACCCGCGGCCGTGTTCACCGCACAGGAATTGGCGCAAGGCTGCAATCTCACGCTCAGCGCCGGGCCCATCACCGAACAAGCCCGGCAGTTGTGGTCCTTGGTGGTGGAAAAAAACAACCTCTTCAAAAAACGCTGGTGCGATGTGCAACTCTGCGAGCCGCCGGCATGGGTCAAGACGCCAACCTTCGAGGCCAAACGCGAGAAGGAATTGTCTCGGCTCGACGCGCAAATCGCCCAACTCGAAACTCAGATCAACGCCGCCCGCCAACCCCAACCGCATACGTTTGTGGTAAAACCCGCCGCACCTTGATGTCTGCCCCGTGCCGCATGGGGGCGGCCTGTGCGCTATTTATCTGTCACCATGCACGATGTGCGCTATTTATCTGTCACCATGCACAATGAGTCACTTTGTGGTTTCTCGTTGCTCTATTTATCTGTCACCATGCACGGCATGGGGGCGGCCTGTGCGCTATTTATCTGTCACCATGCACG
>WBXD01000116.1 GCA_008932935.1 Verrucomicrobiota bacterium
GGCTTTTTTACCGCCGCCATTGGCATGCACGCTGAACCCGCTGGTCGGCGCCGGCCACTGCCAACCCTTGGGCGTCGCGCCGGTCAGCTTGACCCGATAGGGAAACATGCAGACGTTGTCCGAGGTGAAATCACTGTGAAACATCGTTAAGTTCAAGTTCTTGGGACATGCCATCACCGCCAGATAGACGGCGGTTTCCTCATCAGCCAGCATGAACGAATTCACCCCGGCATTCCATACCTGGCTGTATCTCGCCTGGCGGCTCGGGCCGAACGCCACGAAGCAGGCCCTAAAGTTAGACCCCCGCACCGGATCCACCACGGGGCGGAAGTCGCACGTTACCGTGCGCATGGTGCCGGTGGCGGTGATGGTCAGCGGGATATAGTTATTGCTCAGTGTCTGCGGCGTGCAGGTCCATTCCGGGCGGTACCATGGCCCGCCGGCCACCCCGGGCTGCTGGACCATGGGGATGCGGTAGAAGAAATACCCCGGGCGGGTGAGATCGTCATCGAAGCGGCTGGGGTTGCCATATCCCGCGTAACGGCCTTCGGAAATCCGATGGTTCCAAAAATCCATGTTGAGCATTTTGGCATTCATCATGCCCAGCCCGTCGTAGATATCCTTGGTCTTGTCGGCCGCGCCCGAGGTATCGACGCGGATGGCTTTTTGGATCAAGTCGTCGTTGGCCACGTTTGGGGCGTAGGCCAGGGCGTTGAAGAACGTTGGGCCATAGGTCTCCATGAAATGGGTGAAGATAGAGATGTCGCCGTAATAATTTACCGCATGGCCCATTGGCATGCCCATGTTGAGCGAGTCCCACGGATAGCCCGCCAGTTGCTGTTGCTCCATGTAGTTGGCGAACGATTCCGAGAGGCCCGGCCCCTGGGCCCCAAACCCCGGCATGCCGGTGGTGTTGTCAGGGGTGGTGCCCCAGCGGTGGCCCATTTCGTGTGGCGTCACGCCGTTAGGATCCCGGTAACCAAAATAACTGCACGGCATGTGAATGCCCGGCGCGCCCGGCCCATTCGTAAATCCCACCGCATTGCCATCCGCGTCATACATAAACGTCCGCCGTGCCTGGAGCACGCCCTTGTATTTGTTCACCGGATCATAGCCGCCCATGTCGTGAAACCCCATCTTCAGCCAGGTGGTTTCCGTATTTTCACAGAATTGCAGGATGCCTTGGAACAACTGCTCCGTCAAAAACCCCTCCACCCGCTCGGTGCCAAACCGCATCGACATGTGGTCGGTGCGCCGGCTTTCGACCGTCGTATCGGTATGATAGTTGTCGTGCCAGCCGTTGCCTGATGGATCCGTGTAGTCGAGATAGGTATCGGCGGATACCGGGCTGGGCAGGCACCCAAACAGTGCCAGGACGCTTAGGGAGACGAGGTGTTTCATTGGGTTAAAACGACGGTTATCTGCGTTCACAAATCCAAAATGAGCTGCCATGTTTACCTGAGGATGAGTAAAACCCCAAGCACTAAATCTAAATCTCGTGGCACAAAGCACGACATTCCAAGTATCATCTATCCACTAGTCATGTCAGGTCTCTGGTTTCTCGTCACTTCGTTTCGATATCCACGGTGGCCGGGGCGAGGCCGTCGCTGGTAGCGGTCACACGGATATGGCCGGGCTTGCGTGTGGACTTGACGATGACGAGTCCGCAGCCTTGCCACGCCTTGCGCTGCGGCTGTTGGAAACTTTCGCGGCTGGAGGGGTCGGCATTGGCGATGGCGGCGAGCACACCGGGCCCTTCAATCTTGATGTGCACCAGCGGGTTGGCATTGGCATCCAGGTGCCCCTTGGCATCCACCACCTCGAATGGCACAAAGGCCAGTGACTGGCCGTCGGCGGCCATGGTGGCACGCTCGGGATGCAAGCGGATGGCGGCTGGGGCGGCCGCGGATTCCAGCGACCATTCGGCAGCGGACTTGCCATTTTTATAGCCGACGGCCTTGAGGCATCCGGGCTGATAGGGCACGCCGAAATCGGTGCGGAACTTTTGCTCGCGGGTGGTCGGCCGGCGGCCGAGGCTCTTGTCGTTGAGGAACAATTCCACCTCATCGCAGGACGAATAAATCGACACGGTGAGGTTTTTTCCCTCATAACCGGGCCAAGTCCAGCTAGCCGAGACATCATCAGCGCCCCAGTCGTAGCGCCGGGTCTCACTGAACAACGGTTCGGGGCGCTGCACGAACGCGGCCAGCGCATCGTTGCCAAACATGGCTCCACGGTAATACGATTGCGGCCGCCGCAAGCCCGTCAGGCCGATATCCCCGCAATAGGCGACCGGCCAATAGACCGGAATGCCATAGCCGATCCAACCCAGCGACGACTCGCCAAGGTAATCCCAGCCGGTCCAGACGAAATCTCCAATCACCCATGGGTAATCGACGACGGGCATCCAGTAATCAAAGCTTTGAGCAGCAAAGGATTCCGTACCGACAATCACCCGTGCCGGCTGGCGCTCGTGATCGTCCACATAGGCGTTCTTCTTATAGGTATGTCCTTCGTTCCACTTCAGAGCGTAGTTGTACCCGGCAACATCGAGCGCCGCCATGTAATCGTCCTTCTTCGGATTGACCCCCTGGATGCCGGAGGTGACGGGGCGGGTCGGATCCAACTGGCGCACGCGTTCGGCGAGCATATGGGCAATTGCGGCCACCGGGGCGCTGTCGTTGCCGGGGATTTCGTTGCCGATGCTCCACATGATAACTGACGGGTGGTTGCGGTCGCGCAGCAGCATCGAGTCCACATCGCGTTGCCACCACTCGGTGAAGTAACGGCCGTAGTCGTCGCTGTTCTTGCCGCCCTTCCAGCAGTCGAACGCCTCGTCCATGACGAGCACGCCCAATTGGTCGCAGGCATTGAGAAATGCCTCGGAGGGCGGGTTGTGCGCACAGCGGATGGCATTGAATCCGGCCGCCTTGGTTAGCCGCACGCGCCGGAATTCGGCGTCGTCGTATGCCGCGGCACCGAGCGGTCCGTTATCGTGGTGCATGCACGAGCCCTTGAGTTTCATCGACTCGCCATTGAGTTTGAAGCCGTCCTTGGAATCGAAGGTGATCGAGCGAATCCCGAACGGTAACCGAACGGAATCCACCACCTTGCCCTTGACCATCACCTCGCAAACCGCCGTGTGCATGAGCGGTTTTTCCAGCGACCACAGCCCCGGATTGGCCACGCTGATTTGTTGGTCAAATTCCTCGGTGGCCGCGGCCGCCACGTCCTTGGTCGCCTCGCCGGTGGCGATGAGTCGGCCGTCTGATGTGAGAATTTTTGTTCGCAGTTGCACTGGGGCACTGTTGGCGGAAACATTGGTCACCTGTGTGCGCAAGCGCAGCAGCGCCTTTTTGGCAGACACCTCCGGAGTGGTGATGAACGTCCCCCACTGCGGGACGTGCACTTCCCCGCTGCGGATCAGCCGGACGTGCCGGTAGATGCCCGAGCCCGCGTACCACCGGCTGTTCGATCCGAGGTTCTTTACCTCCACGGCGATGACGTTGTCGCCACCGGGCCGCAGATATTTCGTCAGGTCATAACCGAAACCGGTGTACCCGTAGGGATGGTTGCCCAGCAGCTGGCCGTTGACCCAGACGTCGGCATTCATATAGACGCCGTCGAACTGGATGCGCACTTGTTCGTTAGCTGGTGCTGCGGCAAGCGTGAAGTGTTTGCGATACCAGCCGCTGCCGTTGAGGGTGTAGCCGACGGACGGGCCGTTAGGTGCCTTGGTATCGAAGGGGCCGCTGCGGGTGTGGGGCATTTGCTCGAGGAAAATGCCGCCGCCGTATCCGTCTTGGCGATAGACGCGCACGGCCACCACGTCGGAGCCGTCGCCCTTGACCAAGGCTGGCGGCACTTTGTAATAGCGGTCCTCGATATCCGCGCGGCGAAACTCCGGGGGGAAAGCCCCGGTGCTGCCGACCAACACGCCATTGACGAACGTCTGATCGGCGTCCTTGACCCAGCCAACGGCCAAGCGGAACTCCTTGCCCTTCAGCGCGGCGGGCACTGCGAACTTGCGCCGATACCAGCCGTAGGACTTGTCATCCTTGTACTGCGAGTGTTGCTCCCACGCCGCCGGCAAACGCACTTCCTGCCATTTAGAATCATCGAAGCCTGTCGCCTTCCACTCCATATCGTCGCCCTTGGCGAAGCGCCAGGTCCCCTTGGTGACCGCGAGCATTGGCCCGGCAGCCGGCAGCGCCTCGAGATCCTCGATGCTCCAGTCGTGCGGCAAGTCCAGCGTCCGCCATTTCGAATCGTCATACCCCGCCTCGTTGGCTCCGGCAGCGGCTCCCTTCAAAAAACGCCAGCCAAAATCAAACGACTCCTCGCGGCCGGACGCCAGGCTTTTGCCCGGCACCTGCGCTGCCGGGGACGCAGCAGCCAAACCCAGAGCCAGCGCCAGGAGGCACAGCGGCCGCAGCCTCAGCGAGTCTGAACTCAGCCGGGAGTTCAGGTGAGACCTGTGGGCTCCGGGCAGGATACCCGGGCCACGGTGACGCAGGCATTCTGCCTGACCTGTGAGAGGTGTGGATTGCATATGGGCTGGATTGTACATGATAGGACGGGTGCTATGATTCGGGCTCTCGAATTCGATGGTGTGCAGGATACTGGTGTCACTGGGCGGGTCGTCAGACAGGTGGGTCAATTCGGTGCCAGCGATCATCACGCCGACGCGCAACCGGCAGAGCATGACTTGTGGAAGCGTCACTTGCAAGCCCTAGCCGCAGAAGACCCAAGACTTCAAGATGCAAGACGCAAGAAAAGAACAGATCACCCAATTTATCTGTCACCTTGCACGGCAAGCGAGCGAATATACCAAAGCATACGCAGCGCTGCCTTCCGCTCTTTGCTAGGACTTCGCGCTGCCATGACTACCTAACCCCAATAGCGGCCATCTTGCGTTTTCTCACGATCTTCTGAGTTAGGTTAATTTTTTCTACTGACCCTATTGTCTCGAGCCACAAACCACCCACAGATTTTGCTGAAGACTCATTTCATGAAACATTTCATCACATCCCGAAGCGGCCTGGGCGAATTGGCAGGCAGCGACGGCAGCAATCATGGTGCGAATGACCAATAGCGAGCCGGAGATTTCTCGATGAGCGAGATGAAAACTCACCCGCCAGAACCCTGGTGGCGCGAGTGGCCGCTCGCGCTCGCCGTCGTCACTTTGACGCTTGCCTTGCTGGGCAAGAGTTGGAGTGCCCCCGCGCTTGGCCACCCCGCGATGCTGATCGCCGTGCTGGGGAGCCTGTGCAGCGTGATCCTCGCCGCCGCCGTGGCCATCGTGCGGCACGCGGAAGTGCTCGCGCTACGGCTGGGCGAACCCGCGGGCACGTTGCTGCTGACACTGGCGATCACCGGGTTGGAGGTCTGCATGGTGGCGTTTGTCATGTCTACGGGCGTGGAAAAGCCCACCCTCGCACGCGACACGATGTTCGCGGTTGTTATGTTGGTACTCAATGGCTTTCTGGGACTCGCGCTCATGCTCGGCGGTCTTCGCCACCACCAACAGCACTACAATCTGCAAAGCGCCAATACCTTTCTCGTGATGATCCTACCGCTCACCGTGCTGGGACTGGTCCTGCCGAACTACACGCGCTCCACGGCCGGGCCAACGCTCTCGACGTTTCAAATGGTGTTTCTCTCCCTCATGTCGGTGGGCATTTATGCCATCTTCCTGTTCGTCCAGAATCACCGGCATCGCGGGTTTTTCATGATGCCCGAAGAGGCGGCCGACGCGGCTACGACCGCGGATGAGCATCCCTCCTCGCGCTCGACGCTGTACCACGCCGTGATGCTGGGACTTTATGGTCTGCCGCTGGTGTGGCTCGCCAAGCAAATGGCCACCCCGCTCGACAGCATGGTGCTCAAGCTCGGCGCGCCGTCTGCGCTTGGCGGGTTTATCATGGCGGTGCTGGTGCTCACGCCGGAATCCATCGCGGCCATCCGGGCGGCGTTGGCCAACCGACTTCAGCGATCCGTGAATATCCTGCTCGGCTCGGTTCTCGCGTCCATTGGGCTGACCATCCCTCTGGTCATCGCGGTGTCGCTGACCACCGGTCGCGTGCTCGTGCTCGGGGTGGATGCCGTGGATGTGCTGCTGCTTTCACTCACGCTGGTCACCAGCATGCTCACCTTTTCCCTGCCACGGACCAACGTGTTGCTCGGCTGCGTGCATCTGCTGCTCTTCGGTGCGTATCTCATGCTGATGTTCAAGCCCTGAGCAGATTCTCTGTGCGATGAAACGAAACGATCAAACTACCACACCAATGCAACACAACGAGCAAACTACAACACCCATGAAACTCACTCAAAATCTCCTTCCCGGCGGGGCGCTGTTGCTTCTGCTCACGTTTACGGGTTGCTCGACCACCAACCCAATTTCCCACCCGCAACGCCGCGACCTTGCCACGCACCAGACGCAACAGGCAGCGTTGACGCCCGCGCAGGTGGTGGAATTGCTCCGCCGTGGCAATGCACGCTTTGCTTCCGGGAAACCGAAACACCGCGATATGCTCCACGATCAGCAGGTGATCGCCGCCGGCCAATATCCCCACACCGTCATCCTGAGTTGTATGGATTCGCGAGCTCCAGCCGAATTTGTTTTCGATCAAGGCCTCGGCGACCTCTTCAACACCCGTATCGCTGGCAATATCTCCGACCATGACCTCGTCGGGAGCATGGAGTACGCGTGCGCCGTGGCTGGCTCAAAATTGGTGCTCGTCATGGGCCATACCGATTGCGGCGCAATCAAGGGAGCTTGTGAGCATGTCCAGTTGGGCAACCTCACCGGAGTGCTGGACAAAATCCAACCCGCCGTCGAGTCCGTCCGCGACGTGGCCGGTGAACGCAATTCAAAGAACAGCAAATTCGTCGAAGCCGTTAGTGAGAGGCATGTCCGGTTGACCGTGGCGCGTATTCGCCAACTCAGCCCCGTCCTGCGCAACTTGGAAAACGCCGGCAAGATCCAGATCGTCGGTTGCATCTACGAGCTTAAGACCGGTCGCGTGCAGTTCCTTCACTAACCGGCGAGCACAGCCAGAGCACATGCCCTATCCATCTGTCACCTTGTTCGTGTTTAGACACAAGCCACAAGACCGCTGCGCTCCAAGACACAAGACCCAAGACACAAGACCCAAGACACAAGACTGCAAGACGCAAGACACAAGACCAGAGAAGAGAAGAGAGCACAGCGCTTCTACGTCTGCTCTTGTCTTGTGTCTTGGGTCTTGTGTTGTGTCTTGTGTCTTGTGTCTTGTGTCTTGCGTCTTGCCGTCTTGCGTCTTGCGTCTTGCGTCTTGTATAAAAAATTGCGGACCGTGGCGGAATTACTCCCATCCACGATCCGCAATCGCTTGTCTTCTTTCAGCTTTCAGCTTTCAGCTTTCAGCTTTTCAGCTTTTCAGCTTTTCAGCTTTTTCCTCACTGAGCTTGCACTCGCACGAAGAGCTTGCCGCTGACCGCGGCGGTGGAGACGGTGACC
>WBXD01000117.1 GCA_008932935.1 Verrucomicrobiota bacterium
ACCGGCCTGAGACACCCAGCCGTCACCGGAACAATCCATCGTGCCCGTCTCATGGTTGCACACTACGCCGATCCTCCCCGCAGTCAACAGGCTTCTTCCACTATGGGCATGTCCCTTTTTACGTGCAAACTCCCGGTTCACCGCCCGGCTGACGCAGTGGTAGATCACCGGTCTGAGACACCCAGCCGTCACCGGAACAATCCATCGTGCCCGTCTCATGGTTGCACACTACGCCGATCCTCCCCGCAGTCAACAGGCTTCTTCCACTATGGGCCTGTCCCTTTTTACGCAGTCAACAGGTTTCTTTCACTATGGGCCTGTCCCTTTTTACGCGCTACTTGGCGCAATGCGGGGTGCGCGGCTGGGGAGATTTTCGGCTTTGCATCGGCGCGCGAGATGGCTAAAGCTGCGCGCGAGCAGGGCGCAGCAGTACCGGCCAGGGTGGTTGGTGACTCGCCACGAACCAAAACCACACGCAACGAAACAAGATGTCTCTATCTCATAAGCAATTATTTGGGGTGTCATGCGAGCTGCCCGTCAGACAGTGATGCTGTGTAAAAACGTCCAAATTATGCTGCCGGAGCTGATCATCGGCTCCAGCGCGTTCGGCGCCGCCTTGGTTCATGCCGCACTGGCAGCAGCCGTCCCAAGCGGCAAGCGCGTGACCAAGTCCCTTGATGCGGCACAGGCTGCATGGATTGATTGCGCACAGGGCCTGACCTCGGGCTGCATCACCGGGTTCTGGCGCAGCCAGTACCAAGCATCCCTAGCCAAGTGATCCGCATGGCTCAGATACCGAAAATTGCCAGTGTGCTTGCCTTCGATTTCGATGGCACGCTCCACGATCCCTCAGCCCAGCCCACCGTCCCACCAGAGTTTTCCGACCTGCTACTGCGGTTGCGCCGCGACCACGCGATCGGCTGGGGCATCAATACCGGCCGCTCCCTACCCCACCTGCTCGAGGGCTTGCTCGAGAGCGGTCTGGCGCTCCAGCCCGACTGGGTGGTGGCACGCGAACGCGAAATCTATTTTTGCGGCAGTGGCGGCCGCTGGCAGCCGTTGGACGCATGGAACCGGACGTGTGAGCAGCAGATGCGCCGCCTGTTCAAGCACGCAGGCAAGTTGCTCGCCGCAATACGCCACCTGGTGGAACACTCCACCGGGGCGCAATGGATCGCCATCGATGGGGACCCGGCCGGCTTCATCGCCCGCACCGACGAGGAGATGGTCTGGATTGTTAGCCAACTGGAAGTGCTCACCCGTGCCGAGCCCTTGCTGAGTTGGCAGCGCAACTCGATCTATCTGCGCTTCGGCCACCGCGATTTCCAAAAAGGCAGCAGCCTCAGCGAGGTCGCCCGCCACTACGCGTTGGACGCTTCCACTTGCTTTGCCATCGGCGACAGTTACAATGACTTGGCTATGCTCGATGCCCGCCACGCGCGGATGATCGCCTGTCCTGGCAACGCCCTAGCAGACGTCAAACATCACGTTGCGGTCAGCGGCGGCTATCTGGCCCATGCCTCACATGGCGCAGGCGCGATCGAGGCCGTGCAACATTTTTTTCCGCAAAGCAAGCGCTGATCATGCATATAAATAACCACCAGCCCTACATTTCGCGCTACCGCCTCAAGGCGGGCGGCTATCTCAACGCGGTTTCGTCGCGGCGCGAGTTCGACGGCGCGCTCATCCGTGTGGGCGACGGATTTGGCTGCATCCATCCGTGGCCGGAGTTGGGCGATCCACCACTGCTAAAATGCCTGGCGGATCTGGCCGGTGAGCGGCGTTGGCCCTTGGTGCGCCGGGCCCTGCGCTGCGCCGAATACGACGCCGCCGCACGCAACTACGACGAGTCGTTGTTCGAGGAAATGACGGTACCTGCAAGCCACGCCACTCTCCCGCAAGCCGATCACACGCAAATTGCCCGCGCGGTGGACGCCGGCTTTGCCATCGTCAAACTCAAGTGCGGCCGCCACCTCGCCCAAGAAGCGGCCCTGCTCGAAGCGATGTCCGCCGAGTTTCCCATGCTGCGCTGGCGCTTGGATTTCAACGAAACCCTCAGCGCTCAAGCCGCCGCAGTCTTTCTAACCAATTTGGCCAATTCCACCCGTCAGGCGATCGATTTTGTCGAAGACCCCTGCGAGTTTGCCGAGAGCACCTGGACCGAACTGCAGCGCAATACCGGCCTAGACCTGGCGGTGGACCAAGAGGCGGCCCCGCTGAGCGCCGCCGCGCAGGTGCTCATTATCAAGCCGGCCATTGACGAGCCATTCCTGCTGGCCGAGGCAGCGCTGCGCCACCACCAGCGGGTGGTGCTGACGAGCTACATGGATCATCCGCTGGGCCAGGCCTTTGCGGCGTGGGAGGCGGCGCGACTCGACCTGCAATTCCCCGGGCTGCTTGACGTGTGCGGCTTGCAAACGCACCATCTTTTCGAGCCCGATGCCTTCAGCGAAGCGCTCGGCCCGTGGGGGCCGGCATTTCAAGCACCCGTGGGCACCGGGCTGGGATTTAACGACCTGCTGGAGGCCCTGCCATGGACGCGCTCTTTTTAACTGATCCGGGGTTTTGGGATGACCCGCAGCCGTATGCGGCGGGGCATTTTCCCGGTGCTCTCCCCGCTGCCGCAGGCTTGGACGGGCATGTTTTATTTGAAACGTCCGGCAGCAGCGGGCCGCCGCAGTGGCTGGCCCTATCCAAACCGGCGCTATTGCTGTCCGCCGCGGCAGTGAATGAGCATCTGGGGGTTTCCGAAGACTCCTGCTGGGGCGTGGCGCTGCCGGCCCATCACGTCGGCGGCTTCGGCGTGGCGGCCAGGGCCTTCGAGGCGGCCTGCCGGCTGCGGGTGTTTTCCTGGCACTGGGAGGCCGGGGCATTTCTGGCTTGGCTGGCACACCACGCCGTCACCCACACCGCCTTGGTGCCCACCCAAGTGCATGACTTGGTGGCTGCCGGCTTGGTGGCTCCGTCCACGCTGGTGGCCATCGTGGTGGGCGGTGGCCAGCTCGATGCGCGCACCGGACAGGCGGCCCGCCGATTTGGCTGGCCGGTGCTGGCCAGTTATGGCATGACCGAGGCCGGCTCGCAAATTGCCACCCAGGGGCTTGAATTACTCGCTGCGACCTACCAACCCGCGCCGCTGCCGGTTTTGCCGATCTGGCAAACCCGGGTGTCCCGTACCGGACAACTCAGCATAGCCGGGCCGGCCCTGTTTTCCGGCCGCCTCCGCCACGACGGCCAAAGCTGGCAATTTGACCCGCGCACCGATGCTTGGCACCTCACCGCAGACCGGGTCGAGCTAGCAAACGACCAGCTCACGCCGCGCGGACGGCTCGACACGTTGGTCAAGGTGCTCGGCGAACTGGTCGATCCGGCGGCCATCGAGAACGAATTGCTCGAATGGTCCAACGGCGCGCTGGCGGCGGGTACCTTTGCAGTGGCGGCACTGCCCGACGCACGTGCCGGTCACCGCTTGGTGCCGGTGTTTGAGGCGGCCGTGGATCCGGCACTGGCCGCCGCGGCGCTCGCGGCTTATCACGAGCAAGCCCCCGGGTTCCGCCGCCTGCAGCCGCCGCTGGTGCTCGAGACGCTGCCGCGCGGGCCGCTGGGCAAGCTGCGCCGCGCCGAGTTGGCCGCGGCGCTGGCCTGAGGGCGGGTTGGGGGTGGAGCCGCGGGCCAGAACCCCTGACCTCGTGCGCGAGCCAAAGCGGCTGGAGGCAGTGAAATCACAGATTCAGAACTCAGCAAACGACCTCGTTTTTGACGCGGGAGCGAGCCAGTTGAATTCCCTCGAAGGTCTGAAAGTTGAAAGTCTGAAAGACGAAGCAAAGAAGCGCGTTGCTTCTGCTACTTTAGACTTTCAGACTTTTAGTTTATCGGCCATAATTTTTCTCCTGTTTGTGGTTTGTCGATGCTGATGGCAGCATCAGGCGGACTGGTATTGCAGCTCCTGGAGAATGAGCTGAGGCGAACGACGTGAAAGGTGGAGCATTTCAATGCCGACCACCTGGTTGCGCTCGCGGAAGTCCAGCACCACGCCCGGCGAGAATTTGACTGTTCCCATATTTAGGCCATGATGCTGTCAGCCCACAAAGCCATGCAATCGAAAGCCCCAACCCCCAAGCCAGAATCAGCGAATGAGCCCGAGCCATCGCCGACACGGGAGCAGATCCGAGCCTGGGGCTTTGACCCGGAGACGATGCTGCCCCTTGGCCACGCGGCTTTGGCGGAGATCACCTTTCCTCCAGAAGTGTCGGCGCGGTTGGCAGAGATGACCTATATCACGGCGGATGGAAGGGTTCATCGCAAGACGCCCAGGACTGAGCCGATCTGAGCCTCGTTCCGGCCGGGGGACGGTCCCGCTGGCCCTTTATTTAGGGCCTGTTTCCCTGCCCGTTTATGCAATGAACTCTTCAGGCGTACATATTACCGGCATGGCGATCTGATGATTTGTCTGCCCCCTGATCCGCGGTAGTGGGCGATGGGGCGGGCGAAGTGGCGGCCCCTGGCATGATGGCTACGATCCTGCCGTCCTTGATGAAGTGGATCGGCGTGTTGGTGCTGGCGGCCACGGCTCTGGCGCGGATGGCGGCGCGTTGCATGGCCTGGTCAGCTTGTTGAATCCAATTGGGCGATCTCATGCGTTAGGGGTTTTCTTCGGAAATTGCGAGCAAGCGGTCCAATTGGCCGACCGCATACAGAGGCAAGGAGAGGAGTTGGACCGTCGTTGACGCATCTCCTGGCAATTTCACTTGCTCCAGGACGGGGCAACCGGTGTGGAAGCGCAGCGCGTGCTTGCGGTTTTTTTCGCGCAGGAACAGAAACATCGAACGCAGCGTCCCGGTTTTGCCGGCTTTGACTTCCACCGGCAAAATATCCTGTTGGCGGTTGATGACAAAATCCAACTCGGCGTTGGCATTGCGGGCCTCGCGGACCCAGTAATACAATTGCGGGTCTTCAAACGCCGGTGCCGAAGCCAACAATTGCTGTCCCACAAACTGCTCCGCCAACGACCCTTCGTTCACCGTGATCAATTGCTCCGCCCCCACCAAGGGTAGTCCGCACATGCGGTTGACCAACCCGATATCCAGAAACAGCGCTTTGAAATGCCGCTCGTCGCGCTCCGCACCCAGCGGCAGACCGTTGGCTGCCGTATGCAGCACCGGATGCACCACCCGGCTCATGGCTAACAACTCAATCGCACGCCGCACGTCCGCCGGGCGATCCTCCCTGCTGATGTTCACGAACTTGATCTTGCGGCCCACGTTCTCTGCAATATGGCGGTACGTCCTGCGCATCAATTCATGCAAACGCCGCGTGCCGTATTTTGCGAAGTCCGCCTGCACCGTCTCCACCAACGCGGTCTGAATGCGTTGCACCTCTAGCAAATCCTTGCGCTCCGCGTAAGCCCGCACCGCCTCGGGCATTCCACCCACAAAGAAGTAGCGCCGTACCGAGTCCAACAATCTTTTGGCCATTGCCTGCGACGGTGGCTGCGAGAGAGTCCACTGCGTGAGATAGCCCGCCAGGGCGTCGCCCTCGGTGGCCGCGATGAATTCCTCGAACGACATCGGGTGGAGGTGAAGGAATTCGATCCGCCCCACCGGCATGGAATACTTGAACTCGCGCAACGCGAAATCGAGCAGCGAACCCGCTGCGATCACGTGCAATTCCGGAAGCAACTCGTAAAAATAGCGCAGCATCGCCAAGGCGGCCGGGCAGGCTTGGATTTCATCGAGAAACAACAGGGTTGTGCCGGGAGTCACCGCCTGCCCCTTCAACAGGGCCAATTCCTCCAGCAAGCGCTTGGGCTCTGCCTGCGAAAACAGACTGTGCAAGTCCCGCTCCCGCTCCAAATCCACTTTGAGCACTGACTTGAAGTGCTGCAGGCCCCAATTCTCCACCAAATAGGTCTTGCCAACCTGCCGCGCCCCTCTGAGCACCAATGGCTTGTGCACAGCCTGATCCCGCCATTCAGATAAGAAAAGTTCGGCTTTACGCTTCATGTTGGGTCGTATTTTCTCAGATAAATCTGATAAAGACAATTGTATTTCATCAAAAAACTGCCGGTTCAACGTCCGCGCCGTGCCGAACCTGCGGTTTTTCCAAGCATGGCGAGGTCAAGGACCAGTTCGTCGGTGCGAACATCACCAAGGACCAGTTGCGGGCGAGACTTGAGGCGCTGATGTGATGCATTGTGGCGGCGCTCTGTGAGCGCCGGGGCTAATGAGATGTTGTTTCCCCGTCTCCTTGTACGGCGCATTCACAAGTGGTTCTCAAGCCGAGGCGAGTTCGGCTTCCAGAGGCTTGTCTTTTCTGAACTGGCTCACGCCCATGATGCTGAACCCAACGACGTGACCTTGCGCGTCCACCCGCTCCATCACCGCGTCGTGGTTGGTTTCTTTCTCGCAACCCGCGACTTCCGAGAAGCGAACCTCCAGGAAATCCGCCTCGGCATCGAACCAGACTTTTAGTTTATCGGCCATAATTCTTCTCCTGTTTTTGGTTTGTCGGTGAGATATGCGGTGACTACGAACGCATCGTCTTGCGAGTATTTTACCACGACGCACAGCCATTTACCACCCACAAGTGTCTGCGCGTAAAATTCGTAAAACAAGCGCACGGCGTCATCGGAGCGCGAACGGCGCACGCTTTGCGGGTCGGTCAATACCCGCTCGATCTCCGCTCCCATCAGGCTCATTTCAGGATGCTCCAGAATGTGCGCCATCCGCTCATCGGTCAGCCGCACGCTATGGCCGAAGCAATCTTGGATCGTTTTCATACGTTAAGTGGGCGATTTGCACGTTATTTCCAGGCCTCCCTATGCGGCGCTTGAAGAACTTGGCTTTCATGGTAGCCCCGTTGTCCATGGAACGCGCAAGGGAAAGTCGCCAGGCGGCTGCCTTCGCGCAGCCCATGGGCGAGGGCGGCCAGAGGCCACCTCTCCTTGAGCGCGCCGCGAGACGCGGCTCCCACGGCCTGCGGCGGGACGCCGCAGCCACGTGATGTGGCTGCCGCGTCTCGCGGCAGGCCGTAGCTGCGTGCCTCTGGCCGCAGTGCCCATGCGAAGTGAATGCACCAGCGCCAAGCCCAGCACATTCTCCAAGCATGGTCAGTCACGGGTACACGCCGCGAGACGCGGCTCCCACGGCCTGCGGCGGGACGCCGCAGCCACGCCACGATACTTGCGGCGGGGTCTGGGCGGTTTGGTGGGGGAGAAGGCGAGCGGGGCGGTGAGTTTTTCGTAGAGGGCGAATAGGTATTCGACGCGCTGGCGGTTCGATTGGAAGGGCTCGGGGCGGTAACATTTCTCTATGCCGCGAATTCTCATTGACCG
>WBXD01000118.1 GCA_008932935.1 Verrucomicrobiota bacterium
ATCACCGATCACCGCGGCAGCGTGCTGTCGATCTGTTCTCGCAATTGCGTGTCTGGGATACCGAACATAACTGCGGCATCCTGATCTACGTGCAGTGGCTTGACCATACGGTCGAGATACTGGCCGATCGAGGCATTGCGGCACGCGTGCCGCAAGCGGAGTGGGATGCGATCTGCCGCGAGATGGAGACCGCGTTCAAGCGCGGTGACTATCAGACTGGCTCGGTCGCGGCGATTACTCGCGCCAGTGCGCTGCTGGCGCAGCACTTTCCGGCATCGATGCAGGACCGCAACGAATTGCCGGACAAACCGCTGGTGATTTAGGAAGCGCCGATAAGTCTCAATCCGTTCGGGCTGAGCCTGTCCCACGGGGACTTCCTTTTGTCGTCGAAGCCCTATGGTTCCGGCGCGTGCGTTTCGACAGGCTCAACGCGAACGGACTTATTCGGTACTTTCTTGAGTTTTATTCTGCGGGTCTGCTCAGCAGGACTTGCCGTCGTCGAGCTGGCAGACGTCGTCGCGAATGCGCTGGTTGGCTTCGTGGCGTTTTTTCAGCAGCCACATGGTGCCGACCATGAAAACGCTGAACAGCAGGACGATAGTGTTGATCTGCAGCTGGAAATACAACAGCAGCGAGTAGATGCCGGTCATGGCGAGTATCGACAGGTTCTCATTGAAATTCTGCACAGCAATCGAATGACCGGCGCCCATCAGCACGTGGCCGCGGTGCTGCAGCAGGGCGTTCATCGGCACCACGAACATGCCGGAGAGAATGCCGAGCACGACCATCACCAGCATCGCGATCCACTCGTGATGAACGAAGATCATGCTCAGCACGCCGATACCCATGGCGATGCCAAGCGGGATGACCTTGACTGATTGCCGCAGCGAGACCCAGCGCGCGGCAATGACCGCGCCAATCGCGACGCCGAGTGCCACCATGCCCTGCATCACGCTGGCGCGGGTCAGGTCCAGTTGCAGCGCGACGCGCGCCCATTCGATGACCACAAACTGCAGCGTCGCACCGGCACCCCAGAACAGCGTGGTCACGCCGAGCGAGATCTGGCCGAGGCGGTCACGCCAGAGCAGCGTGAAGCAATGGCTGAATTCGTGGATCAGGTAGAAGGGATTGTTCTTCAGCGGCTTGTGATCGACGCCGGTGTCGGGCACGTACAGATTGAGCCAGGCGGCGATCAGATAGATGGCGATGATCACGACAACGTTCATTTCGCCGACAGTCCTGATGCCGGTATCGATGAAAGGCAGGTCGAAGTTCAACAGGTATGCCGCAAAAACCGGCTGGATCAACATACCGCCGATCATGGTGCCACCGATGATAGCGGCTACGGTGAGCCCTTCGATCCAGCCGTTGGCAACGACCAGTAGCCGAGCCGGCAGGTACTCGGTGAGGATGCCGTACTTGGCCGGCGAATAGGCAGCGGCACCGAGCCCGACCACGGCGTAGGCGGCAAGCGGGGAAATGTCGAAGAACAGCAGGGCGCAACCTAGTATCTTGATGCCGTTGCTGATCAGCATTACGCGCCGCTTCGGCATCGAGTCGGCAAAGGCGCCGACAAAGGCGGCAAGCACCACATAGGACATCGTGAAGCCGGTCTTGAGCAAAGGCTCATAGGCGGTGGGAGCTTGCACATCGCGCAACATGGCGATGGCCGCAATCAGCATGACGTTATCGGCGAGGGCAGAAAAAAACTGCGCGGCCAGAATGAAGTAGAAGCCTTTTTTCATTGGGTATCGCAAGTGAGGCCGCTTTATATCACAAAGCGTTTTTGATCCCGACCCGGCCGATGTGAGAAACTTCGGCTCGTATCGTACGAAATGCTTTTGACAACAACCTTTCGATCGCTGCCCAAATATTCATGACCCGTCCTACCAAGGCTTTGATCGATTTTTCTGCACTGCGGCATAACCATGACGTCGCTCGTCGCCATGCCGGCAATGCTCGCCTGTGGTCGGTGATCAAGGCCAATGCTTACGGCCATGGCGCCTTGCGTGTGGCACAGGCGTTGAGTGCTGAAGCGGACGGCTTCGCACTGGTTGAAATGTCGATCGCGATCGAGTTGCGCGAGGCGGGTATCAGGCAGCCGATCCTGCTGCTCGATGGCTTTTATGCGCCTGACGAACTCGATGCCTCTGTCGTGCATCAGCTGACGCCCGTGATGCATCGCCTGGACCAGGTGGAGACGATCGTCCGCGGCAATGCCCGCTATGCCGAATTGCCGATTTATCTCAAGCTCAATACCGGCATGAACCGACTGGGGCTGGATCCGGATGGCTTCCGTTCGGCGCTCGATTTGCTTCGCGAACATAAAGCGCCGATAACGCTGATGACGCACTTTGCCGATGCCGATGAGCCACTCGGCATTGCCTCGCAACTGGAAAGATTCGCGGCGCTGAAAGGCAACCTTGCCTACCCAACCAGCCTCGCCAATTCGGCGGCGCTACTGCGCTTTCCCGAATCAAGCAGCGATTGGGCGCGGCCGGGGATCATGCTTTATGGGGCATCGCCGTTTCCACAAATGCGCAGCGCGGCGGAGCTTGGGTTGAAGCCGGTAATGACCCTGGAGAGCGAGTTGATGGCCGTGCGCAAGCTGCACAAGGGCGACCGCGTCGGCTATGGCGGCGCCTTCGTTGCGGACAAGGCACTACGCATCGGCATCGTCGCCTGTGGCTACGGCGACGGTTATCCGCGCCATGCGCCGACCGGTACGCCGATCATGGTCGATGGCGTGTTGACGCGCACCGTGGGCCGGGTGTCGATGGACAAGATATGTGTCGATCTGACAGGCATCAGCAAGGCGCGTGTTGGCAGTCCGGTCACGCTGTGGGGCAACCATGGCGACAAGGTTGTCAGCGCAGACGATGTCGCGACATCTGCCGGCACCGTGAGCTACGAAATTTTCTGCGCGCTGGCAGCGCGTGTCAGCGTGGTGGAACAACACTGATGGCAAAGAGTAAAACGGTTTATTCCTGCACCGAATGCGGTGCAAGTGCGCCCAAGTGGCAAGGCCAGTGCCCGGGTTGCGGCCAATGGAACACCTTGGTGGAAACCGTTGCCGAAGCTGCGGCCACCGGCGCTGGCAACCGCTATGCCTCGCTGGCCGGCGTGGTGGCGACCGAATCCAGATTGCAGAAGCTGGCCGAAATCAATCCGACGGAAGAGCCGCGCCAGCCAACCGGCATCGAGGAATTCGACCGTGTGCTCGGCGGGGGCCTGGTCGCCGGCGGCGTGGTGTTGATCGGCGGCGATCCTGGCATCGGCAAGAGCACGCTGCTGTTGCAGGCATTGTCGCGTCTCGCCGAAACCGGCTTGCCAGTGCTGTATGTCTCCGGCGAAGAGTCGGGCGAGCAGATCGCATTGCGCGCGCGCCGCCTGCAACTTGAGGCTGGCGAGATGCAACTGCTGGCCGAGATCAATCTGGAAAAAATTCTTGCCACACTCAATCGCGAGAGGCCGGTGGTGGCGGTGATCGATTCGATCCAGACTATCTACTCGGATGCGCTGCAATCGGCGCCCGGCTCGGTCGCTCAGGTGCGTGAATGCGCGGCGCAACTGACGCGGTTGGCGAAGCAGAGCGGCATCAACATCATTCTCGTCGGCCATGTGACCAAGGAGGGTACTTTAGCCGGTCCTCGTGTGCTGGAGCACATCGTCGATACCGTGCTGTACTTCGAAGGCGACACGCATTCCAGCTTCCGCCTGGTGCGCGCCTTCAAGAATCGCTTCGGCGCGGTGAATGAGCTGGGCGTGTTCGCGATGACTGACAAGGGCCTGCGTGGCGTATCCAACCCGTCGGCGCTGTTTTTGTCGCAGCATGCGCAGGACGTCGCGGGAAGCTGCGTCATGGTGACGCAGGAAGGAACGCGGCCGCTGCTGGTGGAAATCCAGGCGCTGGTGGACAGCTCGCATGCGCCCAATCCGCGACGGTTGACCGTCGGGCTGGAGGCCAGCCGGCTGGCGATGCTGCTGGCCGTGCTGCACCGTCACGCGGGTGTCGTCTGTTTCGATCAGGATGTCTTCGTCAACGCCGTAGGTGGGGTGCGAATCCAGGAGCCGGCTGCCGACCTTGCAGTTCTGCTGGCGATTGTTTCTTCTCTGACCAACAAACCTTTGCCGGTGCGACTGGTGGCGTTCGGCGAGGTCGGGTTGACGGGTGAAATACGTCCTGCGCCGAGGGGCCAGGAGCGCCTGCGCGAAGCGGCAAAGCTCGGTTTCACCCATGCCCTGATCCCCAAAGCCAATGCGCCGAAGCAGGCCATCAAGGGCATTGAGGTGATGGCTGTTGAACGGGTCGACCAGGCGATCGAGTATCTGCGGATGCTGTGACATGGTCTTGTCATGCTGACAATCCTGCGTTTGACTTTGCGCATGATCGGACGGGATGCGCGGGCAGGGGAGTTGACCGTGCTTGGTTTCGCGATGGTCCTTGCCGTGATGGCACTGACCAGCGTGTCATTCGTGACCGACCGAGTTCAGCAGGCGCTGATTCAGCAGTCACATCAATTGCTCGGTGGCGATCTGCTGCTCACGGCAGATCATCCATGGCCAGCCAAGGGGGGACAGGATCCGCGCGACAAGGCTGGCGAGCTGGGCCTGGCGGTTGCGGAAAGCATTACCTTCCCCAGCATGGTCAGCGCAGACGGCTCGACCCAGTTGGCGGACATCAAGGCCGTGACAGGCAATTACCCTTTGCGCGGCGCCTTGAGAATTGCCGACCACTCAGGCGAGCCTGGTCTGTCAGATCACGAGACACATGAAATACCATCGCCCGGCTCGGTGTGGGTGGACGAACGCCTGCTTGGCGCATTGGGCGCGCGCATGGGCAGCTCGATTGTCGTTGGCAACAGTAGGCTGCAGGTAAGTGCAGTCCTGGTTGTTGAGCCGGACAAGGGCTTCAATGTGTTTGCCTTTGCCCCGCGCCTGATGATGAATAATGAAGATCTTTTTGCAACAGGCCTGATCCAGATCGGCAGTCGGGCCAACTGGCGCCTGCATCTGGCCGGTGCCCCTGCCGCCGTTGCATCGTTCCGCGAATGGGCTGGCCGGCATATTGGCCGCGGAGAGAAAATCGAGAGCCTCGACAATGCGCGCCCCGAGGTTCGGGTTCTGCTTGAACGCGTGCAGCGCTTCTTGGGGCTTGCGGCATTACTGGCAGTGATTCTGGCAACAGTAGCCATTGCCATGACCGCGGATCGCTATGTCCGCCGCCATCTCAATGGCTGTGCGGTAATGCGTTGCCTTGGCGCACAGAGTCGCAGGGTGTTGGCCATACATCTTGGCGAGTTCCTGATTTTTGGCGCGCTGGCAACGGCGGTTGGTTGTGTCGCCGGGTATTCATTGCAGCACCTGCTCGCATCTCAGATCGGCCGTCTGCTGAATACCGATCTGCCTGCTGCATCCCTGCAACCGTGGCTGCTTGGCGGAGCCACTGGGGTAGTGCTGATGACGGGCGCCGCGCTGCCACCGCTTTTGCGTTTTCGCCAGGTGCCGGCAATCGCCGTGTTGCGGCGTGAATGGGGCGAAGTTCGCAGTTGGCCGCACTGGCTGGCTGCGGCAATTTCTCTGGGCTTGCTGATGCTGTGGGTCGGCGGCGACTCAACGCTCAGTCTGATCGTGATCGGCGGCTTTGCCCTGATCGCTGGCATTTACGCGGTATTGACGACAGTCCTATTGGTAATGCTGCGCAGCCTTGCCAGCACAGGCGCGATTCCAGGATGGCGGCTTGGGTTGGCCGGACTTTACCGACGGCGACGCAACACGCTGATTCAGGCCGTCGCTCTGGCGCTGGGACTGACCGCCTTGCTGCTGCTCACCGCGGGGCGTTCCGACCTGCTGACGAGTTGGAAAAGTCGCCTACCTGCCGATGCACCGAATCGCTTTGCCATCAACATCCAGCCGGACCAGCGCGAAGCCGTGGCCGACTTTTTCCGCAACCAGCATGTGAACGCATCGCTTGAACCCATGGTCCGTGGTCGCTTGGTTGCAATCAACGGGCGCGCCGTCAACGCGAATGACTACGGCGAGCCCCAGGCTCGCAATCTGCTGGAAAGGGAATTCAACCTGTCGTGGTCGACTCAGTTGCCGGCAGGAAACACGATCAGCGGCGGGAACTGGCACGGACCAAGCGCAACACCACAGTTTTCGGTGGAGCAGGGCCTGGCGGAAAAGCTGCATCTGCAATTGGGCGACGAGTTGACCTATGACATTGCCGGCACCCGGATCAAGGCGCCAATAACTTCATTGCGGAAGCTCGATTGGGACTCGATGCGGGTCAACTTTTTCGTCATTGCATCCCAAGGGTTGCTCGAATCCAGCGCAGCCAGCTACATCACCAGCTTTCACCTGCCACCGGAACGCAATGAGGCGGTCAATGCTCTGGTTCGTCTATTTCCCAACCTGACCGTCATCGACGTCGCCAGCCTGATGCGACAGTTGGAGGAAGCCATCGAGCAGGCGGCACGGGCGATCGAAGCAGTTTTCGGTTTCGCGCTGGTCGCCGGGCTGGTCGTGCTGATCGCCGTATTCCAGACAACACGCGACGAGCGCGTGCGCGAAATGGCCATCCTGCGCGCCCTCGGTGCCAGCCGTCGACAACTGCTGCAATCGCTGGCTGCCGAGAGCATGGCTCTTGGTGGTCTGGCCGGCCTGCTGGCCGGCGCGGGCGCTAGCGGATTGAGCCTTGTGCTCGCGCGGCAGGTGTTCCACCTGGCTTATCTGCCGAACATCATGCTGCCCCTGCTGAGTGTCGGCATCGGCATGGTGGTTGCCTCCTGCGCCGCCTTGCTTGGCGTCGGCCGCGTTTTGAACGTCGGCCCGATGCGCGTACTTGGCAATGAGGCCGCGATTATCTAGACCACCAGTTGTTGACCTATCGCCTGCAGGTCTTCTGGCGTATTGACGTTGGCGAAGGTCGCTTCATCGGGAAAGGCTACCTCCACGGTCCGTACCCGGCCCAGCCACTGGCGGATTGCGCGACGCTGTTCCGACAAAAAGCTTTCAATGGATGCTGCCACATCGGTGCGGCAGAGCATGAAGGTCGGTTGCAGCCCTCTCGCCGTGCGGGCAACCGCCACTTCAGCGTCGCTATCGATCAGGGCTGAATAAAGATGAG
>WBXD01000119.1 GCA_008932935.1 Verrucomicrobiota bacterium
GTGGAGGGCAGGAAATCCATCTCGAGCCTGATGCGGCCGTTGCCCTTGCAATCCGGGCAGCGGCCGCCATCGGTGTTGAACGAAAAGCGCGAGGCGTCAAAGCCACGTATGCGCGCTTCCGGCAATTGGGCGTAGAGCGCACGAATGTGGTCGAGCACCTTGACGTAGGTGGCGGGACAGGAACGCGACGTCTTGCCAATCGGCGATTGGTCCACCTCAAAACAGGCTTTAATTTTTTCAAACCCGGCGGCGGAGGCGAATGCCGCGGATTTGGGGGATTTTGACGAGCCTGCGGCGGCCGCCGCGACCGCCAGGCACGAGTGCATGAGGGTGGACTTGCCGGAGCCCGAGATGCCTGTTAGGACGGTGAGCCGGCCGAGGGGAATAGCTGCGTCGATCTGTTTGAGGTTGTGTGCCCGACAACCAGTTAGTGTGAGGAATGGATGGTTTTTTGGCAGCGGCCGGCGGCTGCCGCGCAGCGGATGGCTGAGCGGGGTGGTGAGGGCACGGAGGGTGGGGGAGGCGGCTAGCGCCGCCGCCGCGGCAGCCGCTTTTTTGTTGGCCGCGCGTTCACGGGATTTCGGCGGGACGCCGAAATCAGCCGGCTGGAAGCCGGCGCTCCCCGATGGAGAGGATTTCGGCGGGACGCCAAAATCAGCCGGCTGGAAGCCGGCGCTCCCCGATGGAGAGGATTTCGGCGGGACGCCAAAATCAGCCGACAGGATGCCGGCGCTCCCCCCGACCACGGGGCCCTGATAGACGACCTCGCCGCCGAAGCGTCCGGCGCCGGGGCCGAGGTCGATGAGATGATCGGCGGCGGCGATGGTGTCGGCGTCGTGCTCGACGATGATGAGTGAGTTGCCTTGATCGCGCAGCTTAATCAGAGTTGTTAGGAGAGCCGCGTTATCGCGGGGGTGGAGGCCGATGGTCGGTTCATCCAACACATAGAGCACGCCGCGCAGGTTGGAGCCGAGTTGGGCGGCGAGGCGGATGCGCTGGGACTCACCGCCGGAAAGCGTGTTGCCGGAGCGGTCGAGTTGAAGGTAGCCGAGGCCGACCTCTTGGAGGAACGCGAGGCGCTGGCGGATTTCCGGGAGGATGTCGCGGGCGATCAGGTTGCTGCGGTCTTCGGTGAATGTTAGATCATGGAAATGCGCGGCGGCATGATGGATGGACAAGCGCGAGATGTCGGCGATGGGGGTATGGTTGAGAGTGACGAGCGAAGCGGTGGGATTGAGACGGGTGCCTTGGCAGGCGGTGCAGGCGACGAGTTCGACGTCTTCCATGCGTTCGATAGAGCGGTCGGCATCGAGTTCGGCGGCGAGCATCGAGTCGAAGCGCGAGAGGTCGAGCACCTGGCGGCGTTTGGGCACGCGGCCGTGGCCGCGGCAGGTGGGACACCAACCGTGGGGCGAGTTGAATGAGAACAAGCGTGGATCGAGTTCTTCAAACGAGCGGTTGCAGCAGGGGCAACTGGCGTGGGTGGAGAGCAAGGTGAGTTTGGCCTCGGGAGAGCGAAGTTTGATGAGGCCTTTGCCGATGGTTAGAGCTTGTTGGATGATGGATTGGAGATTTTGGGGGGCGGCGGCGGCGGACCTTTGCGCAGGGCTTGGCGTTGAAGAGGATTTCGGCGGGACGCCAAAATCAGCCGGCTCGAAGCCGGCGCTCCCCTTGGTTAGGGCGGCGACTTCGACGTCGATGTTGTGTTCTTTGAAGCGTTCGAGGCGTTTGAAGTTTTCGCTGGGGACGAGTTTGCCATCGACCAGGAGGCGTGCGAAGCCATGCTTGGAGGCCCATTCGGCGACCTCGGTGTGGAAACCTTTGCGGGCGCGGATGAGCGGGGCAAAGATCGAGACAGAACCCTTTTTGAGCTGGGCGCGCAGGACGTTTTCAATGGCGCTCAACGATTGCTTTTCAACCGGTACTTGGCAGTCCGGGCAGTGCAGCGTGCCGAGTTTTGAGTACAGCAGGCGGATGAAATTCCATAACTCGGTGACGGTGGCGACGGTGGATTTGCCGCCGCCCTGCGACACCCGTTGTTCGATGGCCACCGTGGGCGGCAGCCCCGCGAGTTGGTCGATTTCCGGCTTTTCCAATTGTTCGGCAAACTGTCTGGCGTAGGCGGACATCGAGTCGAGGAAGCGGCGCTGGCCCTCGGCGAAAAGGATGTCGAAGGCGAGGGTGGATTTGCCGGAACCGGAGAGTCCGGAAATGACCACCAGGCGGTCGCGGGGAATATCCAGGGAAATGTTCTTGAGGTTGTGGTGGCGCGCCCCGCGCAGCGAGATTGAGTTGGGGGGAAGATCGTAGATTGTGGATGACGACAGCTCTGCCGCCTGGCTGGCCTTGCCGGCAGAACGTTTGGGTTCCTTGAGCGGGGGCAGGCCCAACGCCTCGCGCAGGAATTGGGCGGTGGGCGTGCGGGTCTTGGCCACCATTTCGGGTGGACCGTGGGCGACAAGCTGGCCGCCGTGCTCGCCGGCCTCAGGGCCGAGATCGAGAATCCAGTCGGCGGATTTGATCACGTCGAGGTTGTGCTCGATGACCAGCAGCGAGTGGCCGGCAAGCACCAGTTGTTGGAATACTCCTAGCAAATTTTCGATATCCGAGAAATGCAGGCCGGTGGTGGGCTCATCGAGGATGAGGAGCTTGTTACTTATGTTAGATTGGCGGGCTTGCGGCGTTGTGCCGTTGGCGGCGGCGTCGAGGAGTTGGCAGAGTTTGAGGCGTTGGGCCTCGCCGCCGGAGAGCGTGTTGAGCGGTTGGCCGAGTTTGAGATAGCCGAGGCCGACATCGAGGAGCGGTTGCAGGGAGGTGAGAGTCTGGTGGATCAGGCGCGTGTGTTTGGCGGGGCCGGCGCTGCTTGCGGCGGCGAAGAATGCAACGGCGTCGCTGACCGTTAGATCGAGGACCTGGGCGATGGATTTATCGCACCAGTGGTAGTCGAGGGTGGAGGTTTTGTAGCGGCAGCCGTTGCAATCCGGGCAGGCAACGTACAGGTCGGATAGAAATTGCATTTCCACTTTTTCAAAACCATTGCCAGAGCAGCGGTCGCAGCGGCCATCGCCGGCATTGAATGAAAAGAAGCCGGGCTTGAGGTCGGCAGCCTTGGCCGCATTGGTCTCGCAAAACAATTGGCGGATGGTTTCGAAGGCACCGAGGAAAACCGCCGGGGTGGAGCGCGGAGTGCGGGCGACGGGCGATTGATCGACGAGTTCCACGCCGCCGAGGTGCTGGGTGCCGAGCAGTTGTTTGAGCGGGGCGGGCTCACCATCGCTGTCCTGGCCGAAATGCTTGGCCAAGTTCAGATAGAGTACGTCGCGGGCGAAGGTGGACTTGCCGGATCCCGACACACCGGTCAGGCAGACAAAGAGGCCGAGCGGAATGTCGGCGTCTAACTTTTGCAGGTTGTGCTTGGTAGCCCCGCGGATCGCGAGTACTTGCTTGGTGGGTTGGCGGCGCTTGGCTGGCACCGCGATGAATTTCTCACCGGTGAGCCAGGGCAGGGTGCCGATGGCGGAAGCCGCGGCTTTGGAGTTGCGGCCGGCCGTTGCCACCACCGGGCCTTGATAGATGAGTTGTCCGCCGCAGGATCCGGCACCGGGGCCGAGGTCGATGAGGTGATCGGCGGCGGCGATGACGGTGGCCTCGTGTTCGACGACCACCAGGGTGTTACCCTTGTCGCGCAGCCCGTGCATGATGGCGACGAGGCGGTGGATATCGCGTGGGTGGAGGCCGACGGTGGGTTCATCGAGGACGAACAACGTACCGGTTAGAGATGCGCCTAAGCAGGTGGTCAGGTTGACGCGCTCGACCTCGCCGCCGGAGAGGGTGCGGGTGGCGCGGTCGAGCGTGAGATAGCCGAGGCCCACTTCCGTGAGATAGGTGAGGCGCGAGGTGATCTCGGTTAGGACCAGGTTGAGCGTGGCGTCCGAGGCGGCGGGAAGGCCGTGGAACCAAGCTAGCAAGTCGGCAACAGGCATGGACCACAATTCGGGCAGGGTCAGACCGTTGATTTTAAAGCAGAGGGCTTCGGGTTGGAGGCGTTTGCCGCGGCAGTCGGCGCAAGTGGTGTAGGAACGGTAGCGGGATAGGAAAACGCGCACGTGCATTTTGTAGGCCTTGCTTTCCATCCAATCGAAGAATCCCTTGACGCCGTACCACTTGCCGGAGCGCCACAGTTCGTCGGCGTTTTCAAGATCAGTGAGGGTGGTCGATTTGCTATCTCCGTAGTAGATCCACTCACGAGTGGCCGCATCCAGATCCTCCCACGGGGTTTGGATGTCGATGTGCCGCTCGTGGCAATGGCGCAACAGGTCGCGCTGGCACTCGTCGCCGCGCTCGCCTTGGAACGGCTTGATGGAACCGGCTGCGATCGAGAGGCAGGGATCGGGGATTGCCTTGTCGAGTTTGATGCCGATGACGCGTCCGAAGCCGCGGCAGCTCGGGCAAGCACCGAGCGGGTTGTTGAACGAAAACAGGGCCGGCGTGGGCGGGCGGAGGGTGAAACCAGTGCGCGGATTGGTCCAGGTGTTGGTGAAGGATTTGGTGGCGACGGGCTTGGCCGGCAGGGAGGGGGGCTGGGCCGATACGATGCTGGCGCTGCCCTTGCCTAACTGGAAGGCGGCTTCGAGGGCCTCGAGGAGGCGCGACGCATGCTCCGGGGTGAGGGTGAGGCGGTCCTGGATGACCTCGACCGGCGATGTTAGTTTTTTGATAGTAGCGGGGAATGGCTCATCGGTGCGGAAAATTTGCCGCTTGATGAGCACGCGCAAGTAGCCCTGGGCGTTGAGGAATGGGAAGAGATCCGCGCCCTGGGTGGCTGCCGGGATGGGCACTGGAAAGGTGATCAGGACGGACTGGCCGGATTGATTGGCCAAGGCCCAAGCGGCGGCGGACTCCGGTGAATCTGGGCGGATCGCTTCGCCAGTTTGCGGATCGTGACCGATGGCGAGGCGCGCGAAGAGCAGTTTGAGGTAATCATTGATTTCAGTGAGCGTGCCGACCGTCGAACGGGTGGTGCGGACCTGGTTTTTTTGCTCGATGGCGATGGCGGGCGGAATTCCTTCGATGTGATCGACGGCCGGCTTGTCCATGCGGTCGAAGAATTGGCGCACGTACGGCGAAAACGTCTCGACGTAGCGGCGCTGGCCCTCAGCATAGAGCGTGTGGAACGCCAGCGACGACTTGCCGGAACCGGACGGGCCGGTGACGACGCTGAGTTTTCCGAGCGGGATTTCCAGGTCGAAGCCCTGGAGGTTGTGTTGCCGGCAGCCGTGGAGGGAAATGGCCGCATCCGCTTGGCGGGCTGGGCGTGGTGGCTTGGGCGGGTTGTTGGATGAGGGCGATGGACTCGGCACGGCGGCAGCTTAAGCGAGAATTGCGCTTGCCGCCAGCGCAAGAAAGTATGCTGGCCCGATGCAACCTGCACACCGTGGTGAATCCAACCTCCAGCTTGGCCAAACATCGCTTGTCAGGTTGGGTTTTGGGGTCGGATCCACTCCCGGTGGCGGCGGTGTCGGAAGCTGTGGCGGCGGTGAAACCGGCGCCGCGGGTGGGGCGGTGGCGGGCTTGTTGTTATGGGGAAGCAACAGGTAGCCAACGGCGATGACCACCGCTACCACCAACAATACCATAGTGACCATGTTGCCGGCTGACTTCGGGGTGGCGGCAGGATGGCGCTGGCGAGCAGGCATCCGGCGGGACGCGGAAGGGCCGCCCCGTTGTGCAGTCCTGGTGGTGATGGAAGCCGATGCCGATGCGCTCGCGCATAAGACATGCAGGGCCTTGGCCATGTGTGCGGCACTGGGAAAGCGCAGCTCGGGCATCGGATTGGTGGCGCGGCGGATGATCGCATCAAAGCGCGCATCGCACCCGCAAATGACCGAGGGCGGGCGCAAATCGCTGGTGGGTAGCCGTCCCGTCAGCAACTCGTGGAGCACCACCCCTACGGAAAATATGTCGGCCCGCGCATCGACCCGATTGGGATGCCGCAGCACTTCTGGCGCGGTGTAGTGGGGCGTGCCAAAAATCGCCTCGCCAGCCTCGACTGTCGCGCCCATCGGCCGTGCCAGACCGAAGTCGCCGATTTTGGGTCGGGCTTGTTGATCCAGGAGGATGTTTCCGGGCTTGATGTCGCGATGCAGCACGCCGTGTTCGTGGGCATGGGCGAGGCCCAGGCAGACGCCTACGACGATGCGTGCAGCTGCCTCCGGGGCGATGGCGATGGCGTGCGCGGAATGGTAGAGCGTTTGGCCCGGCACAAACTCCATGATGATGAAGAGCATGCCGGCTGCCTCGCCGAAGTCATAGACGCCAATGAGATTGGGGTGATTAAGGCGCGCCATCGCCTTGGCTTCGGCCTCGAAATTGGCACGGAATGATTCATCCTCGCCAAATTCTCGCGGCAGAATTTTGATGGCCACCTGGCGATCCAGCGAGAGTTGCAGTGCTTTGTAAACCGCGCCCATGCCCCCGGTGGCAATCAGACACTCGATCTCATATCCCGGAAAAAGCGGGGCCAGACGGGCGGGTTCGGGGGCCTCGAAGGCGGTAGGGGAGTTGGAGTTACTCATCTGACATGGATGGCGGATGTTAGCTAGGAGTCGCCAAATTTCCAGCGCAATTCTTCAAGATGGAGACGCTCTCACAACCGCGAGTCTTATGTCGGCAGGACCGAGGTTACAGCCAGGCTGTATTCGCCTCGCATGGGCACTGCGGCCAGCATGCCCGCTACGTGGACCGGTGCTCCAGCCCG
Organism: Verrucomicrobiota bacterium; assembly: GCA_008932935.1. Classification (GTDB taxonomy): domain Bacteria; phylum Verrucomicrobiota; class Verrucomicrobiia; order Verrucomicrobiales; family Akkermansiaceae; genus Luteolibacter. Next base: position 6,758 of record WBXD01000119.1, read on the forward strand.
GCGGGGGGAAGTGCCGCTCCCCTGTAAGCCGGATTTTGTCCGCCCCGCTCGCGCGGGGTTGGACGGTCATTTCTCTCACTTCGCCGAGGCGAAGCGCCCCGCTTGCGCGGGATGCGACTAATACCCGGAGTTAACGGGCGGGCCGCCCTTCCCCTGTTATGTCTTGCACCACGTGGGGTTTGCCGTGCCGCTTTGGTTA
>WBXD01000120.1 GCA_008932935.1 Verrucomicrobiota bacterium
GCGGTTGGCCTGCCAGCCGTAGGCTCGGCGAAGGCTGGCGGAGAGGGAGGGATTCGAACCCCCGGAACCTTGCGGCTCAGCGGTTTTCAAGACCGCCGCGATAGACCACTCTGCCACCTCTCCGGTCAACTACTTATGTAATTATGCCTTAGCTTATACTAGCACCATTGACATTTCATTGACAGATACGCGAACCTTTGCGAACATTGGCGCATGAGAAAACCAATTCCGCGAGTGGTTCGATACCCGGGCTCTGAAACATCGCCCTTTGTTGTGGAGGGTCTCAGGGTTGGAGGCAAGAGGACGCGCAAATTTTTCCCCACCCGCCGCGCCGCAGATGCGTGGCTAAGGAAAACCCTAGCGCGTATCGCTAAGGAAGGCGAAGGGGCCGTTCACATGCCCGAAAGCTTGCGCGTGGATGCCGTTGCCTGTGCCGCGAGGCTCAAACCCTACGGCAAGACCATCGCGGACGCTACAGAGCACTTTCTGGGCTATCTGGTGGCCATCTCGCGGTCCTGCACGGTCACTGACCTGATTGCCCTATTCAAGGCGTCCAAGACGCAGGACGGAGCCTCGGAACGCTATTTGAAAGACCTGAAAAACCGTCTCGATACCTTTGCGGTGGATTTTGGGTCGTTCAGGGTGGCGGAGATTCTGCCCAGTCAGATTGACGATTGGTTGCGCGGTCTAAAGGTGGCCGCCCAGACGCGGAACAACTTTCGCACCGTCTTGCGGACTCTCTTTGGCTATGCCGTGGCGCGTGGCTATGCCCAGGAGAACGCCGTCGCCAAGACCGCTAAGGCCAAGGTCGTGCGCGGTGCCCCGGAAATTTTCACGCCGGCCCAAATGCAGACGGTTTTGGAGAAGGCCCCCCGTGATTTCGTGCCTTACCTTGCAATCGGTGCCTTCGCCGGCCTCCGCTCGGCAGAAATTGAGCGGCTGGACTGGTCGGAGATAGACCTAGCCGGGAAGCTGATTCACATCAAAGCGGAGAAATCCAAGAGCGCCCAGCGCCGACTCGTCACCATCAGCGATAACCTTGAGGCATGGCTCGCTCCGCATTCACGCAAAGTCGGACAGGTGGCGGACCCTGAGCGGGTGCGGGTGGCGAGGGCCAAGACCTGCAAGGATGCCAAAATCAAATGGCCGGCCAACGCGCTCCGTCACTCCTATGCCTCTTATCATTTGGCGCAGTTTAAGAATGCTGCCGCTACTGCTGCCGAGCTAGGCCACACTTCCCCCACCATGCTCTACAAGCACTACCGGGAGGTTGTCCGCCCCGATGCGGCTGCGCTCTGGTGGAAGGTGATGCCCCCGGCAGATTATGGCAACGTCGTGGCGTTCAGTGCGGAGGTGGTAAATGGTTGAGAACCGTCGGCAAATCGCCGTTGAGATATTGAGATAAATTAGGACAAAGTTGTCCTATAGGAGGAGTGTAATTCACGAATTTTGTGTATTAATAGGCGGTCGTTATGCATACGACCGAACCGAAACAAGCCAGCGAGAGGGCATATCTTTCGCTCTCCGAGGCTGCCGACCAATTAGGCTGCACTCGCCGCTTCCTAGAGAAGCGTATTGATGACGGCGAAATTGCCAGATTCGCACCAAGCAAACGTCTCGTTCGCATAAAGCGAACCGAGCTAGACCGCTGGATTGAAAGCTACACTGCGCGGAAGGGCGGGGTTGTCGCATGACCGCCACCGACCCAGCAATTGCCGCGATGGAGCGGCGAATCGAGAACCTCAACCGCGAGATCGAGGTGGCGCAGGCGAAGTTGCCGCGTGCCCATGCCGCAATTCGTTCCCGTCAGACAACCCTTGCCCGGTTACAGGCCCAGCTCGCGCTTGCACGCGAGTCCCGCCTGACCCACGCCGCCCATGAGTGAAGACAATTCTACCTCTCGCATTATCGAGTATCCCCGACCCGACGAGGAACCGAATGAGTCACTGGGTTTCGACCTGTCCTACGGAAGACCCGAAAATTTTCCCATTGCGGCATTTCCCGACATCCTCCGGGCGGTGGCCGTGAACATGGCGACGGTTTATCAAACACCAGTCTGCCTGTCGGCGATGTCGGCCCTGGCCGTGCTGTCCGGTGCAACCGGAGCCTCGGTAATCGTGAACGGCGCTTACAAGGACAAGCACACCCGGCTTAACCTCTACGTCTGGCCCGTGGCCGAGCGTGGCAGCGGGAAAGGTGTCAACGGTGAAACGCTCTGTGCGCCCATTTCCCGGCGTTCCAAGGAACTCGCCAAACTACACCGGCAGATCGTGGCCGGGAAGCGCGGTGAAATCGCCGCGCTGACCGTGGAGGCAAAGTCATTGGCGAGCCAGGCGGCTTCGGCTCAGGGAAGCGAACGCGACAACCTTCTCGTTACCCTAAGCAACCGGCATGAGCACTTGGCCGAACTGGAGGCCGAGGCCGCCCGTGAAAAAACCCTGCTGGTGGGCGACGCCACCTCTGAGGCGCTTGGCCGGGCGCTCGACGACAACGACGAGGTTCTATTCGGTTACTCATCCGAGGCAGGCGCCGCCGTCAGCGTGGCCCTTGGGAAATACAGCAAGCAGGGCCAGAGCGACTACGATCTACTGCTGTCTGGTTACTCTGGCGACTGTGTGCGCTCCAACCGCATCACGCGTGGCTCCGTGGAGCTGGAGAATCCGTGCCTGTCGCTGCTGTGGCTGGTGCAGGGTTGCGTCATGCAGAGAATCCTGGGCGACCCTGAGGCCAGCAATCGCGGGCTTACCGCCCGCCCGCTGATCTTCGACACTGGTTCACGCCGCGAAAAGGACGACCGGAGCACCGCGACATTCGAGCTGGAGGGAAGCTGGAACACGCTTCTGTCAGTCGTGCTTGACCGGCGATTTCGGAATGAAGTGCCGGCGGAAATTGTGTGCTCTCCCGAGGCCCGGGAGGTGTTCGCCAAGTTCCACGATGAAGGCATCGAACTGGAGCGCGGGCCATTTGCCGACCTCACCGGTGAACTATCCAGACAACGGGAGAACGCAATCAAGGTGGCCGGCCTGTTCGCCATGGTTGAGCCGACGACCATCATCTCGGCGGCATTGGCCGAGCGTGCCGTCAGCGTGGTCCGCTGGTGCGGTTACAACTACCTTGGGATGCTCCAGACTGGCCGGCGGGAACGTCAGCGGGATGAGCTAGAACGCGTGCAGGACGTGCTCCGTCGCCACGGCGGGCAGATCAACCTTGGGAAACTCGACAGCGACCACGGCATGAGCCGCGCCCGGCTCAACTCCATCATGGCCGCCAATCCCGGCGAACTGGAGATCGTGCAACTGAAATCCGGCAAAGCTGGCCGGCCCGCAGAAGTTCTGAGGCCCGCCGGTAAATCCATTTAATCCATTAAATCACCATGAAGCCCAATAAAATGGATTTACTGGATTTAATGGGGAGGGGTGCGACGCCATGAGCCTCGACCTCTCGCGACTGGTGAACCTCCGCCGTCATGGTGGAAAGCTGACCGCCCAATGTCCGGCTTGTGAGGAGCTGGGCGATGACAGCACCGACAAGAACCATCTGTTCGTCCCTGACGACGGGGAGGGGAGGTTTGGTTGTATCAATTTCCAAGGGCCAAGCGGCAGCGACCACCGCAAACGCATTCGCGTTTTGGTAGGCGTCACCACCAGCACCGTCCCGAAGACCATTTCTAGGCCACTGGCGAGGGCCAGAGCGAGCACCAAGACGTCACCATCCATCCCGGCGCTGCGACCTCTAGGCATCGAGGAAATGGCGCAGATTGCTTACCTTCGCGGCTGGCAATACTTCGCCGGCCTGCAACTGCTAGCAGATCGCAATCTGCTTTATCATGCTGACATGTTCGACGACGGCAAAACGTGGCCGTCATGGGTGATAACGGACTCGGCCCGCCGCAACGCTCAAGCCCGGCGACTCGACGGCGAGCTATGGCGGGGCATCGGTGGGGCCAAGGCCAAGACGCTGCCGGGTTGCGACCCGTCGTGGCCAATTGGCTGCGCCGAGATAGGCAACCTTCCGCTAGTGCTACTTTGCGAAGGACAGCCGGACTTCGCCGCTGCCTTGCTGGTCGCATGGTGGGAAAGCGTGAATGTTGCCCCTGTCTGCATGACAGGAGCCGGTAATTCCATCCATCAGGACGCGCTCGCAAACTTCGCCGGGAAACACGTCAGAATCGCCATTCACGATGACGACGCAGGACGAAAAGCCGCCAAGCGTTGGTCGGATCAACTCTACCTAGCCGGGGCTGCAAGGGTGGATGGCATTGATTTCTCCGGGCTGGAAAAATGGGACGGCCAACCCGTGGAAGACCTTTCCGACTTCGCCACCCTTCTTGACCCCGAAGCGCCAGCCACCGTTCAGGTCTTGAGTAACTTAGGAAGCCTCCTGAGCCCGTGGGGCCCGGTCCGAAAATTCGCCTAATTCCTCCTAGAAGAAACTGCATTTATGACCAACAAATCCAACAAACATAGCACGAAGAAGAAAACCGTTGCACTCCAAGTCGCCATTGAGGCCGCAGCGAAACTAGCCATGGGAGCCGGGCGAAGACAGGTAGTAGCCCAACACGGAGTCTCAGCCCGCGACGTGGAGGTTCTCCGCAGGCTCTCCGGGGCCGAGGTAGAGGAGTTCCGCGAGGGGTTGAGGAGCCGATTTCGAGAGATTCAGGATCAAATCTCGGCGGATATTCTGCGAAGAAAAGACGAGATTCCCGCCGGTCAATTGGCCGTCACCCTTGGCATCATCTCGGACAAACTGGCCGCGATGGAATCTCCCGTTGCATCAATCGCTCTGTCTGCCGAGATCAGGGTCAATGGGATGACCCGTGCAGAGGCACTAGAAAGGCTCTGTGGGACGAAGCGCCTACCCCTAAGCGCTAGACCAACTCAGGAATTGCTCCCTCCCGCTAACAACTAGAGCGCCCCTTTTGTAGGTTATTCGGTTACAGACATAACCTATTCCCAGCTCTGTTGAAATGCTCGCCGACCTGAGGTGGATGACTGCACCAAGAGACAACAAACTGTCAGTCCTCAGTTTTTTTGAGATTATGCCAAAGCTAAACCCGACAATCGAATCCGTGCGTCCGCGCCAAAAAAACTCCTCATCTTGAGCTATGATCCACTGTGAAAAATCCCCGAGGATGTATTTCGCTTTCTTCAGGTGAATGTAACCCTCATCGAGGGTTTCCGTTTTGGGGATGGAAATAGGCGCTTCCCCTGTTTGGTCTTGAGAGCGGGAAACTTCATCCAGGATGTCACAAAAATCGTTAGAGCGCATGTATTCCGTAGCAGAAATGATTTGTCCGTTGATCAACATGCCGCCAACGCAAAGAGTAATGAAAGTTGGCTGGCGTCCATCAAGACCGTCATCGATACGAATTGCTGCCGCAATAGCGGCTTCTAGCAGCGGGTCAGAACTCATATTTTGAACCTAGTCAGCTCGCGATGGTTTCAGAAGAAGAAAAGCGGCGATTGGGTAAGCGAAACCACTTCACCGCTTCTGCGTTGTGCTCGGGCACACCTTCGCCTCTGGCGTATATATATCAAGTACCTATCCGCCTTACTGGTGAAAACTTACGGTAATTCTTGAATCAACATGCCAGTCGGCATATTCAGAGTTCGACCAAAAAAACTCCGGACCAATGTATACCGACGAAGGTGAAGCCGAAGAGTTGAAGTGCTGCTACTCTGTTGGCAGTTTTGGACCTTTCCCGATTACGTTTTACCGACTGAATGGAAAGGTGTTTTACCATCCTCAGGAGTTCGATGAGTGTGGGCCTTTTGCATCTCTCAAAAAGGCACTGGAGGACGCCGCCTCGGAATTTGGCTCGAGCAGCGGAGGATTTTACGAAAACTTAAAAGACGCCAGAAACCACGCTGAATGGATGCGAAAGCAGGGATTCAGCGTGGAGTGAGCAATGGATAGAATACACGAAGGTCCTCTCCAGCTACTGGGGTGGCCGGTGAGTTCGAATTTCACTTTCCATGCCGCTTCTCGAGCAGCACTCGCGCCATCTTCATCGCCTCAGCTATTTGTTCAGAGGTCATTTCTTTTTCGAGGAGGAAAAGGTTCACGCGGGCCATAGAATTATCTCTCGGCCCAGAAATGTTGTGCCAAAGAGCGTACGCTTGAACTACGTCCTTTGGTATGCAATCGCCGGTAGCATACATGCGGCCGAGGTTGTTTTGGGCATTGGCATCACCTTGCTCCGCAGCCCTGCGGTACCACTTCACGGCTTCGGCTGCATCCTTCGGCACGCCGTCGCCTCTTTCGTAAATCAGGCCGAGGTTGAATTGGGCTTTGGCATCGGCTTGCTCGGCAGCTTTGCGGTACCACCTCATGGCTTCGGCAGTGTCTTTCAGCACTTCCACGCCTTTATCATACATGAGGCCAAGGTTGAATTGGGCACTGGCATCACCTTGCTCCGCAGCCCTGCGGTACCACTTCACGGCTTCAACAGCATCCTTTGGCACACCTATACCTGCAGCGTACATGACGCCGAGATTGGATTGAGCGGCGGCAAAACCTTGCTCAGCAGCCTTCCGAAACCATTTCACTGCTTCGGCAGCATCCTTTGGAGCGTCCTTGCCGTTGTAATAGTGCGCCCCGAGATATGATTGACTGACGGCGTCGCCCGCTTCCGCTTTCTTGCGCAACTCGGCGACTTTTTCTGCCTCGGCGAGCCTTTCTGACTCCGTGACCGCGAAATTCACCAACTTCTCAATGCCCGGAGGCCTTAGGATGTTGTACGACATACCGAAGAAATGCGGTGGTAGCGAGTGTGAGTCAACCAGCGGACGCGCCGTTAAAGTACCGGTTATCTCCCGTTGCCTGTCGCACCCTCCTGCGGTGATCCCCCAAAATCCGGGCCACTTGTAATGTTAGTCTGCGGCCCTAAAAGGAGCCCAGACCATGAAAGGCAAAAGACACACGACGGAACAGAAGATCCGCATTTTGCGGGAAGC
>WBXD01000121.1 GCA_008932935.1 Verrucomicrobiota bacterium
GGTTCGGAGGCGTTCACGCGTAGTGGACGTCCGTTGTAATCGTAATCGTTGAGGGCCTCAATGGCCGCGTTCAACTGGGTTTGGTCGCCGAGAGTGACGAAAGCAAATCCCTTGGATTGCCCGGTCTCGCGGTCGGTGATGATTTTGACCCGTTCGACCGGTCCAAAAGCGGCAAAGAGACCTGTCACGTCCCCTTCAGTAGCAGTGTAAGGCAAATTGCCCACGTAGATGTCCATTGTTTTCAGTTCTAAATAACGCCATTTCTTTTCCACACTTCCTTTGACCGCGGCGTCACAGATTAAACAAAGCGCGAGTACACAGCCAATCGGCGTGCAATCGGCACGCAGACTGACAGCGGCTTGACCGATAGCAAGATATTTTTTTAAAATTTTGCGTAGTCACCCGCCAGTCCCTGCAGCCCTGCGTGTCAAGCCAAGGCGCGACGAGTCGGATCACAGGGTCTCTGCCGGTGATGGACGGCGGCGGCGCCGGTTGTAGCGCCACAGCGAGGCGATCGCAGTGCATCTCATCGCCAGGCGCTGACACCTGTCTAGCCTCAGCGACGGGATGCCACCACTCCTTGAGCGCGGCGGCTCGGATCTTGTCTTGGAGCGTAGTGGTCTTGAGCCTACCCGCCGCCGCGCTCCAAATGCACCGCCACGCACTCGGTGTTGGGCAAAATCGACTTTTCAACGGTCACCGCCACCCGTGCCAGGGCATGCTGCGCCAGCAGGTACTCGGCGACTTCCAGCGCCAGCGTTTCAATCAAGTGGCGTGGCCGGACGGCGGCCAAGGCAGTGATTTGCTCAGCCACCAGGGCATAATCCAGGGTGTGCGACAGGTCATCGGCCAAGCCCTCAAACCCCTGCTTGGGCACCAAGCGCAAGGTGATGAACAGCGCTTGGGCGCTCGCCCGTTCCAGCTCCGGCACTCCAATATGGGTGAGTACCCGCAAGCGGCGAATTTCTATCACGTCTGCCGCCTTCATACCGGAACTGGGGTTAGTGCGGGAGGCGTGGCCGCGCCGCGCCGCTTGTCTAGCAATTCGCGCAGGACTCCCAGATTAGCCACAGTTAGATCCGGGTGCAGCGCCGCAAGGACCTCCGGGTGGTTGTAACCGGTAAGCACCGCGATGGCGGTGATGCCCCCATGGCGCGCGGTTTCCACATCGTGCGTCATGTCGCCGACCAGCGCGGTCGCTGCGGGATCGAGTTGATGGGTGGCCAAAATCCGATGAATCATCAGGCGTTTGTCCAGCACCCCGGCATAGGTCGCTTCAAAATACTGGCGCCAGCCAAAGGCGTCCAGTTGGAGCTCAAACGCCCGTGCGTCCATCGAGGTAAGCACGAAAACCCGCAGCCCGTGCTTGCGGCACCATTCGAGTTTTTCGTGGGCGTGGGGCAGCACCGTCACCGGGCTGGCGGCAGCGGTAAACGCCAGCCGGAAATGCTCCTCCAAAGCTGCCAGCGGCACCGCAGGCAGCAGTTCGGCGTAAAATTCCGGATAGGGCAGGCGGAACTTCCGGCGAAACCCCTCCCGATCCAGTGCTGCGATGCCGTGGGCGCCCAACACCGCGTTGGTCGCCTCCAGCACCGGGCCGAGGTCATCAACCAGGGTGCCAGACCAATCGAAAATCAAGTTAGCAAACATGGTGCGGGGGGGGGAGTGGGACCTAGCCGAGGGCAAATTTAACCGAGCGGATGCGGTCGCTGCCGAGTTGTTGTTGAATGCGCTCGAGCAGCAGCGGCTTCATCTGCTCGAGATGAAAGCGCATCGCCGGCTGCGTCACGCGCAGCACCAGATGTCCGCCTTTCACGCTCACCGGTTCAGCGTGGCGCGCGATAAACTCACCAGCAAGCTCTTTCCAGACTGTCCGCACTGCCACCTCATCCAGACCATCCGCCGCGCCGCTGGCCCGCAGGCTCCGCAAAATCGCCGCCACGAACTCTTGCGCCAAATGAACCCCGGCATTGACGTCTTTGGGCTCATCGCAACCCCGCCACTCACCCAGAATTTCCTCGCGAATCCTCCGCAGTTCGGCCGGCTTGCTCATCGCGCGTCTGGCGCTCAATCTGTGCCGTCGTCGCCGATGGCCTCGACCGGACAACCTTCCATGGCTTCGCAGCACTGGGCGAGTTCCTCGTCGTTCTCTGGTTGTTTCGTCACATACGAGTAGCCCTCGTCATCGGACCGGCTAAAATTGTTCGGTGCAGTCTCGCGGCACAGGTCGCAATCAATGCACTGACTGTCGACATAAAACTTACCGGAAATGTTAGAACTGTTTTTATCTTCTTTATCTGCCATGGTGGTGATAGGTGGTTGCCACGACTTATTGGCATCTTGTGGTGGAACTTGCAAGGATTTTACGGCGGTTTTTTCGCGCCAGCCCCACGAATCAGTCATTCCCACTAGCCAAGCCGGGTTTCCTCGTTTAGCCTCTCCGTGCCGCCGTCATGCCCCCCCTCATTCCTGAAGATCCCTCGCTGGCCAAGCGCCAGCGGCAGTCCCTCGAGGCGTTCGTCAAGAATTCCAGTGAGGAAAACCTGTGGGATTTAGCGGAGTTGCCCGCCGCCGCCCAAGAAACACCTCCCGTACCGGTGCTGCCGCGCAAAGGCATTCCCGGCATCCCGCTCTCCTCGCTTGATCCAGATGACGCCCCGCCCGTTGACGGCAGCAACCTAGATGCTCCCGGCACCCGGCGGCTTCAAAGGCCCCAAAGCATGAATGTGACCCGCTTCGGGCGCGGGCGCATTTCCAGCAATCCCCAAGACCTGCCGGGGCTCGAGCCGAGCACTCAGGAGGCCGCCGTCACCGAGGCGAATGAGTTCGAAGACACTTTCGACAACCTCGAGGACTGGGATATTCCCGAGCCAACTCCCGTCCACCCATCCGCAGCCAATCCCGGTCTCGTTCTCGTGGATTCACCCGCTGCACCCGCTGCACCCGCTGCACCCGCTGCACCCGCTGCACCCGCTGCACCCGCTGCACCCGCGGCGGAGGCCCCTCCCGCGGACCAAGACGAGTTTTCCTCCGCTGCCAGTCCCATCGCCAAACCACTCTCATTGCGGCTGCACCTAGACCTTGGCAAACTCGAGAAAGTCAGTTTGCTCGCTCTCGCCTTGCTGCTGCTGGCGGGCGGCTACTGGGTGTATGAGCGTTCTCTCGGCCGCGTGCTCGGCCAAGCCAGCCAGGCGCATCACATTACCTTTCCTGTCCGCGGCACCCACGTCACGGTGAGCAGCGTCGTCACCTACTGGCGCGAGCCGCTCAAGGCGGGCCGCGGGGTGGAAGCGGTGCGCCGCGGCGTGGTACTCATTCCCGTAGCCGAAATCACTCTCCAAGGCGGACCGGGTGCCATCCGCACCGTGTTTCTTAACGAAAATGGTTTGGCGGTGGGCGATCCCATCACCCGTCAGATCGATGGTGCTACCACGCTGAGCCTGCCGGCCACCGACGGCTTTGAAGACATCAGCATGCATGCCGCCTATCTTACTGGTCAGACTAAGTCCTGGACCCTGCGCATTTTCGAAGCCCCATCGGTCGATGCCCACGGCAAGGATTTTAAAAAACTCCTCGATCTGCCGGTTTCCTCGGATACACACTAACATTCCAACATCCAGCCCCATCCCCCATGTCCGACCTCACTCCCCCACCGTTAGTGCCGCGCGAAGGCTGGCACGTCATGCACCTTTTCTATCAAGTCGACCACGCCCAGTGGGTGCTCTTCAGCGAGGAGGAGAAGCGCCATGCCAAGACCCAGCTCACCGGCTTGGTGCAGGAAATTCGCGCCACCGCCGACACCCAATTGCTGAGTTTTTCGATTGCCTCGCCCAAGGCTGATCTGGGGTTTGTGTTGCTGACGCCCGACCTGCATGTGGCCAACGCCTTCGAGAAGCAACTGAGCCTGTCGCTAGGCCCGGAAATCCTCAGTCCGGTATATTCTTATTTATCCCAAACCGAGAGTTCCGAGTACACCCCCACCCGCGAGCAGTACATCGCCGAAACCCTCATCGCCGAAAAAGGCCTCAGCGCCGATACCCCGGAATTCGCCACCGCTCTCGCCGAATTCGAGGCCCGCAACGCCCACTACCTCAAATTCCGCCTCTATCCGACACTGCCGGACTGGCCGGTGATTTGCTTTTATCCGATGTCCAAGCGCCGCAGCGGCAGTGACAATTGGTATGCGTTGGACTTTGAGGCGCGCCGCCGCCTGATGGCCGGTCACGCCCGCGTCGGGCGCACCTATGCGGGCCGCATTCTCCAACTCATCACCGGCTCCAGCGGCCTCGATGAATACGAGTGGGGGGTGACGCTGCTGGCCAAAAATACCAGCGATATCAAAGCGATTGTGTACGAAATGCGCTTTGACGAGGTCTCCGCCCGCTATGCCGACTTCGGGGATTTCTACATCGGCATGCAACTACCTCTCGATCAGCTGTTCCGTCGGATCTGCCTCTAACTAGCCGCGCAAGGCAATATTCCGTCTTGTAGCGGCGCGTCTATGACCGCCGCTAAGCAAGCACACTGGCTGGGTGCTGGTATGTCTCAAGCCCCACGCATCAGGGAGATTTCAGCCAGTGAAATCATCGCCTTGAGCAGTTGCTCGCGCGGGGTGGTTTTCAGGTCGGCGACCGGGACGGCGCGCTCGAGGGTGAATTTGCCGGAGCGAGTGCGGCGCAGGGCGCTGAGATGGCCGCAAGTGCCGAGGCATTCGCCGAGGTCGTGGGCATAGGTGCGCACATAAAACCCCTTGGAACAATTCACCGTGAAGTCGATTTCCGGCAGGGCCACGCGGGTGACTTCGTAGGAGGTGATATGTACCGGGCGGGGATCGCGTTCAATCACTTGGCCCTTGCGGGCAAGTTTGTAGAGCGGCACACCGTCCTTTTTAATCGCCGAAACCATCGGCGGGATTTGCTCGAAGGGGCCGACTAAGGTATCAAAGGCGGCATGGATTTGCTCGAGGCTTAGGTCCGGCACCGGTTTGGTTTCCAGCACATCACCTTGGCGGTCCTGAGTGCTGGTGCTGGTGCCCAGAGTGATGGTACCCAGATACTGCTTGTCCTCACTCATGAGCAGGTCTTGGATTTTGGTGGCGCGGCCGATGACCAACATCAGCAATCCGGTGGCCATCGGATCAAGCGTACCGCAGTGGCCGATTTTCTTGGTGTTGAGGGCACGCCGGGCAATGGCCACCACGTCGTGGGAGGTCATGTCCGGGGCTTTGTCGATCAATAGGACGCCGCTGGGGCCGTCTTGTTCCATGGGGTTGGCTCGCATAAGGATAGAGGAAGAGGAAAGTGCTAAATTCTAAGCATGAAATGCTAAACGAAGAGAAGAAGAGGGAGCTAAGGTCTTTATCTTCGTCTTCATCTGCGTTTAGAATTTATGATTTAAGATTTCGGATTTTCTATCAGCACTTCCGCGACACGTTGCTCGATGGCGGCGAGCACGCGGGCTTTGGCGGCATCGAGCGGCTCGGGCATGCGGATGCCGGCGGCCAGCGAGTGGCCGCCGCCGCCGAATTGAGCGGCGATTTGGCAGACGTCGTAGCGACGGTCCTTCGAGCGCATCGACACGCGGGTAGAGGCATCGGGAAGTTCCTCGAAAAACACGGCCAGCTGCACGCCGCGGATGGCGCGGATCACATCGATGAGTCCCTCGCTGTCGTCGGCGCAGAGGGCCAGTTCGCGGCGGGTGGTTTCGCGCAGCGTCCAATGCGCGAGCACGCCATCGGGCGAGCGCTCGAGGGTGTTGAGCAAGGCGCGCAACAGCTCGAGGCGGCGGTACGGGTGGTTGTCGTAGGTGTTGGAATTGAGGCGGCCCACATCCAGCCCACGGCGGATCAGATCGGCCGCCATGTCGTAGGTTTTGGCGGTGGTGGATGGGTATTGAAATGAGCCGGTATCGGTAGAAACTGCCACGTAAAGGGCGTCGCGGGACTCGTCGGGCAAGGGCAGGCCGAGGGCGAGGATGAGTTCGTAGAGGATTTCACCGGTGGCCGGGCTGGTGGCGTCGATGAGGTTTAGATCGGCGTAATGTGGGTTGGAAATGTGGTGGTCAATGTTGAGCCACAATTTCACCTTGGAAACCGCGTGTAGGCAACCTTCACCGAGGCGCGGCCGGGTGGCGGTGTCCAGCGCGATGACCACCTCGGCGTCCACCGGCTCGGCTGGCGGACGTTCGATGCGCTCCGAACCGGGCAAAAACGCCAGACTTTCGGGCAGGCCGTCCTCATTGAACAGGCGCACGCTTTTGCCGGCGGCCAGCAAGGCAAAGCCCAAGCCGAGTTGCGAGCCGATCGCATCGCCGTCGGGCCGGACGTGGCTGAGCAGCACGAACGACTGGTGACGGCTCAGCACGTCGCCGATTTGGGCGAAGCTGGCGGAAGGTGGGGATTCGCTCATGGGGTGGAACCGCAGCGCGGGGCGCGGATTGTCTCCGGCGGGGCGACGGGCGCAAGCAAAAACCACAGGCGGCAAAAAAGTGCTGCCAGGGAATCCGCGGCAAATCCGGACAAACTACCGTTGCTACGATCAAGTCCTGGCGGGGTTCGCCTGCCGAACCTCTACGGCCCCTGACAGCGGCGGGAGTCAACGCCCAACACCGTCGGAATGCAATACCTTTTTATGCGCCCCATGCCTGGCCGCATTGCGCCAAGTAGAATGACACCGGGAAGGGGGTGAAAAATCGGCTTTAGTCGGTCGTTGCGCCAGAAAGAATGACAC
>WBXD01000122.1 GCA_008932935.1 Verrucomicrobiota bacterium
CGCATATTAGCACGATACCACCAAAAACCACACAATCCACAAGATTCTCTACTATTTATCTGTCACCCTGTAATGCTCTACTATTTATCTGTCACCCTGTAATGAAACAGCGGCGGTCACAGACCGCCGCTGCAATCGCGGCGGCCCTCGATGGCGCGCTGGAGCGTGAGCCCGTCGGCGTGTTCGAGACCGCCGCCGGCCGGCAGGCCTTGGGCGATGCGAGAAATGCGGCAGTTGCGGCCGCGCAACAGGCCGGCGAGATAGTTGGCGGTCACCTCGCCTTCGACGTCGGCACCCAGAGCGAGGATCACTTCGATCTCGGTTGTTGCGGCATCGATGCGCTGGAGCAAGGCGGGGATGCGCAGGTCCTCGGGTGATACGCGATCCAACGGCGAGAGCTTGCCGCCGAGGCAGTGGTAACGGCCGCGAAACGCGCCGGAGCGTTCGAGTGGCAGCACGTCGGTGGCTTGCTCGACCACACACAGGGTGAGGTCGTCGCGTTTGGGATCTGCGCAAAGTTGGCAGGAGCCGTGGATGGCGAAAAACCCGCACACCGGACAGGCAACGATGCTCGCCTTGGCATGGGAGAGTGCAGCGGCCAGCGCCGGGACATCGGCTTTGGGGCTTTGCAGCAGCCAGATGGCAATGCGCTCGGCACTGCGCGGGCCCACCCCCGGCAGGCGTTTAAGTTCGCCGATGAGGGCTTTGACGGGATCTGGGAAATCAGCTTGGGCCATGAGTGCAATCAGAGGTGGCTATTGTTGCGGAAGCGGTCAGGTAGGTCATGATAGATCTTCATCGCAGGGCATGCGATGGGAGCGAGTATAAACGAGGGCGCAGGCACCGGACCACAGGGTGGCGACCAGCGGCGCGGCAATTTGCGGCGTGAGCGCCGCCAATCCCAGCACCGGGGCCCATGCCACCACCAAGCCCAGCGTGGTGAACCACAACACGAGGCGCCGCCAAGAGGCCGCCACCCCGAGGGTAGCAAAGGCCATGGCGTAGGCAAGGAGCGCGGTGGCCAGCCACAGCGCCCATGCTGGCAGAGCATTGGCAAATCCCGCGCTGTTGTCCGCGTGGACGACGCGGCTGAGACAAGCGGCGATGGCCGCGTCGACCTTGTCCGTTAGACCTAGGACGGCCAGGCCGATGGCCAGCACCAGCGCCAAGCTGCCGATGAGAGCAGCGGTGGCGAGGATGTGACCCGGGGTTTGGCGGAGGTGGTGGGTAGGCATCGTCTCGGGCTGAGAGTAGGGCCGCAGTGGCAACAATCAAGCACTGACAGCGTCTTGTGTCTTCTTCGGAATTTTTGGATTTCCAACGACGGGACTGTGTGATTAGATCCAGTTATGACATTTGCAAGCAAGATCACCTTGTCGCGGTTGCTGCTAGTGCCGGTGTTCGCCGTGCTGGCGATTTATTACGGTCACAGTGTGGCCGACAAGGCCCCGCTCGAGTGGCTGCGCTGGTCGGCACTGGCGGTATTTGTAACGGCGGCGGCCAGTGATGGTTTGGACGGATGGATCGCGCGGCGCTTTGACCAGCGCTCGCGCTTCGGAGCGATCATCGACCCCATAGCCGACAAATCCCTGCTGCTCACCGCCATCATCACCCTCACTCTGGTGGATTGGGGACCGCACAACTGGCATCTGCAGTTGTGGTTCACGGCGCTGGTGATTGTGCGCGATTGCATCATATTGGGCGGCATCAATGTGCTGCATTTCACCGGCCACCAAGTGAATATCGCCCCCCAGTGGAGCGGCAAGGTGTGCACCGTGTCGCAGATGGTGGCCATCGGTTGGGTCATGCTCAAGGTGGTGCCGTTCTCGCCGATCTATCCATGCATTGTGGCCGCCGTCTGCACCGTGTGGTCCGCCGTGGATTACGTCCGCGAAGGCTTGCGCATCCTCCATGAGAGCGGCCAGGCCGATGCTTGAAGATGCCCCATCCTAATTCGGCAGCGGGATTTTGTGCCCGAGGAAACGCGGGCGGGTGCCTAGCAGGTGGACGTCGAGGAACATCCGGAGTCGCGCGCCGATTTCGCGCAGCTGGGTTTTGAGGCCGGCGTGGGTCTCGACGTCGCGGGCGTTGAAGCCGATGGCATGCATACCGTTGACCTGTGCCAGATAGATCGCGCGTTCATTTTGAAACCGCTGACTGATGAAGACAATCGAGTGGAGTCCGAATATTTCCTTGGCGCGCACCACCGAGTCGAGGGTGCGCAACCCTGCGAAGTCGCAGACGATGCGTCCGGCCGGGATGCCACGCTCGATGAGTGCCTGCTTCATTTTTCCCGGCTCGTTGTAATACTTGCTGGAGTTATCGCCGGAGACAATCAAGGTGTCGAGCTTGCCGGCCTTCCATAACTTTTCTGCCGCGTCAATGCGGTAACGGAAGTACAAGTTTTCCAAGCCGTTGACCCTGGAGGTGGTGCCAAACACCAGGCCCACTCGGATTTTTGGCAAGGCCCCCACTTCGTCGAATAAGCACCCATGCGCCGCCCACATCGCCGTGATATTGGCGTAGGCAAGCAGCCCGCAACCCACCACGGCGAGCCCTGCGGCGATGCACCCCAAGCGTTTAAGTCGGCGGCGGGGCTCGGGTTGTGCGAGGTATGTCATGGCGTGGGGATGGCCATTGGCGGCGCGGAGCGGCGCGGCCAGCCGAGCTGGTGTCTGAGTGTCCCAAGCCAGCTGCGGGACGGCAGCACCTCCGGGGCGAGGACCCGCAGCAGTCGGCCGGCCTGCGCGAAATGAATTTCCCTGTAGCGCCCGAGCAGTTCGCCATCCACTTCCACCGGCACCTCGACGGCCGCCCGCACGAAAAACTCAGCCGTCTGCAGATAGCTTGCCGAGGACACCAGGTCCAGCCCCCCCGCCGCCAGGCCACGCAACAAATCCACCACCAGCCGGTACCCTTCTTCCTTGTACACCAACACGTCGAGCATCGAATCCTGGTTGTCAGCCTTGCGGAAAAACTTGAAGGGTCCCCCATAGAGCTTGCCGTTGCCCGCCAGCACCGCCACCCCGGTTTCGCGCCGGCCATCGGCGCAGATCACCTCCAACTGCGGCGGATGCTCACCGAGCAGTTTGACCGCCGCGAGCAGATAGGCCAGCGGCCCCAACGCCTTCTTCGCCGCCCAGCTGGTTTGCTCGATGACCAGGGCATCGAAGCCGACCCCCGCCATCTGAACAAAAGGCACTTGATTGACCCTGAATAGGTCGATTTCCCTGATGAACCCGCGTTGGATCACCTCGAACGACTTGTCCAGACTGTGGAACGGGATGCCCAGTTCGCGGGCGAACACGTTCATGGTGCCGGTGGGCAGGATGCCTAGTGCGGTGTTGGAACCGGCCAGGCCTCGCACCACCGCATTGAGCGTGCCATCGCCCCCGGCGGCAATGACCACCGGCTCACCCGCGGCGGCGAAGCGCGCCGCCAGTTCACTAGCCTCGTCCTCGTGAGCGGTGGCGAACAGCTCCACGCTGGCGGCCCTGGCCTCCAAAAATCGCAAGGCGCGCCGTCCCCGTTGGCTGCGGGCCTTGGGGTTGAAAATGAGCGGATAGCGTCGCGACGGCGGCATGCCCGAGTGTTGACTGATCCGGGCCGCTGCCGCAATCCGATTTAACCACCAATCTGCTTGCGCGACTCCGGCAACTCCTCGTACGGGCTCTCGTGGAGGACAATAGGCTTGCGCTTGCTCAGCAACAACCAGCACTCGTAGCCGCTGCCCATCACAATGAGCGTCACCAACACCAGCAGGCTGGCGGTGACCACCACATCCACCCATGCGTTGCGCAGCAGGGTGGCGGCGGCGACACGTGCCGGGCCCTCAAGGCCGCCGGCGAGTTGCGCCTCGAACTTGCGGATGGCCGGGAAAAACCCCGCAGCATTCGGCGAGAATAATTTGAGCCAACCCGCCGTGTAAGTCGCCACGGTGAGAACGAGCAAAGGCAGCAGCGTGGTCCAGCAATAGCGTGCCTTGCCCATTTTAATGAGCACCACCGTGCCAAAGCAAAACGCGATGACCGCCAGCAGTTGGTTGGAAATGCCGAATATCGGCCACAGGCTCTTGGCGATGCCCTCCGGATCCAGCGCTCCCTGATAGAGGAAATATCCCCAGGCGGCCACCAGCAGCCCGCTGGCCAGTATGTTGCCAAACCATGAGCGAGTGTCTCGCAAGCGCGGCACGATCTCACCTAGCAAGTCCTGCAAGATGAAGCGGCCGACGCGGGTGCCGGCGTCCAGCGTCGTTAGAATGAACAGCGCCTCGAACATGATGGCGAAGTGATACCACAACGCCAGCGCGGTCTTGCCGGGGACGATGGCGGAAAACATCTGCGCCATGCCCACAGCGAACGTCGGCGCGCCGCCGATTTTGCCGATCATATTGGGCTCGCCCAGATCGCTGGCCAGCGCCTGCATGCGCTCCAAGGTGATGGCATAGGTGGGACCATACGAGTTGATAGTGTGGAGTTGGGCGGCGAGCGCAGTGGCGTTGTTAGGATCGACAGGTGAATTGATGGCGAAGTATTCGCCTGGCGGCAGCGCGCAGGCGGCGATGACCGCCATCAGGGCGACCAGCATCTCGACGGTCATCGCGCCGTAGCCGACGAGGCGGATGTTGTGCTCGCTGCCCAACATTTTTGGGGTGGTGCCCGAGGCGATCAGGGCGTGGAAGCCGCTGATGGCGCCACAGGCGATGGTGATGCAGACGAAGGGAAACACCGGGCCGGGCACCACAAACCCGCCACCGTGAATGAACGGCGTGAGTGCCGGCATCTGCAAGGGCGGGGCCAACACCACAATGCATATTCCTAACAATGCTACGGTGCCCAGCTTCAGGTAAGTGCTGAGGTAATCGCGGGGCGCCAGCAACATCCATACAGGCAGCACGCTGGCGCAGAAGCCATAAATCATGATCGCCCACGCCAGTTGGGTGGATTTCAAGGTGAGAGCGGCGGTCCATGCCGGCGGCAGGTATTTGCCACCCACCACCGCTGCCAACAACCCGAGCACCCCGAAGACGGTGGCGTGGGTGACGCTGGCCTTGCCGCTTTTGATGGCGGCGCCCATGATGAAGGCCAGCGGAATGGTGGCGGCAATGGTGAAGAGGCCCCACGGGCTTTCGGATAGAGCCTTGACCACTACGAGGCCGAGCACAGCCAACAAGATGATCATGATCGCCAGCAGGCTGATGAGAGCGATGAAGCCGAGCGGCGGGTTGAGTTCCTCGCGGATCATCTGGCCTAACGATTTTCCATGGCGCCGCATCGAGGCGAACAGCACCACCGAGTCGTGCACGCCGCCACCGAGGGTAGCGCCCACCAGAATCCACAGCGCCCCTGGGAGATAGCCGAATTGTGCGGCGAGCACCGGCCCGACCAGTGGCCCGGGGCCGGCGATGGCGGCGAAGTGATGGCCAAACACCACCCATTTGGAAGTGGGCACAAAGTCCTTGCCGTCGTTGCGGGTGATGGCCGCCGGGGCGCGCCGAGCATCCACCGTCAACACCTTGGCCATCAGCCAAGCCGAGTAAAACCGATAGGCTACGGCAAAACTGCACACGCCGGCAATCACCAACCACAACGCGTTGATCGGTTCGCCGCGCTGCAAAGCCAGCAGGCCGACGGCCACCGCGCCGAGCAAGGCAACGGCGGTCCATAAAATGATGCAAATGGGTTTTGGCATGGCTAGAGTCTTTAAAAAGCCAAAGATGGTGTAGTTAGGTCAAGTTCTTCGTCGTGTGTCTTCAAGTCTTGTGCTGAGGCGCAGCCTAGCTAGAAATGCCACCTGTGGTGCTTGCTGCGTTGGTAGGCACCATCGCCGAGCGACAACGCTTGGAGGTCGACAAGTGAGGGGGAGCGTTTACCGGCCGACGGGTGGGCCAAAATGGCGGTGGGTATGCCGCTATCGCTTAACTTTTTCGCTCGCGGACGATTTTGAGGGTGGCGGCGACTTTTTCCTTCAATTCTTTGCCTGGCTTGAATTTGACGGCGGCGCGGGCGGGGATTTTGACGGTGGCGGTGGGGTTTTTCGGGTTGCGGCCGAGTTTGGCCTTCAACTCGCGCACCTCGAAGGCGCCGAATTTGCGCATCACGACGCTGTCGCCGGCGGCGAGGGTCTCGGTGATTTCATCGATGAGGAGTTGGACGATTTCCGAAATCGTCTGCTGGGTGATCTCGATGCCTTTGCTGGCGAGTTTTTCGGTGAGCCGGATGGCGAGTTCGCGTTTGGTGATGGTGGCCATGGAAAAAAGAAAAATGGGAGGTGGCGGCGGAGCGGGGTCGGCATTAAAAGCTGATTGGCAACGACTTGTCGCGCCAAAAATCATGTCGTGCGGCGAGTTTTTTTTGAGCCAGCTGGATTCGGGTGGGGATTTTCACCACGCTAGTTCTTGATGAAGCGCAACTCGGGATGACCCTTGGCGTCTTCGATCGCCTTGAGCCTAAAGAGGGGCGAGCAGGTGGGAGAGGGTGTCGGAGTCGATTTGAAGTTTGGCGGTGTCTTCGGAGAGGAGCGCCTCGACGAGGGCGGACTTTTGTTTTTGGAGGTCGAGGATACGCTCTTCGATGGTGCCGCGACAGACG
>WBXD01000123.1 GCA_008932935.1 Verrucomicrobiota bacterium
AACGTCGAGGATATCGTCAAGCGTGGCGATATCGTCACCGCCAAGTGCGTTGGCGTCGATGAAAAAGGCCGCGTCAAAATGAGCCGCCGCGCTTGGCTGCGCGAGCAAAAGGCAGAAGCCGTCGAAGGCAATTCTGCTGAATAAGCCCATCCCATCTGAAGGCCGGCGTTCCCTAACGGGGGCGCCGGCTTTTTTCATTACAGGGTGACAGATAAATAGTAGAGAATCTTCGGTGTATGGAACCAGTCCTTGAATTTCAACAACAGGTTCGCATATTTCCCGAGGATTTTCAGGTGGCTGGGTTTTTTGCCCATTTTGCTGATCAGTTGACCAGATTGCTCACATGAAAGGTGTCCATGCTGTAGGACTTGCCGAAGGTGTGCTTGTGGAACGGCTGGCCGTTGACACCGGTGATTGCATCGTCGATCGGGAGTGGGCCATCGGCCGGGGACTTTGGGAACAGGCATTTCACCACGAACGAGGTCTCCTTGAGGATTGCGCGGGCACCGGTGGGACCGAGGTGGACGAGGAAGCCGGGGCACGCCTTGTCCGGGCCTGAGTTAGTGGGTTTGTTCCACTGGCCGAGATTGTCGGGGTCGGCGATGGCAAGGACGGTTCCCGTGATCGCCGCGGCAACAGCGAGGGTGAGGAGGGCGGCGGTTAGGTGCTTGGGCATGCAGTGGTCAATTACTTATTTCGGGAATCAAACGAGTTCAGGGGAAAAACAACCGCCTGCCGTCGGCTTCCGGCCCCTGGTTATGACTGCACTAACGAGTTTCATCGGCCACCTACCAATGATCTAGGCCACCGATTGCGGCGCGGATATCCAAAAGCCGCTGGCGGTGGAGGTGATGGGCGGACTCATCACCTCCAGCTTGTGCACGCTCATCGTGCTGCCAACGCTGAATGCTCTGTTCGGCAGGGCGGGGGGCTCCGGAATGGGACTTGCCAAAGTCCCATGACTCCGCCTCGGCAGGTCCTTCACGCGACACTTGGCAAGTGTCGCTCCGTTGCGCGTCCTTGCGGAAACCTACCCGCATCACGCATAACGTCATTGCTGACAATATGTGGTTGGAGAAGCTAGCGAAGTAAGGGCCCCGCATTCAACACGCCCGCTGGCAAAAAGTGGGGTATGGGCAGCGCGCCCGAGACGGTTGACTTAGGCGCGATGGGGGAGCGAGACAGGAAGAGGCGGCGGGCAGGATGCGCGCGCCACGTGGCCCGGGCATCCTGCCCGGAGCCTCTGTTCAAACCACCAAAGTGTTAAGTCAAGAGGAACGGGCGGCACGGATTTCCCCTAAATAGGCGCTTGGGTTTTGGCGAGCGACAGCAGAGTTGACAGGGCAGGGGAGAATTGCTCAAATGCGGATGTTTGGTCTTAGAGTGCCATTCGCGAGCCAGCCCATCACCCACCATTCCCACAATATGAAAGACATTCTAGCGCCAGAAATTCGTAATTTTGCCGTAGTGGGTCACGCCGCTACCGGCAAAACCCAACTGTGCGAGGCGATGCTCGTATGCGCAGGGCGCATCCAGCGCGCTGGTACCATCGAACAAGGCAATACCGTCTCCGATTTTCACTCAGACGAAAAAGAGCATCACCAGTCGATCCATGCCACGGTGCTGACGTCCGAGTGGCTAGGGCGCGAAATCAACGCGATGGATTGCCCGGGCTTGCCGGATTTTGTGGGCGAGCCATTGAGTGCGATGCGGGTGGCGGATTTCGCCTTGATAGTCATCAACGGGGTCAACGGCGTGGAAACCGGCGCCGACGAGGTGTGGGCAGCGGCGAGTGACTATAACATACCGAAATTTCTGGTGATCAACCTGTTGGATCGGGAGCGCACGCGGTTTGACGAGATTTTGGAGGAAGCGCGCGACCACTACGGGGCGCGGGTGTTTCCAATGACTCTGCCGGTGGATGCCGGGCCCGGCTTCCGTTCGGTGCTCGATGTGATGCGCTCGGAGGTGATCACCTTCGCCGATGACGGCAGCGGCCGTTATGAGGAACGCCCCGCCGATGGCCAACTCAAGCAACGCGTGCAGGCACTCCACCGCCAGTTGATCGATATGGTCGCAGAGTCCGAGGATGCATTGTTGGAAAAATTTTTCGAGGCCGGCACGCTCAGTGAGGACGAGTTGCGGGCGCATGTGCATGACGCCGTGCAAAAACGCTTGCTGGTGCCGGTGTTCGCCACCTCGGGAGCGAAAAACGTCGGCGTTTCGCGATTGATGGATTTTATCGCGAAATATGGTTCTTCTGGCGTGGATCGCGCCACAGTGCAGGCAGCCACTCCTGAGGGGGCAGCGGTGACGGTGTCGTTGGATGACGGGGAGACGGTGGCTTATGTGTTCAAGACGATGCATGAGCCACATGTTGGGACGCTGTCATATTTCCGGGTGTACAGCGGGGATGTGACTACCGGCACGGAGTTATATAATGCCAGCCGCGGCGAGAGTGAGCGCATCGGCCAGTTATATCGCGTGAATGGCTCGCACCGCGAACCGGTGGCAGCCTTGCATGCCGGGGATATCGGTGCCGTGGTGAAATTGCGCTCCACCCTAACAGGCCATACCTTGTGCGCGCCGTCGCGGCGGGTGGTGCTGCCGACGGTGGTCTTTCCCGCAGCTAACACGCGTGGTGCCTTGGTCGCCAAGTCGCGGGCGGATTTGAACAAACTCGGTGAGGGCTTGTCGGTATTGCGGGAGGAAGATCCGACCTTTGAATTCCATTTCGATCCGTCGTTAGGCCAGACGATTGTTTCCGGCCAGGGCGAGTTGCAACTCCAAATCGTCGCCGAGGAACTCAAACGCCGCTTCAATGTGGACGTGGAACTCGTCGAACCGCGCATTTCCTATCGCGAAACCATCACGCGCCAGGGGGATTCCAAATACCGCCACAAGAAACAAACGGGCGGCGCCGGCCAATTCGCCGAGGTGTGGTTGCGCGTCGAAAGCCTGCCCGCGGACACTGGCCTGGTTTTCACCAATTCGTTAGTCGGCAGCAATGTGGACCGTGTGTTCGTCGCCTCCGTCGAAAAGGGCGTCACTACCGCCTGCGCCCACGGCCCCTACGCCGGCTTCCCCGTCACCGACGTAAAAGCGGATTTCTACGATGGCAAGCAGCACCCGGTGGATTCCAAGGACATTGCCTTCCAAATCGCCGGCAAGGCCGCTTTCAATGAGGCATTCTTGCAGGCGACGCCGCGCTTGTTGGAGCCGATCATGCGCTTGCGCGTCAAGGTGCCATCCGATGCCGTGGGTGCGGTGATGGCCGATCTATCCGGCCGGCGTGGGCGGGTCATGGGCATGGAAACCGAGGGCCGCTTCGAGGTGGTTGTAACCCAGGTGCCGCAGGCCGAGTTGTACAAGTATTCGAGCCAATTGCGTGCCTTGTCGGCGGGTCGTGGCCGGCATTGCGAGCAGTTCGACCACTACGAAGAAGTGCCGCACGAGTTGGAGGCCAAGATTGTCGCCGAGCACAAGCAGCAGGAGCGCGAGGCCGAGGAATGAGGGGCGAGCCGGCGCAAACCCGTGCTTTCACATCAGCCGAGCATGGGCTATGTATCCCCGCCATGCCGCATGCAACTCCACGCTCCGACAAGCCTATCCGCTTAATTTTGATCGAAGACCACGCCGATTTTCGCGAGTCGGTGTCGATGGTTCTTGAGGAGCGTGGCGGCTACCATTGCGTTGGCGGTTTTTCGACCATGGAGGACGCGTTGGAGGCGATTCGCGGGGGTCTGGAGGCGGATCTGGTGCTCTCGGATCTAGGCTTGCCTGGCATGAGCGGGGTGGTGGGCATCCGCAAGGTGCGCGAACTGCTGCCTAGGGCGCGGGTGTTGGTGCTCACCGCATTCACCGACAAAGCGAAGGTGTTTGCGGCGTTGGAGGCCGGGGCGCATGGCTATCTGGTGAAGGCCGGGAGTGCCTCGCGACTGATGGAAACCCTCGAAGAGGTCCTCGCCGGCGGCACCCCGCTGGATCCAAAAATTGCGGGCATGATCCTGCAGACGTTCCGCCAACTCAGCCCGATCCCGGATGCCGATTCGCTCTCCGGCCGCGAGTGCGAGGTATTGCAACTTGCCGCCAAAGGCCTCACCCGCCAGGAAATTGCCGACACGCTGAGCCTCAGCCCGCATTCGGTCACCGAGTACATCCAGCGCAGCTTTGACAAACTCCACGTGCGCAACCTCCCAGCCGCCGTCAGCGAGGCGATCCGCCGCGGCTTGCTCGATCTGTCGCGGTGAACCTAGAAAACCGCTAAGCCAGCCCGCTGAGTGAAAGGCTGGCATGACCAGCGCCGAGGCATCGATGAGCATCGACCAAGTGATTTTTGCCAGCCAAGGCAAATGTCGGATTGTAGCGGGATTTGTACCGGGCCAGCGCATTGATTCTTGACGGAGTGCCGCGCCACAGCGCAACCTGCTAGTCATGGCTAAGTTAATCATCGTCGCAGGCGTGCCGGGGGCTGGCAAATCCACCGTGTTAGTCGAAGCCTGGAAACAAGTCGAACACGACCTGCATTATTCCATTGTCTCGTTCGGCACCGAAATGCTCAACCTCTGCCTAGAGGCAGGCTTGGTGTCCGACCGCGATGAAATGCGTAACCTCAGCGCCGACGCCCAGGAGGAAATGCAGTGGCGCACCACCAAACGCATCGTCGAGCGCCCGGAAAACATCCTGCTCGACACCCACTGCACGATCAAGACCGGCTCTGGCAGTTATTTACCAGGCTTCACCCCGCGCATGTTGGAACGCATGTCGCCCAAGGCCATTATGCTGGTCGATGCCCACGAAGCCGAAATCCGCGGCCGCCGCCGCCTGGACAAGTTGCGCCCGCTGCGCACCATTGAGAGCAACGACGACATCCTCGAGCACAAGCTCATCAACCGCGCCTACGCCGCAGCCTTCTCCGCCCGCAGCAGTTGCCTATTGCGCATTATTCAAAACAACACTGGAGAATTTGACCGCGCCGTCGAAGAGTTTGTCAGCACCATCCGCTTCATCGGCATCGATAAGTACGCCGCGGCCGCCAAGCACGCCGCCGATACTCCTTGAGCCACTCTTCGCATGGCTGCGCGACTCCGGCCCCAAGGCCGGGGGAGCCGCATCTCGCGGCGCGAGCCGAGTGGCAAAATGAGCCTCGCTGCCTGACTACTGGACACGACACTTGGTAAGTGTCGTTCCACATCGCGGCGGCACGCTGTATGCTTGCCAAGCTGCCGCTTAACCTATTGACTCGGCCGCGATGCTGACCGTCGGAATATTAGCCAACCCGAAGAAGGCCGGGGCGCAGCAAGCTTTGCACGCCCTACGATCCGCGTTGGTGGCGCGTGGCTGCCGCCCTATCCTCGACCTGCAAACCGCCGCCATGGCCGGTGAATCCGGCGGCATTCCAGCCTCTGAGTTTGCTGGCAGCGTCGATCTGGCTGCGGTGCTCGGTGGCGATGGCACCATGCTTGACGCGCTGTCGAGGCTCGGCGATTTCGCCAAACCGCTCGCCGGCATCAACATCGGCCGGCTCGGGTTTTTGACCAGTTGTACCGATGTGGAAATGGATGGCTTCGCCGCCGCGGTCACCGAGGGGCGCTTTACCACCAGTGTGCGCTCGTTGTTGCATGCAATCATTTTCCGCGCTGACGGAGCGGGGCCGTCCTTCGTTGCACTCAACGAGGTGGCCCTCGCCCGCGGCGAAACCGGCCGCCTGGTGGCGGTGCGGGCCAGCGTCAACGGCGAATTACTCAATCACTACCGCGCCGACGGGCTGATCGTGGCCACGCCGACTGGCTCTACCGCCTATTCGCTCTCGGCCGGAGGCCCGCTCATCGAGCCGACGGCGGCGGTGTTTGTAATCACGCCGATATGTCCGCACAGCCTCAGCCAGCGCTCGCTGGTATTAGCCGATTCTGCGGTGGTGGAAATCGCACCGGAAGCTGCCGCTTGTGGGCCGATGCTCTTTACCGCCGATGGGCGCGACACCACCCGCATAGAGACGGGCGACCGCATCGAGGTGCGCAAATCCACCAGATCGCTGCACCTGCTGCTGCTCGAGGATCGCTCGTTCTATCAAGCATTGCGGCAAAAGCTGCGCTGGCATGGACTCTGATGCCAGCAACAGACACAATACTGCCAGACACAAGACGAGATTTTACTGAGTTCCGAGCCAAGGTCCGAGCCATTTTTCTACGGTAGCAAGGGGCATGCTCTTGCGCTTGGCGTAGTCTTCGATCTGGTCGGGTTGCAACTCAGAGATGGCGAAGTAATGACTGTCCGGGTGGGAGAAATACAGGCCGCACACGGCGGCACCGGGGTGCATCGCATAACTTTCCGTTAGCACAACTCCCGTGGCAGCGGTGGCGTCCAGCAGATCGAAGAGCAGCGGTTTTTCGCTGTGGTCCGGTTGCGCCGGATAGCCGGGGGCGGGCCGAATGCCGCGGTAGGTTTCGTGGATGAGTTGCTCAGTGGTTAGTTCAGCGCTGGTCTCGTAACCCCATTCCACCCGGGCGCGGTGGTGGAGCAGTTCGGCAAACGCTTCGGCGA
>WBXD01000124.1 GCA_008932935.1 Verrucomicrobiota bacterium
CTGCATCGGCTTGTCAGCTTGCAGCAGATTTGAAAACACCGGCATCAGCTTGTAACGATAGTCGCTTACCTTGCCATTCTTCACTTCGAAGTCCAGCACGGCGAGGAATTTTCCGTTGGACCCGGCATTGGTAACCAGTGTCTTGCCGCCGGGATTGGCAACGATGGTCGGCTGCGGAATCCCGTCGTGGGTGTGGCCGCCAAGAATGGCGTCAATGCCCTTCACGCGGGAAGCCATTTTCAGGTCCACGTCCATCCCGTTATGGGACAGCACGACAACAACCTTTGCTCCCTTGCCGCGAGCCTCGTCCACCATGGCCTGAAGACTCTCTTCCTGGATGCCGAAGGTCCAGTCGGGGACAAAGTAGCGTGGGCTGGCGATCGGCGTATAGGGAAAGGCCTGACCGATCACGGCGACCGGAATCCCGTTTTGTTCGCGGATCACATAGGGTTTGAAGACGAGATCGTCGAAGTCTGCAGTTTTCACGTTCTGGGCGACAAAGTCGATCTTGCCGGCAAAATCCTTTTCGACGATCTCCTTGACTCGTGCACCGCCGAGGGTGAACTCCCAGTGGGCCGTCATGATGTCCACACCGAGCTGCTTGCAGGCATCGACCATGTCCTGGCCGTTGGTCCACAAGGCGGTCGCCGAGCCCTGCCAGGTATCGCCGCCGTCGAGCAGCAGGGCATGCGGACGATCAGCGCGGATTTTTTTCACCAGTGTCGCCAGATGGGCGAAGCCACCCACCTTGCCAAACCGGGCGGCTGCTTTTTCAAAGTCGAGGCAACTGAACGCATGCGCTTCCGGTGTGCCGGGGCGAATGCCGAAATGCCTGAGCAATTCCTCTCCCACCAGATGCGGTGGGCGACCTTTGGCGCTACCGAGGCCGAGGTTGACGCTGGGCTCCCGGAACCAGATCGGCATCAACTGGGCGTGGCAATCGGTGAAGTGAAGGAAGCTCACATTGCCGAAGCTCGGCAGCGCATAAAAATCCTGGCTGCCGCCCGCCGCAGCCATTGCCAATGGCGTGTCGAGCGCCATGCCGCCAGCGGCGGCAATGGCGAGCGTATGCAAAAACTCCCGTCGATTCATGCTCATGTTTTGTTGCCCCGGACAAAATGCGTGAAACTCGTCTCTTGCATGGTGCTATTCCTGATTGACGGGCGATTCCGGGTCGAGCACATAGGCAACGATGTGGGTGATCTGCTCGGGTGTCAGCCAATTGTTGTAGCCGATCCGCGGCATGTTGGTACAGGCAGTAAAGGCGTTGGAGTTGTAGACCTTGTCGTAGACGTACTTGACGATCTCTTCGGAACTGCCCCGTGTCTTGGCGAAATGCTTCAGGCTTGGTCCGATGGTGCCGTAGGCAACTTCCTTCGGTGACATCTGGTGGCAGGCGTAGCAGTTTCCGCCGCGCGCCGTGCCGGGCGGGTCGGGCTGGATAAAGCCGATATGACCACCCTTGCCGGATGAGGCCAGTTTCTCTCCCTCACGCCAGTCGCCAATCAGCTTTCCCTCTATCGGATAGCGGATCGTGGCCATCTGGTCACGCTCGATTTTCAGCTTCACGTTTTTTGGCGGCACGTTCTTGTACTTGCTGCACAAGGCCATCGTTTCATCCTGGTCCAGGCGTTTCATCCAGTAGCCGGGATTGTCGGAACGGAAGGAGCTGCGGAAGGCCTTCTCCGCTTCCGAGGTCGATGATGTTTCCTTGTTTGCGGCGACTGCCATACCGGTTGCAAAAGCGGCAAGCAGACCCACTGCGATCAGTCTGGTTTTCATGGCATCTCCTTTAGCGCTTGATTCCTGGGGTTTCCATCACGGTGCCGCTGGCATTGCCTTGCAGGTAGACCTCAAGGGCAATCACCGCATCAGACAGATACTCGGGTTCCGGCCATCTGGCCTGGCGTATGCAATCGATCAACCGATGCTGCATGGTCCAGACAGAACCCTGAGACACCCGATAGGCAGGGAAGCTTTTCATCGCGGTTCCTGCGCCTTCCCTGGTGGTCAGGTTGCCCAACTCCTGCAGGCGAATGCGCATGCCATTGCTGGTGTGGCAGGTGGCACACGAGAAATCCTGCGGGCCGCTACGGCGATAGAAAATGTATTCGCCGGTCTTGTACATCGCCGCTTCCTTCGGATCCTTGTGCGGCACATGGATCGGTTTTCCGTTGGAACGGGCGCCGATGAAAGTCACCAGGGCTTCGATGTCTGAGTCCTTGCCCGGTTTCGAGAACCATTGTTTGATCGCTTCTTCCTTCGTAAAGCCCTGGAGCGTGATCATGCAGTGAACCAGTCGGGATTCCGCATCCATCACCTTTCCACTGTCCTTGAAGTATCTGGGCAGTTGCGCATAGGCACCGTCCACCACGCCCGGGCCGAGGCCGAGGTCGCACTTCTCAAGCGATGCCTTTTTAGGCCCTCGCGCGGTTTTCCATAATTCCTCGCCGCGTAATTCAACGAGGTCCGCGGGATTGCCGTCGGCCAGCATTTCGCGGTATTTGGAAATCTCGTCGCTCGGCTTGCCCTCCGCGCCGGCCTGCGTTGCCGCAAGACCGAGGCAAAGCGCCACGCCCGCAAGAAGCCTCATTTTTGTTCGCATCATGTTCTCTCTCCTTCCATGTCTGCCGCGTTGGGAATGCACTTGGCGATCCCTTGTGTGTGCCAATACTCAGGCAATGGTGGTTTCGTCGGTTCGCGTGTCGTTTTTATTGTCGGTCCACGTCACGGATACCGGGTCACCCTTGTTGGCCCCCTTTACCTTCAGCGCCAGATAGGGGTCCTTGGATACCGCCTGGCCCCAGCCGGCATTGATCACGGTTTTGCCTGCCACGCTGACGACCACGCTCTGGATATACCAGGCCGGAACCAGCGCGCCGGCAGCATCTTTGCGCTGGCCGGTTTCCATGTCGTGACGCATCAGAATCTTGATGTCCGTCGTGTCGCCATTGAGCGTGGCGCGAATTTTCATCGGGTTTCCCATGTTCTTTCCTTTCCTATCCGCCGCAACCGCCGAGGGTGATCTTGATTTCCTTGGTGGCGGAGAAAAACTTCCCATCCGCCATCACCAGCGCAACCACATTCGATGTCTGTCCCATCTTCACCCGCATGGTGATGTCTGCCACTGCCATATCGGTGAGGTCATAGTGCGCCGCCAACGGGTTGGGGTTGCGCTCCACCAGCAGGGCGATCGCCTGTGTATTGGGCAGGTTGCTGCGGATGCCGATCGGCACCACGGCACCGTTCTCGGCGATGTCGGAAGCGTTGATCACAACCTGGTCGGATGCCGTGGGTGCGGCGACGCCCAGCGCCTTGTAAACGTCGTCGATGGTCTTGGCATCGAAGGCGCCCCTGCCGATGGCTGCCTGTGCCTGCTGCGGCGAAATCATGCCCACAGCCATCAGGGCAGACAGCAGACCGAGACCCGCGCCGGCCTTTAGAACTTTGCGGCGATCCTTGTTCATTTTTGCTTTACCTCCTTGAGTAAGGACGCCATTACCTGGCGCCCGATAGAATCAGTTTGACCATCTGCCGGATGTCGTTCTCCGACACATGCGCGTGCGCAGGCATCGGAATGTTGCCCCAGACACCGGCACCGCCGGACTTCACCTTGGCAACGAGTTTGTCTTCCGCCCCCGTCGAGTCCTTGTATCTGGTCGCGATCTGTTCCCAGCTCGGCCCAACCAGCTTGCTTGCCTTTGCATGGCAGGACAGGCAGCTGTTCTTGCCGAACAGCTCGCTGCCGGTGACTGGTTTTGGTGCTTCGGTTTTTGTTGCGGCGACAAGTGCAACGGCGCCAGCCGGCCTGCTGGTGTCGGCACCGCGAATCGCGCCAAAGCTTCTGTTCTGTTCCGCGATGTTGCCGTGCGCGTTGCGGGCAACTTCCGGCAGTTGCGAACTGACTGCAACCGTTGCCCGGCAGTTGTGCATGCAGTTGGAACCATTCACGTCCGGCTTGCCCTTGACGTCCCACAGACCGTGCGCGGTCGTCATTCCGTTCCGGTTGGGCATGCGTTTTTGCACCTCGGCGATGTTCTGGTCGGACAGCACAAAGTCTGCCGGTACGATTTCCGCAAGATTCAACAGAAACGCCAGCACACCGTACACCTCATCTGTCGTCAGCGACTTGGGCGCTGTCCAAGGCATCGCCCGATTGATGTAGTCCCACAGCGTCGACAACGTGGCGACCTTCATGATCGTCGTTCGCTGCGGCGCGGAGCCGGTGGCCAGCGCCCTGGTGTGGCCGGTCTTGATGTCGTCCGCGGTAGTGCCACCGACCAACGGCGTGAATACTTCGTTGGATTCTGCAAAAGTGCCATGACAGGACGCGCATTTGCCTTCCCACACATCCTGCCCCAACGACACGCTGCCCGATCCCTTCGGCAAGCCCTTGAAGTCCGGTCGCACGTCGATGTCCCACGCCTTGATTTCGGCAGGCGTCGCGGGGCGACCAACGCCAAAATCGACGTGTGTCGTTTTGTTCGGGGTGGCTGCCAGTAAGCTCGCCGAACAGCTCGCAATAAGGATGGCGCCAAGAATGATGCGGATACGATGCAGGCGATCAAAGCTGGACATTGAACACCTCGCCGCTTTCGCGCACCTGCCAGGTCTGAATCGAATTGTTGTGGTAAATCGATTTGGTACCCCGGACCGCGCGCAGCGCGCGCGAATCGGGCTGGATCTGTCCCGTTTCGTCGATGGCGCGTGACTGCAGCATGGCCGGCTTGCCATCCCATTGCCAGCCGATGTTGAAGCGGGTGAGGGCCTTCGGCAGCACGATTGAAGTAAGGTCGGCGCTGCGCCAGTTATTGCCGCCGTCGAAGCTGACGTCGACCCGCTTGATCCGGCCACGGCCAGACCAGGCAAGACCGGATACGTTGTAGAAGCCATTCTCCAGCATTACCTGTCCGCCGGAGGGCGAGGTGATGACGGACTTCACTTCCTGGATGCTGCTGTACTGGCGGTGCTGGCCGTCCGGCATCAGGTCGATGTAATGCACGGATTCGTCCTTGGTGGCGTAGGGCATGTCGCCGACCTCGATGCGTCGCAGATACTTGACCCAGGAAACTCCCTGTACGCCGGGTACGACGAGGCGCAGTGGGTAACCGTTTTCCGGACGCAGCATTTCTCCGTTCTGGCCCCAGGCGACGATAACGTCATCGAGCGCACGATCGAGCGAGATGGTGCGTGTCATCGAAGAACCATCGGCACCTTCGGCAAGAATGACCCTGGCCTTTTTCAAATCGATGCCGCAGTCGTCGAGCAGGGTGGACAACAGCACCCCGGTGAACTCCGAACAAGACAGCATGCCGTGGGTGTATTGCACGGTAGGCACGGCCACCTTGGCCCATTCCATGCCGGTATTGGCGCCGCATTCGATGAAGTGGATGCGTGACACCTGAGGCAGCCGCATCAGGTCGTCCATCGTGTAGACCTTGGCTGCCTTGACCAGGCCATTGATCATCAGCCTGTGGTTTGAAGGATCGATATCCCACCAGCCCTGATGGTGACGCTCGAAATGCAGGCCCGACGGTGTGATGATGCCGAACATGCCCTGCAAGGGGCAGAAAGATACCGATGATTGCGGCACTCGGGTCAACCCCGGGCTTTGGCGCCGCTGCAAGGCTGATTCCCACTTTGAGGGCATTCCGTAACCCAGCGCGGCGACTGGCTGGCCGAGGCCTTTGGAATGTTCCGGCAGTTCAAGTATGGCCTTGTCGCCTGCGCCAATTGCTACGGCACTTGCGGCGCCCGCTGTGCCTGCAACGGCAACACCCGCGCCCATGGCGAGGGCCTTGGCCATGAACTGTCGCCGGGCGTGACGGGCTTCCTGTATTTGCGCTTCGCCAAGGAAGTTTTCCGGCGCCAGTTGAATTCTTCCCCGCTGCTGTGGCTTATCCTTCACGAGACGTCCTCAAGAGTTGCTCCCGATTGCATCCAGGCAATCGGCTGTGTAACTGGGCAATGATCGGGTTCACATCTCCTCCCGGCTTATTAATATTATTAATATTTATATAATATGATAAAACGTAATATAAAAAAGTCAAACAAAATTAATTCGGGCATCAATGCCAAGTCACCGTGATCACGAACAACCCTTCAATTGGACAAGACTCCTGTGAGCGGTGTAACGCTGGCAAGACTGCCTCGTCGCATCCGATCGGTCCGGTAGATGTTGCGACGCCGCAAGGTTGGCGCACGTTCCGCTTTTCCAGCCTAGTCTTGTTTGCGGTTTTCAGCCAATTTGTCATGCGTCCCGTCTTCGCGCAGGCAGATCCTGGCCGGGCGTTGGCGGCAACCTGCGCCACTTGCCATGGCATCGATGGTCAGGCGAAGCAGGGCATGACGCCGTTGGCGGGCAAAAGTGCTGCTGAAATCGTTGTCCTGATGAAGGCCTTTCGTTCCGGGGAGCGCCACGCAACGATCATGCAGCAGATAGCAAAGGGCTATACGGACGATCAAATCGAGCTGATCGCGAAATACTTTTCCAGCCAGGCTGTTTCTTCGCAGGCGA
>WBXD01000125.1 GCA_008932935.1 Verrucomicrobiota bacterium
CCCCCCTCCGCCCTCGCCCCCCACGCCCCCCGCGCCGCCCCCGCCCCCCGCGCCTCCGACGCCGCCCACACCGCCCACGCCGCCCACACCGCCAGGGCCACCCACACCACCGGGGCGTCCGATGCCACCCACACCGCCCACGCCGCCAACACCGCCAGGGCCATAGGGAGCCCCGCCCCGATGTGCCGGCTGGTGCTGCCAATTGCCTACTTGCTGGCCCCGGTTGATATTGTTGACCCTATTATAGTGGTTTATATAGTTATTATTGTTATTGATATTGATGGTGCCGCCGCCCCAGCCACAATTGTAGCCCCAGCCGCCACCCCAAGCGGCTCCCAAAACCAGCCCGGCCCCGAACGCGAGCCCGGTTCCCGGCACATACCCAGGATAGATATAGGATGGATAAGGGTAAGCGGGTGCGCCAAACACCACCTCGGGATCGTAAGAGGGGATATACACCACCTCGGGGCTGGCCTGCTCGATGACGATCACCTGTTTGCCACCCTCAACAACTTGGGTGTCGACTTTCTGCTCCGCACATGTTGTTAGATTGTTTGTTGCCTGCGCTTTCACACGCATGCGCTGGACCGCGGCGATTACATCGGCCTGCTGCGCCAGAAAAGCGTTTCCCAGATCCGTCGTCCACTGGATATTGCCTGCTAGGCGCTGCACCACATCCGGCACCGCAACGAGCGCCTGAATACTTGGATCCCAGTTTTGTTTTTGCACGGCATCGGCGAGCGACTTGCCCTTGAGCGACTTGTTTCTATCCAACCACTGTTGCAGCTGAATGATCTCCAACGGATAGGTAGCTGCCACCAGCGTCTGGCTCAGCAGCGGATCGGGATACAGCGCAATGGGTGCAACCAACGAATCCAATTGGTCATTGGGAATCTTCGGTGCTGCCGG
Source organism: Verrucomicrobiota bacterium (assembly GCA_008932935.1). Taxonomy (GTDB): domain Bacteria; phylum Verrucomicrobiota; class Verrucomicrobiia; order Verrucomicrobiales; family Akkermansiaceae; genus Luteolibacter. Next base: position 910 of record WBXD01000125.1, read on the forward strand.
TGCCGTGGTGATCGGCACGGGTTCCTGGGCCGCCTGTCCGAACACGACGGACGTATCCGGCATGAGTGACGCGACGCATAAAATGGCAAAAGCGCTGCACAAGGGTTGACTGGGGAACTTGCTGAATGGACCTAGAGATTTCATGACTGTGGGAAGTTACAATGATGGACAGATGGAGAAAGGCATTGGCACTTATCAAAACGAGTGCAACCTTCCGGTAAAACTTGCCTTCGCGTCCACTGCCCTTTGGGGAAGGTCGTAGAAAAAGCTCAGCTCGAATCCGCGCTGGCTGTAACCCATGAGAAGAGACCAGCCGCCTGCACCATGCGGGTGAGTTCGGCCACCGAGCGCACGCCGAGCGTAGTGGTGATATGGGTGCGATGCAGCTTCACGGTGCGCTCATGGATGCCGAGATCGGAGGCGATCTGTTTGTTGAGCTGGCCTTGCACAACGTGCCCCAGCACTTCACGTTCGCGTGCGCTTAGCAATTCGAATGGCCGGCGCAACGCCCGCAGCTGGGCTTGCCAAGCCAACTCCTGCTCGTTGCGGGCTAGGGCGCGGGCCACCGCCGCGAGCCACGTGTCCTGGGATGACTCTTTTGTTAGAAAATCTTCAGCCCCGGCACGCATGGCATGCACGCAGGTGGCAACGTCCGCGTGGCCGGTGAGGAAGACCAGCGGCAGGAGGCAGCCGGCTTGGCGCAGGGCGCACTGCAAAGCCCACCCGTTCATATCCGGCATCATCAGGTCGCTCATTACACAACCGTGCGTGTCTGGGCGCAACTCCGCCAGCAACTCCGCCGCCGAGTTGTGAATCACCACCCGGAAGCCCGCCGCACGCAGCAAGCGCGACACCGCCCGCAAAAACGCCACGTCGTCATCCACCACAAACACGCTGGCCTGGGATGGGGGGCTGGTGGTGGGCGACGCTGGAGCTGTGGCGGGAGGTATCATGTGCGGATGGTCGGGATAGTATTGTTATAGCACGATCGAGAACAATTTTTTGAGGATTTCTTCCAATGGCATCAGGGTGAGCAGAAGCGGCGCAAGCGGCAGCAGGGTCCATACGGCCAGCTGGATGACCGCGTCCTTGGATAGAGGCACAATGCGCATCATGCGCAGCACCTCGTAACTGTTAGCCAGATCGGCGAGTGACTGGATGTCGGAGCTGCCCACCAGTGGCTCTGCGAGTGGCGCGCCGCCGCGCAGCCATTTGGTGTCGAACTCGCGCACATAACGCCCGGCGAGCGCTCCATACTCGCGCAAGCCACGGCGCTTAGCCGCGGCAAGTTGCGGCATAAACACCAGCAGCGGAAAGAAAATCGCGCACAGCAGAAAGCCGAGCAACACGGCGATTTCGGCTTTGAATTGGGACAGCGTGGCACCGAGGAAAAAGATCCGGTTGGCGAGCAAGCCGGCGAGCAACGCGCCATGGGCCACGGCGAGCATGGAGAAGGCGTAAACCGTGTTGGAAAGAAATCCCAGCCCACCGAGGTGGTCCGGATGGGTCGGCATCAGGCACAATTCGATGCGCGACACCTGCCACAAAAAGCGCGACCAGACGAGCAAGCGGAAATACCACCGGAATAACAAAAACTGAAATACCGGCAGGCTCACAAAACCATACCAGATGCCCGCCAGCGAAAAATTGGACCCGTCGGCGGTGGGCGTCGCATACCAAGTGGCGGAGTGGAATGCGAGGAAATGGTGCCATACGATGAGGATGCCGACCCCATAGACGAGAGCGATGAGCAGCAGCTCTGCGAACACCGAGTTGCGCAAGCGAAATGCCGCGGCGATGGCAGCCTCGAACTGCGGCAGGGCCTTTTCCGCAATCAATTGGCGCTCCAGAAATTGCCGCAACAGCAAGCGCATCCGCCGATGCACCACCATCTCCGCAATCACCAGCAATGGCAACGCCACCAGCAAACGACTGTGCACTTCCGCATCCATCAGCAACGCTAACCTCGCGCCGCTACCCACCAGATGCCCCTCCAGCGCCGTCAGCACCACCAGCGGCAACCAAGTCACCAGCACGATGACGATGACCCGCTGGCCCAGCAACTGCAGGGCATCGTTGGCCAGGTGTGCCCGACACAATAACTGGAACAGCGGCCCTCCCAAGACCAGCGAAAAGTCTGGCGGATTCCCTAGCAAATCCAAACCAGCAGCAGGCTTTTGCGCATTCATAACCCTGACGCTAGGCAAATCCATTTCCCTCTACAAGCTTTTCCGACAGCTCTGTCGGCGCTGGTTCAAAACTGGATTTCTTGCCGGAGCAAAACTAGACAAATTTCAACGTAAAATGGTCTAAAATCGGGAGTAGTGTTAAACTTTGCGCAGGTTCGGTGCCCGATAACCTGAAAAACCGTGAATACACCGTAAGATCGTTGGGTGAGCCGCCCCACGCCTGGCCGCATCACATGGGGGCTCTGCCCCATAAGCGCTAACTTAACCAAGCAAAACTCGAAACGGAGTCATCTGAAAACCATTCACTCCTTAGCTGGCTGCGCTCAGCCACCGCCGCGAGCACCCGTGCCACGCTGAGCTCGCCCTGACAGCGGCCGTCCAGCGGGCATTTTGTTAGAAAGCACGGAGCGCAAGCCACATGGCGGCGCACTTCGGAATGGCTCCTGCCAAGTGGACGTTTCCAAGCCGGATCATTCGGGCCGAACAGCGTCACACAGGGTGTGCCCACGAAGGCGGCCAAGTGCGGCAGCGAGCCATCCGCCGCCACCACCAACGCCTGCGCCGCGAGCACCGGCAAGGCTGTGGCGAGCGACTCAAACTTCAGATAGGGCAGGGTGCCACCGAGCCGCTCTAGCAACCTGGTGGCCAGCCCGCTGCCCTGTGCCAGTCCGGCCAGGCTCAGCGCCCAACCGGCCGCCTGTAGCGCCGGCACCAGTTCGGTCCAGCGCTCCAGCGGCCACTCGTGACTGACGCCGAAATCCGAATCCGGGAACAGCAGCAATGATTGGGGGTGGCGTGGCAAGCCGAGGGACGCCGGCGCGAAAAGTTCGCTGCGGGTGGTATCGAGGCCAAGGGTTTCCACCACCGTGAGGTAATGGCGCACGCGGTGCTCGAGCGGGCGCTGCGCCGACGCCAGTGGGACCGGATGGGTCAGATATTTTTTCAGTGACGGCTCATTGGGGCCGAGACGGCGGGCAATTTTAGCCCGGATGCATGCGTCAGCCGCCACGCCAGGCTCCCACAGCAGCACCGCCTGCCACTGGCCGGCCAATTGGCCAGCCAGCGCGCGTGGTTTGATGGTGGTGGGGAAATCCAGTACAGCCAAGCCCGGCAATGTCTCCCAGAACTCGCGCTGGCCGGCCGCACACAGCAGCCCCACGCCAATCCCTGAGGCCATCAGCGCGCGCACCGCCGGCACCGCGAAACACGCCTCATCCCAGCGCCCGGGCGCCGCAATCAACATGCCACCTGCGGTTTGAGCCTGAGTCGTCACGCCGTGCAGCATAGCTCCCCGGTCCGCCAGCGCAAACTGCAAAATCAGGCCACAAAACACCAGACTGCTGCGCTGCAAGACACGAGACCGCTGCGCTCCAAGATAAGAGCAGAGCCCTTGGACCGCGCATCGCGCTTCTTATTCCAGTCTTCTGTCTTCTGTCTTCTGTCTTCTGCTGTCTTCTGTCTATGGCGAGGCGATGATGGGATCGCCGGGGGCAAGGGCACGGAAGTGGCGTAAGTTCAGCGTATAAAGGGCGCTGCAGCCAGCACGACGGGCTCCGATCAGGTGGAGGGCGTCGTAGATGGCTCCACTGGCGAGATTTTGCCTCACCGTCAGTTGCATGGCGTCGGCATAGTCTTCGGCGCTGAGTGGAATCAGGGTGAAACAGGCGAGAATACTTTGCCGGATGAGACGCTCGACGTCGGCAGCGAGCAAGCGCGGCTTGAGTGGCAGCGCGGTGAGCGTGGCAAAGAGTTCGGCGAGGCCGTAGGTGGTTAGGTGGCCATCCACCAACCCCGCTTTCACAGCTTGAAGCTGCCGAAAGGCGAGGGCATGGTGGGGGTGCTGCTGGAGCAGGGCGGCCACCAGAGTGGAGGTGTCAAAACAGGCTTTCATAGGTTAAAGGCCGCCAATTTCCGTGCTGCGCTGGGTTCTTGGTGCGTCTAGGAACGCTCCGACATCCCAGGCTGAGGGTGGAAAGGCCGACGAACAGACGAGAATGCCACCTTCGTCGGTGAGGGGCGATGTCGGCACTGCCGGGCGCAGGCGAATGCCATCGGGCTCAAGGGTGAGTTCCAGATCATCACCCGGTTTGAGCGCAAAACGATCCCGGATGGCTTTTGGCACGACAATCCGGCTCATTCGATCCAAGGTGACTTGCATGGCAATACAATTGCCACTTCCCATTTGTATTGTCAATACTCCTCCTGACTCACTTGTGCGGGATTTTACGTGCCTAGTGGGCGCATTCCTGCTTTCTTCGCCGCCCGCCCCGTCGAGTTCTTTTCCCATGTCCACCGAGCTGACCCGCAATTTTTCGATTATCGCCCACATTGATCACGGGAAAACCACGTTGTCGGACCGTCTGTTGGAGGCCACCAGCACCATCACGCTGCGCCAGCGCCAGGACCAACTCCTCGATTCCATGGACCTGGAACGGGAAAAGGGCATCACCATCAAGTCCCATCCGGTGGCCATGGCATACACCGCCAAGGACGGCAAAACTTACAAGCTCAACTTGCTGGATACCCCCGGCCACGTCGATTTCTCCTACGAAGTATCGCGTGCCTTGGCCGCCTGCGAGGGCGCGATTTTGATGGTGGATGCAGCCCAAGGTGTAGAGGCGCAGACGGTGGCCAACCTGCATTTGGCGACCCAGCAAAACCTGGCGATTCTCCCGGTACTCAACAAAATCGACCTACCGGCGGCAGATGTGGCCAAATGTAAGCGCCAGCTTGAGGAGATTTTGTGCATACCGGCGGAGGATTGCATAGCGGCCTCCGCGAAGAATGGCATCGGCATTGAGGATATTCTCGAGGCGATCATCGCCCGGGTGCCCGCCCCGGTGGAAAACCCCGACAAGCTGTTGCGCTGCGGCGTCTTCGACTCGCTCTACGATGCCTATCGCGGCGTCGTGTCCTACGTCCGGGTGTTTTCCGGCTCGGTCAAACGCGGCCAAAAGGTCAAACTCTTTGCCACCGGCAACACCTACGAGGTCAAGGAAGTCGGCATCTTCACCCCCAAGATGACCGCCTGCGAAATCCTGCGGGCTGGCGACGTCGGTTACGTCATCGCCAATATGAAGTCCGCCGCCGAGGTGAAGGTCGGCGATACCATGACCGATGCGACCCACCCCTGCCCGGAGGCCCTGCCCGGCTACAAGGAGATTCAGCCGATGGTGTTCTCCGGCATTTATCCGGTGGATTCGGTGGACTATGAATCCCTGAAGATGGCCATGGGCAAACTCCAGATCAACGATCCGGCATTTACCTATCAGCAGGAAAGCTCCACCGCCCTGGGCTTCGGCTTCCGCTGCGGATTCCTCGGCCTGCTGCACATGGAAATCATCCAGGAGCGCCTGCGCCGCGAGTTCAACATGAACGTGATCTCGACCTATCCA
>WBXD01000126.1 GCA_008932935.1 Verrucomicrobiota bacterium
ATGGCGGCAATGGCGGCAATGGCGGCAATGGCGGCAATGGTGGTGGTTTCATCGGCGGCCTTCCCGGCGGACCGGGCGGCGGCGGCTTTACCCCGCCTCCCGCAGGCACTCCCGGTGGCGGCGGCGGTGGCGTAGTCTCGCCTCCAGACGTGACGGATGTCACAAACACTCCCGCCTGATGCGGCGCTCTTGAGCAAGCTAGACGTACTGAATTTATTTTCTAACAGTTATCAAAAATGCAACACAAATTCTCCCTGTTCTTCGCCTCAATCCTCGCAACCGGCTCCGCCTCGGCTGCCGAGGGCCTGTACAATGTTGGCACCGAGGCGCAGAATTCAGCCCCGCTCAAGTGGAGCACCGGCATGAGTCTCACCTATGACGACAACGTCAACCCAGGCAACGTGAGCAAGGACAGCGCCACCTCGTTGAATCCATACGCGGGTCTTTCGTTCCTCAGCTTGACTCCCCAGACCACGTGGGATGTATTCGCCCGCCTAGGCTGCGTTTACTACGTTGACAAGCCGCCGACTTTGGTTGACGACGTTTACGCCCAAGTTCGCACGACCGCCAATCTCACGCACCGCTTCGACGAGCGCCTGCGACTATCGAGCCGCAACGCCGTGTCTTATGAGCTGGAGCCCGACTACGCCTATGGGGTTGCGACCAGTCGCCAGTCGGGTGCCTATCTGTTCTGGCAAACCGACAATTCGCTGGGTTATCGCTGGACCGAGCGGATGGCCACTTATACGGGCCTCAACCTCACCGCCTTGGAATATAGCGGCACCACCAACCAAGTTCAGAATCGCTTCACTTGGGAAGCATACAACCAGTTCCGTTATCAGCTCACGCCCGAACGCAGCGTGCTCACCTTCGATTATCGCTATAGTCAAACCACCGCTGGGGGGCTCGCATCAAATTCCACCAATCAATACCTTCTTGGCGGCCTCGAATATCGCTTCAGTCCCACCGCAATCTTAGTGACCAAGGCGGGTCTGCAAATCCGCCAACTCGATGTCGGAACTAACAGCAACAATCCCTATTTTGAAATGGCCATGGATTCCCGCCTTACCCGGGATTTCACCCTGCGCGGCTTCCTGCGTTACAGCATCGAATCCTACGATACGGTGCAGTACGTAGTGGCACAAAATACCTATTACGACTTCAATAAACGCCAAACCCTGCGCATCGGCATCAGCGGCGACTACGCAATTTCTCAGAACCTGAGCCTCTTCAGCGGTCTGGATTATATCCCCGCCAAGTTCAATGATGGCACCCGAGTCAACGGTCCCGGCGCCCCCACCGCCAGCGGCTTGTCTTCGGATCTCTTCAATGCCTCTGTTGGCCTGAGCTTGAAGCTCATCGAGCGCTTCTATGGCAGCATCTCCTACAGCTACACGGATTCAACTTCCGACGTTACCCCAGCCTATACCCGCAACCGCATCAGCATCGGCGTAAGCTATCAATTCTGATGCTTCCGGCGGCGGCGCATTCCAAGTAATAAGCTTCTTCACGATATTATTTGACTTTTCTTAAGCTCCCGCAATGATATTTCATTGCGGGAGTTTTCTTTTGATTCTTGCCAATTACTCTCTACATTCTGCCCAGACCTAAGACGCCATGCCCACCCCCCCTCCCCAACAAAGCGAAACGGCCCTGCATGCCTTCGATTACTGGCAGGTCATCAAGAATCGCTACGGCTTGATCCTGCTCACCTTGCTGCTGGTCTTCATGACCGCCTCGGTCATCACCTACGTGATGCCGAAGAAATACGAAAGCTACGCGAAAATCGAGGTCAAGCCGCGCGGCACCCTCATTACCGTCTTCAAGGGCATGGAAGACACCAGCGGATTTGGCCGCTCGACGGTGAATTTCTTCAACACCGAGTTTGAGAAAATCAAGAGTCGCAATTCGCTCATGAAGGTCATCGACAATCTCGACCTCGCCAATAACTGGAGCTTGGACCGCGAGACAGTCTTCAACATCCTCACGAGCATTGTCAGAACCGATAACATTCGCGGTACCGACTTGATCACCATCAGCGTGAGGCATTCGGACAAGGATGAAGCTAGGGACATTGCCGCCGAGGTGGCGCGCGCCTACAAGGAGTATCGTAGCGAGACGGAAAATAAGGAGGGCGACCTAGCACTGCTCGAACTCAAGAAGGCCGTGCGGGCCCAGGAAGATATCGTGGAGGAGCGGCGTAAGGTGCTGGCTAACATCGTGCGGGCCAAAGGTATCATTTATTACGGACAGGATTCCTACTACCGCAACGCCAACACGGAGGATGACAACGGTGCCAAGAGTGCTCAGGAGACCTTCACCCAGTTGGAAACGGAAAAAATGCAGCTGGAGAGCATGATTCAAAGCCTGCTTAAATATAGTTCCGACCAACTCATGGTGTATGCCTCCGGTTTGGCCCTGCCCGACAACGTCGTGCAGACGCTCTATCCAAAGTATCTGGAACAGAAAACCCAGTTTCAAGGGTTGAAGCGCCAGGGACTCGGCCTGCAACATCCCACGATGCTCGCCAACGCCCAGATGATCGAGTCCATGAAAAAACAACTCGACGAAGGCGTGGTGTCGCTGCGTGACACTCTTCAGGCCAAGCTCGAACTTGCGGAAGCGCGCTTCAAGCGCGCCCAGGCCAACAAAAACGACAAACGCGGTGAGGCCATCAAGCACGGCCTGGATGCCCAGGACTATGTGGATGCCAAGCGCACTTTTGAGTCCGAGCAGGAAATGCTGCAACAGATGAAGCTTAAACTCATTGGCGAGGAAATTTCCGGCAAAATGCCTAACGACTCCATCGTCGTCCATGATGAACCGGTCAGTGCCCAAAGCCCGGTCAGTCCCAACGTGACGCTCAACCTGATACTCGGCGCGGTCATCGGTCTGATCTGCGGACTGGGGATTGCCTTCTTCCTCGAATACCTCGACACATCGGTCAAAACCCTCGAAGACGTCGAGCGCTATTTGCAGGTGCCTGTGCTCGCGGTCATCCCCAAAGACATCGGCATACTGCACAAACAAAGTGGCATGAGCCCGGATTCCGAAGCCTATCGGATTTTGCGGACCAACATCGAGTTCAACCGCAAAAACCCCGAGGACAACGCGATCACCGTGGTATCCGGCGGCGCCGGCGAAGGCAAATCCACCACCCTCGTCAACCTCGCCTACGTCTGCGCCCAGGGCGGTTACACCACCCTCATGATCGATGCCGACTTGCGCCGGCCGCGCCTGCATACCTTCTTTGACATCAACAATTCCGTCGGTCTCACCAATTACCTCACGACCGAACTGATGCTGGAGGATGTGATCCTCCAGACCCCGGTGGACAACCTGTATTTCATGCCTTCGGGCATCCTGCCGGCCGATGCCGCCGGTATCCTCAACTCGCGCCGCATGTCCGAACTCATCCAGGACGTCAAACAACGCTTCGACCTAGTGCTGGTAGATAGCCCGCCGATCCTCGGGGTCAGCGACGCCTCCGTGCTGGCCAGCGAAGTGGACCTCACCATGATCGTCGTACAACATCGCAAACTGCCTCGAAACATGCTGCAACGCGTCAAACAAGCCGTTGAAAACGTCGGCGGCACTATCATCGGCGTAGTTTTGAACAACGTGGATGTGCGCAGCGACAGCCAATATCAATACTACACGAGTTATTACACGTACTACGCGCCGGCTGAATCGCAGATCGGGCCTCCGGCGCTGGGTGCCTCGCCCAAGCCCCAGGCAGCCAGCAAGAGCCAGCCCACTGCACAAGGCAATGACACGGAACTGTATTGACCAACCCACACCCTGTAAGAAACTTCCGCCATGAATTTCAAAGCACTTATCTTGGGCAGCCTAACGTCGCTGCTGCTTGCCCTCACCCTCTTTGGTCAAACTCAGATCAAACCGGGGCGGGCGATCACCATCACCATCCTCGGGGTGCCGACTGAAGAAAAAACCCGCTTTGATGGCACTTACCCCGTGTCGGAAAGCGGCATGATCAATATGCCGCACATCGGGCCGATCAAGGCCTCCGGCTTGCAGGCGGATGAACTTTCGCGCATCCTCCAATCGACCTATAAGACCCGCGAGATCTACACTAATCCGACCATCCAGGTGCTCAGTTCCAGCGCCGACACCCTCGATAAACAGGTCGTGCACCTTGGTGGCCAGGTGCGGCGGCCCGGACCGGCGGAGTTCACCCAGGGACTCACGCTCTATCAAGCGATTCAAGCTGGGGGCGGGCCCACGGAATTCGGCAGCATGTTCCGGGTCAAACTGTTTCGTAATAAGACGCAGCACGTGTACGACCTGACCGATGCCAAAAACATGGCTATTCCCTTGGAACCGAACGATACCATCGAGGTGCCGCAAAAAAACTGGTACAACCATTGATTGTCATGAGTCCGCTTCGGCCAGCCACCTGCCTGCGGCTTGCCGCCATAGCGATGCTGGCGTGGCCAATGCGTACGGCAGCCATCGAGTTGCCACCTGCCATGATGCTGGGCTTGCAAGCGGAAAATTTTGCCGAGCGCGAGCAGGCGCAAGCCGAGTTGCTGGCCTGGACACGGCAGCGTGCGGACGCCTCGCCGGAAGCGCTCTATCAGCAATCTCGGTCGGCAGCGGAGCCCGAGCAGCGGCAGCGCTGCTTAGGGGTGCTACGGGAACTGGTGTGCGATGAATATCTGCGCAACGGCGTCGGTTACGTCGGCTTCCGCATGAACCCGAATACCGAAGCCGTCAAGGTGCCCGGCGAGGACCTGCCACGCTTCGCCGTGCGCGTGCTGCAAGTCGAACCAGACACACCAGGCCACAAGGCCGGCCTGCTCGGCGGCGATTTGCTCCTTGGCGTGGACGATATCGTCTGGCATCAGGAGGATACTTCCACCGTGGTCAGCGAAAAAATCAAGTCCTTCAAAGCAGGCACCAAGGTCACGCTCAAGTTGTTTCGCGAGGGCAAATTGGTGGACCTTCCGCTGGCCCTCGGACGGCGCCCTGCCGCCGCCGATCTGCTGCAATTTCAATTTGGCTTTGGGGGCATGCCAATAGGTCCTGAGGCGATCGCCGGCGCGGAACGCACGGCCAAGGACGAGTATTTTCACCGCTGGCTAGCCGCACGCAAAGCCAAGGACTAGCGAGGCCGCGCCATGAATCACAAGTGTGCGGAGGCCTGCTTGAACGGTGGCACGGGACGAAGAAGACCTCGTCATCCGTGGTTATCATTGGCAGTCGCCCCAACGCTTGGCGCATTGGCCCTTCCTGGCAGGGCGATTGGCTGAACCGGCAACGCTTCGTCCAGCCGCTGCCATCGCTTTCGATTGACGAATGCGGCGAGTTTGTCGGGGTCGATGGCGTTGATCACGTCGTTGATGGCGTCGTAGCCGGGCATGGCCAGGCGACCTGATTTATCACGCCAGCTCAGGCCTGCGGCCCTGCGCTGTTGCTCGTTGAGCGGGCCGGCCCTGCGCCAGATGGCCTTGACGTCGGGAGCGCCGCAAAGCAATCCGTGGACAATGAGGGTGAGCATGGCGCGCAGGCGGTGGCGGCACTTGAGTGGGTCACGCGGATCCGGGACGTTTTCAAACGCGTCGGAGAGGCTGCGCAGTTGCGCGCAACTGAGTGCGCAGCGGGCAGCGGCAGTGGCTTGTCTAACACCCTTGGCATGGACTTCGGGAAGTCCGCCGGGGCTTGCCAGAAGCTGTTGTGCCTTGGGGTGGAGGGTTTTGATCCAGAGTTTTTTCGGATGCTCGTCGTCTTGATAGAAGTCGGCGCGGTGGCGCTTGAAGCCTTTGGTAAAGCCCAATGGCGTCCAGTTGCTGGCTTTGTAGATGGTGCCTTGGTGAGTTTGCAGTTCCTCCAATAGAGGCTGATTCAGCCAATCACCCTGACACAGGGGTGTTTCCCAGCGCTGCAGGATTGCAAAACCCCAGAACCGTGGCACCCTCCGCCATGGAACTTGCCGAAGTCACCTGCCCGACCTGTTTTGAGGTGTTTGAAGTCGCCGTCCCGCATCCCGACGAAATGCCAACGGAGGTGGACTACGATTGCGAGGTGTGCTGCCGGCCGATGACCATCGTTTTCACCGAGGACGATGTCTATGCGCGGGGATTGGCCGATTAGTTGCCGCTAGGCGCTCGCACTCCCGCCGCTCCTTAGCTCAGCTGAGGATGTCTGTGATGATCTTTGCCGGCTCAACGCCGGTGAGGCGCATGTCAAGGCCCTGGCTGCGGATGCTCATGCGTTCATGGTCGATGCCCAGCACGTGGAGCATCGTGGCGTGAAAGTCGCGAATGTGCACCGGATCCTTGACAATGTTGTACGAAAAATCATCGGTCTCGCCGTAAGTCATGCCTCCCTTCACCCCGCCTCCTGCCATCCAGATGGAAAAATTTTTCGGGTGGTGGTCACGGCCGTAGTTGTCGCGGGTGAGGGTGCCTTGGCTGTAGACGGTGCGGCCGAATTCGCCGCCCCAGACGATGA
>WBXD01000127.1 GCA_008932935.1 Verrucomicrobiota bacterium
CGCCAGCTCCAAGCCCTCGGGGTGTGGCCGATTTAAGACTCAAGACTGGAAGACGCAAGACACAAGACACAAGACACAAGACACAAGACACAAGACACAAGACGAACATTGAACGCCGAACGCCGAACGCCGAACTTCCAACGCCGAACAGGAGAGGCGAAAGAAACAGACAGAAGGCGTTGCCTTTCTCTCTTCGGTTCGACGTTGGAAGTTCGATGTTCGATGTTCGATGTTCGCATTTTCCGAGGGCGCAGCGCTCTCTTATCTTATCTTCTCTTGCGTCTTGTGTCTTGCCGTCTTGCGTCTTGGGTCTTGCAGTCTTGGGTCTTGCCTCATTTCCGCCGGTCGCCCGCTCGACTCGGCGGGGATGTTAGGGGCGGCGGCAGCGGGCCGGTGCCAGCATCGCCGATGGCAGCCTGGGTGCGGATGGCGGCGGCGATGGCCCGGGCGAGGCCCTGGCGATAGGCGGGATCGCAAATGAGGTGGGCCTCGGCCGGGTTGCTGAGGTAGCCGCCTTCCACGAGTACGCACGGGATGAGTGGATTGCGGGTGAGACGCAGGCGGCGGCGCACCAATCCCCGATTGGCCTGTGGGCCAGGGCTAATTCGCGTCATGGCGCGTTGCAGGCGCACGGCCAAACCGTGGCTATCGACGCGCCAAAAATACGTTTCCGGTCCGCGCAACGAGCGCGGGCCGCTGTTGAAATGGATGCTAACCAGCACGGCGTTGTCATAGCGGTTGGCGCGGGCGACGCGCTCGTCGAGGTCGACGAAGGAGTCGTCACTGCGCATCAGGATGGTATGGAAACTGTCGGCGAGCTCGGCGCGGAGGCGTTTGGCGGTGTCGAGAGTGAGGGTTTTTTCGAGTTGGCCGGTGGACTTGCTGGGCGCGCCAAAATCCTTACCGCCATGCCCGGCATCAATGATAATTGTCTTGAATCCCCGCAGCCCCCACCGGCGCCCCGCGTCATCGCGACCTGCCGAGGCAACCACCGGCAACGTCGTACAAGACGCCAGCACGGCCAGCGCGACGGCACTGGAAAATAGATAGAGCAGACGTGTCATGCAACGAATAGTGCCACCGCGAGCGGTCCGAGGCAAAGGCAATCGCGTGGTTGCAGAGGGTATTGCCGACCGGGCAGCCGCTTGCTGGCATATTGGGCAACCTCGCAGAACTTGTTGTTTCGGAAAATCCTCTGCTGCAAGTGTTTATTAGGGCTTTCCTTCCCCCAATCCCCCACTTATGCTGCAGATCCCGGCCACAACAGTGGTACCTGCTAACACAGCTCGTGCTGGGGGGTAATGGCCAACTCGTATGAAGCCGTCAAAAAATCGTCCCCCTGGGGCCCAATCCATGGCTCCGAACCCCACCCACCGCAAGGCGCAATTGATTCGGGTAAAACCCAAGCGGACTCCATCCAGCAGGCGCCGCGCCGTGTGGATCGGCGCTCTTACGGCCGCCGCGCTTATCGCCTCCTTCCCATTCCTGCAACCCGCAGCACCCCGCCCGCAGGTTGCCACCACGGCGCTACCCAAGGCCCCTGCGGCACTCGGCGAGACCCACCCGCAGCTCGTCACGTCCGCCCCGCCCGTGATTACCCCACCGGCGGCTCCAGCCCCGCCGCCCACGGCCGCACCCACTCCCACCGCCGAACCCACTCCCACCGCCGAGCCCAGCGTGGCCACCGCAACGACCGAGGCAGAGCGCTTGGCCGCAGAACCCGTCATGCTGCTCACGGGCATGAATTGCCAGCGCGACGCGGCGATCCACCGCGACGCGGATCTGCTCGAACGCACGATCGATGGCAAGGCTTGGGACGCGTACCGCAGCCTGCTCGGCAAATCCATCACTACCGCCCTCGCCAGCCTAGCCCCGGGCCAAGGCTTGAACCGCTTCGACCAAGTATGGAAGGAGCCGGTTCTCTATCAGGCGTTTCTGCGTTGGACAATCCTCGGTTGGTTCCCCCAAGCCACAGTCACTCCGTTGGTGAGCGATCATTATACGGCCAGCATGTTGTTATGGCTGCTGCATAACAACATGGCCATGGAGGAATTACTCGTCACCATCCATCCCAAGGACGACGGCGCTAAAGTGCTGAAATTCCTCATGGACGTGTGGCCGCTCAACCAGGAAAAATACGCGAAATACTTTTCGCTGGCGGTGGCCTGCGCGGTGGTTTTTGACCAAGCCCTCGGGATTACCCAGGTGGCGGAAAAAGGTGAAACGTCCGCATCTGATGTCGAAGTGCTCGTCGATCCGGTCAAACGCTACCTCTGGTACGTCGAGAAAGATACCAAGGGCAAACTCGCTGCCCCGGTCTACCGCTCCACCGCCCGCGACCTCATCTGGGTGGTCTGCGCTCCGGTCTCCACCTCCGAACTCGAATGGTCCCTGGAAAAAATGCGCCTCCAGCGCAAAACTTGGGGCAGCGCTTATGAGATGGTCAAGTATCTCATGAAACGTGCCGTCGATGGCTACAATCCATATAAGCAATACTCGTTCGCAGAAATCCTCAAATGGGGTGGCGTTTGCAGCGACCGAGCCTATTTCTGCGTCAATACCGCCCGCGCTCAGGGCATCCCCGCCATGACCATCGCCGGCGAAACCAATCTCGGCGGCCATGCCTGGGTCGCCATCAAAACCGATCCGAACACCTGGAACACCGGCATCGGCCGCATCAGCGGCGCATCGCACGGGATGGCCACCAACCCCCAAACCGGCGCAGGCATGAGCGAGCAGGAAATCCAACTGTGGAATGAGCGATTGCACAAAAGCCCTGCCACCTCCCTCGCCGTCTCGCGCCATCTCTGGCTGGCTGACTTGTTCGCCGCCGCCGATAACCTAACCGATAATGCCGCCACTATCCACCTCGCCCACCGCCTCGGCCATACCTTTGTCGAAACCTGGCAGGCATTGCATGACCTGTTGATCCGTCAGACTGCCCTCACCGGCGAGCTAGCACGACCTAACAATCTAGCGGAGTGGAAGGACTTCGTGCGGGACATGCGCCGCGAATACAAGGACAACCCGCGGATGGCCGTGCTCGCCGCCGAAGCCGAAACGGTATATATTTTCCCCTATGGCAGCGAGAGCGATGCCAAGCGCTCTTTACTGCACGAGCGCCTCAGGGTGGAACGCAATTCCGGCGAACAAAAGGATCTAATCGCCTCCTCGCTCAAACGCCAAGCCGATGTGATCATGCAGCGCGGCGGTCCCAATGCCAAACGCGATATCGGCTACCTCTATGAACGTTCCCTGCGCGAATACGGCGGCTCCATCACAGGATTCAAGATGATGGCGGAGGATTATTTCGCCTACTGCGAAGAGGATCCGGAGAGGGCCCACAAGGCCGCCCGCGATATCGAACTCGCCTTCGATCGCGTGGTAAAAACCGGCAGCACCAATTGGTTCCGCGCCACCACCGAAGTGGGTATCTACAAAATGATTTGCGGCTACTACCGCTCCGCCGGCGACCCGAAGCATGCCGACGTGCTTGAAAAACGCTACGAACTGCTCCTCCGGCAGGCTAAACGCAGTGCTTTGTAGGACTCCTCTTCCATCATCTTGGATAAGAAGTCAGAGCAATGGTCACACATCCACTCCCTAGACGTTTTCGCTCGCGCGCAAAATGCCGCTGTGTTTTCCGCCGCGGCTCTGCTTTAGTCGGCGCATGCCCCAACCCGATCGCGCCCTCCCCCCCGAACTGTTAGCCCCAGCAGGCAATTGGGATTGCGCGCGGGCTGCGGTGGCCGCCGGCGCTAACGCCATCTATTTCGGCCTGCCAAAATTCAATGCCCGGCTGCGGGCCGAAAATTTCATTGAAGCAGATCTGCCCGAGCTCATGGAATACCTGCACCGCTACGGCTTGCGCGGGTATGTAACGATGAACACGCTGGTGTTCACCAGTGAACTGGCGGCCGCTGAAGCGCAATTGCGGACGATCGCCGCGGCCGGGGTGGATGCCATCATCATTCAGGACCTAGGTCTCGCCCGGTTGGCCGCGGCGGTGGCACCTAACGTGGCCATCCACGCCTCCACCCAGATGACCATCAGCTCTGCCGAGGGCTTGGCGATGGTGGAGGCCATCGTGCCGCTGGCCCGCGCCATCCTCGCCCGCGAACTCTCGATCAAAGAAATCCAACGCCTCGCAGCCTCCTCGCTTCACTCCACCACCCCACTGGAAGTCTTTGTCCACGGCGCTCTGTGCGTCGCCTACTCCGGCCAATGCCTCACCAGCGAAGCCCTCGGCCAACGCAGCGCCAATCGCGGCGAATGCGCCCAGGCCTGCCGCATGCCCTACGAAATCGTCGTCGATGGCCACACCCGCGACCTCGGCGAAGTCCGCTACCTGCTCAGCCCGCAAGACCTCGCTGCGGTAGACCTCATCCCCGACTTGTTGCGCGCCGGAGTGCGCTCATTCAAAATCGAAGGCCGCCTCAAGTCCGCAGAGTACGTCGCCGCGGTCACCCGCGTCTATCGAAAAGCCATCGACGCCTGTAGCGCCGAATCTAACATACCAGCAGCACCCTCGCCGATCACTGCAGACGACCGCTACGCCTTGGAAATGACGTTTTCCCGAGGCCTGAGCACCGGCTGGTTCGCCGGGGAAAACCACCCCTATCTGACTCACGGCCGCTTTGGAAAAAAACGCGGGCCGTTGTTAGGCACGATCACCGCCTGTGGACCCGGCTGGATCAAACTCGGGGCCACCAGCGGGGTGCCCATTGCGCCCGGCGATGGCGTGGTGTTTGATGCCGGGGAAAACCGCGATCTCGAACAAGGGGCGCGCATCTGGAAAATTGAGGACGACATCCTGGTGTTTCACCGCACCTACAGCGGCATTAATTTTGAGCGCATCCAACCCGGCCACACGCTCTACAAAACGTCCGATCCAAAACTCGAGAGCGATATCCGCCGCTTCTGGCAAAACGCCCGGCCCTCTGAGAAAAAATTTCCCCTTCACCTCTCCGTCACCGGCAGCGCCGGCACCCCGCTCACCCTGGCCGCCGCCAGCCACGAGGACGGCAGCGTTCGCCAACTCGCGAGCGTCACCTCAGCGGTCGCACTCGAGCCGGCCGCCAAGCATTCCCTGACAACCGAGACGCTCACCGCCCAACTCCGCCGCCTCGGCGATTCGTCCTACGAACTGGCGTCCCTCGACAATCAGCTCGCCGACTCCTGTCACATCGCCCTCTCCGCCCTCAACCAACTCCGCCGCGAGCTCGTCGCCAAACTCGCCGCCGCCGAGCGCAGCGAATGGAGCGCAGGCTTGCGCCGGCGCGTCTCCCCGATCGAGTCCCCCCTCTCCGCTCTCGCTCCCTCCCTATCGCCCACCCTCGCCCCACCGCTTCCCGCCCAGCTCGCCGTCCTCTGCCGCAGCCTCGAACACGTCACCGCCGCCCTCGCCAATAACGTCACCGTCCTCTACTGCGACTTCGAAGACCCCCGCCGCTACCCGGACGCCGTCGCCCTCTGCCGCTCGCACATTGCACCTCCCGCAGCTCTGATTTTTCTAGCCACTCCGCGCATTCTCAAGCCCGGCGAACTCGGCTACCTCAAGCTCATTGAGCACGCCGCGCCAGACGGTTTACTGCTGCGCAACCTCGGGGCGCTGCACTACTACAAGGATCGTAGCGACCTGATCAAAATCGGCGATTTCTCCCTCAACGTCGCCAATCCCATCACCGCCAAGCTGCTCAAGGAAACGGCCGGCCTCGACCACCTCACGCTGTCCTACGACTTGAATATTTCCCAGGTGCTCGACCTCCTGAAAGCCGCTCCGCCGGCGTGGTTTGAGCTGACTCTCCACCAGCACATGCCAATGTTTCACATGCAGCACTGTGTCTTTTGCGCCTTCCTTAGCAGTGGCACCACCTACAAGGATTGCGGCCGTCCCTGCGAAAAACACGTCGTCCATCTGCGCGACCGCGTCGGCCTACTGCACCGCCTGCAAGCCGACGTTGGCTGCCGCAATACCCTCTTCAATGGCAAGGCACAAACCGGCGCTCGCTACTACGAGCCACTCCGCGCCGCCGGACTGACCCGCTTCCGCATAGAATTGTTGGATGAAACGGCCGACCAGGCTGCCTCCACGATCCGCGCCTATCAAAACCTCCTCGGCGGCAGCCTCGTCGCCGCCACCCTCCTCGAGCAAGTCCAAGCCCTCGAAAAACTCGGCGTCACCGAAGGCTCCCTCGCCCAACTGTGACGGACTCAGACCCCCACGCGCAAATCCCTGGCGCTCCACAGCAACCCCTCCGCACCGCTGCCGCTGCCCCGCATCGCCCGCGCTCCATCTTTGCGCTTGGCGCTGAAGCGCTCCCGTGCCCGTGCAAACGCCTCGTTCACAAACTCCTTGCTGCCGATCACAGCGCCGTCCGTGAAGTATCTC
>WBXD01000128.1 GCA_008932935.1 Verrucomicrobiota bacterium
CAAGTCGATCCGCGTGTCCGCCAACAGTGTGCGCAACACGCCGTTTTACGAGGAACTGCGCAACGCCGCCGATAAGTATGAACATTCCGGCGTGCCTCTCTCCACCGCTTTCGCCAAGTACACTTCCGTCGATTCCCAGGTCACCCACATGCTCTCAATCGGCGAAAAATCCGCCTCGCTCGACAGCCAACTAACCATGCTAACCGAAATGTATGAGGAAGACGCCGATAACCACATGGCCACCTTCTCCGCAGTGGTTAGCTTTCTGGTGCTCATCATTGCCGTGTCGCTCATCGCTGCGGTGTTTGTTGGCACCTTCCTGCCAATTTTCCTCATGGGCCCGAAGATGATGCAGAGCGGGATATAACATTTAGAATTTTCCCCATGCAACTCACCCGATTTGACCGCTGGCTGCGGGAGCGCTATGTTTATGAGACGCATATCAAAACCCTGCGTGCCCCAGACAGCGTCCCCAAGGGCATCCGCGCACAGCCACTCCCCAATATTCCGGGCGTGCGCTTCAAACACCTCTTCATCGCCCGCAATACCCAGCTCGCCGATTCTTTCATTGCTAGCCTCAGGGAGGCCAACTTGATGTGCTTCACCTCCGTAGTAGATCGCAAGGCGTGGTTCGTCCCGTGGATCGCCCCCAAAAATAAGTCCCTCACTTGGATTCTCGCCTGGATCGTGCTGGCCAGCATCTCCGCCTTTTATGTCGTCGGCTATCTCGTCGCCCTGCTCAGCCAACCCGCTGTGCGCCAAATGCTCGCCGAGGCCATCGAAACCCTCAAAGGTTGAAATTCCCTGATTTTTATCTTTCCATGAAACTCATTATCATCCATGTTTCCATCTTAATGAATCAGTTTCGTTCATTGCGTTTGCGGCCGCGAGCAAGAGCTTTCACCCTAGTAGAAATGACTCTCGTCATCATGGTGCTGCTCGTCTTGATCAGTGTCGGCATGTACTCCGGCAGCGCAATCAAGACCTGGCGTCTCGGCCGCCAGGCCAGCGAATCACTGCGCAGCGTCTATACCGCGCAAAGGCTCTATCTGGCAGACAATCCGACGGTTGCGGTCACCACGCTGACCCCCACCTTGCTCATTCCCTATCTGACTAACAAGGCGACCAGTATGCCCACGGTCACCTCGCTAAGCGGAGCCACGCTCAACATCAAGGTGACGGTGTATCCGCCGGTGGTGGATAGCGGTTCGGGAGTGGCGTACGACCCCTCGGGCAGCCCAACAGACTCCCTCTGGGACGTCGGCGAATGATCCGCGCGCTGCCAATCCTCATTAGCCTCGCCCTCGGTTCCACCCTGCGCGCCGAAGACTTCCGCCCATTCGCCAATTTTGTCCTCAGCTCCCACCTCAAAGTCACCGGCGAGCGAGTCCGCTCCATCCCGATGAAACCCATCGTATTTCATGTCTCCACCGATGGGCTGCACGTGCGCATCACCGCCGAGGATAACGCGGAAGCCAGCAGCACTTTTGAAATTTACCGCTCCGACGGGGTCGGCCGCCAGCGCTCGGGGGAGGCGGCGCTGGAGGTTATGCCCGGCATTCAGGCGCTGAGCAAGACCGGCGGTGTGCTGCGCCACCTGCGCCTCACCCGCGACGCCTTCACCATCACCACCTTTCCGGGGGTATCCGATCACACGGTGATCACCCACGCCCTGGCCATTGTGCCCGCTGCCCCGCTTACCCTCCCGAAAAGTGTTTCATCCGTAGCCCCCAAACCATGACGCCCGCCCCACCCACCCGTGCCTATCCGTTGCTGCTGCTGCTAAGCACCGCAGTGGCCGCCATCTTCTGCTTATTGTATATCATCAAGCCGAATGTTCCGCTGGCCGCAGCCCTTGCCGGCCCACCGCCCACCCCCGCAGCCAAGCCGCCGGTGGTTTCTCAAATTCCCCCCGCCTCCACCGCATTGCCCGCCGCTCCAGTGGTCAGCTTGCTCCCCGATGCGGCGCGTTTGCCAGGCGACTCCCACCTCAGCGGGCCCGCCACGCCTACGCTGGCCCCCGGTCCGCGCCGCACCCAGGCCACCACCGCCACTGCCCCGGCCACCAGCTTCGAGGAAACCAACCTTCACATCCAACACATCCTCACCGCCACCACCCCGAGCGGCGATCTAACCCGCATCGTGCTGAATGTGCCAGTTCTCTATCAATCCCGCAAGCTGGCCTGGACCGAGGGCGAAGTCGCCGAATCCCGCGCGTTGCTCAAACGCCTGTCAGCCTATCAGGAAAATTCGCGTGCCTTGCGCGAGGAAGCCGCGCAACTTCTCGCTGGCTGGAACCACCTCGTCGAACACTCGATGCCCACCCTCGTGCTGCGTGCCGACAGCCCGTCGTTACCTGCGAACCAGGATCACGCCGAGGGCGGCGGCCAAGCGGCCGGGCTTGATACCAGCGAGGCCATCCAACTCCAACCTGCCGATAAATGAAACCAATCCTCCTTGCACTCACCTTCACCTTGGTGGATGGCCTCTGTGGCCTCGCTCAACCAAGCTCCAGTGCCCCCGAGCCACTTGCCGATGGCCTTAAGCATGCTGTCGCCAGCCCAGCCACCGAAGTCACCGTGGGAGCGCCGGCCACACCGGCGCAGGCTGCCGATGAGCCCACGCCTGCCAGCGAACCCGAAACCAGTCTCACCGTCCAGGTGGAAACCCTCCAAACTGGCAGCGGTGCCGTCGATCCCAAATCCGTCAGGCTGCTCGCCCCCTTTCCCGCCAAAGCTCTCGCTGCCATCCCGCCTGGCTGGCGTCTCGATGCCTCCGCCAGCGCACCGCCGTTCATCCGCAAGGTCGAACTCGCTCCCGGCACCCACATCACCCTCAAAATCCGGCCGCACTTGTTGGTCCCAGCTGCCGCCGCCTTTGCCCTCAGCGAACCGGGTTACGATCCCGCCCTTGGCTACAGCCAAGCCCAAACCGTCAGCGTCATCCTAGCCAACTCCATCGAACAACTCGACGCGGATGCCAAAAACCTCGGCACCGTCGTCGACCTTCTCCAACAACTCGTCAGTTCCCTGCCTCATTCCGCCCCGCAGCCCCAGCCACCCGCCACGCCCATCCCACCTAGCAAACGATGACCTCCTCACTCATCCCCATCAGTTGTAGCTTGGTCCTCGCCAGCTTGTCCGGTGCCGCTCTCAACCACTGGTGGTCGCAGCGGGATTGCGCCTGGGTCCTCACCGCCTCGGCCTATGCCCCAGCCACGATCGCAGTTGCCGCCGCTGGGACTCAAATCCCCCTGGCCACCCACGCCACCCCGCCCGCTGCATCCGCCGAACCCGCCGAACCCGCTGCCAGCCAAGCCGTCCCGGCTCCGACTGCCAAGCCTGCCGCCGCCCAGAAGGAATTCTTTGAGGCACTGCTCCATGAAATGAAGCAACTCAAGCAAACCAACCTCGCCCTCCATGATCAGATGGCCGAAACCAACCGCGACTTGATGCAACTCGAATTCCGCGTCGATACCCAGTCCGCCTCGTTTCGCCCGCTCCCGGTCACCGAAAACTTGTCTGCCCTCGATACCTCCAGCCTCGATACCTCCGACAGCGGCCCCGGCGTGCTCCCACCCCGCGCCGTGATGAGCGGCAATCCGAATTGAACATCGCGGGCCGCTTTACTCCTAGGCGCGGCCATGATTTGTCTTTGCGCGGGGTCTGAAATGGCGTACGAAACGTCTCCGCCGCCACATGAGAATGTTCCGCATCCTGATTTTCAAAGAGCTGAAGGGGTTTTATCTGGCACCTTTCGGCTGGGCTGTGCTGGCGTTTGTGACTTTGATGCAGGGAATTTCGCTGTCGACGGCGATGAAAGGGTTCCGCGACACGCCGATGAAGGACAGCCTGATTTACGTGACGTTCCATACGCCGGTGTTTTGGTTTTACTTTTTGTTTATTTTTCCGCTGATCACGATGCGCTTGTTTGCCGAAGAAGAGCGGGCGGGAACTTTGGAAACCCTGCTCACCGCCCCGGTGCGCACCTGGCAGGTGGTCGCCTCCAAATACTGCGCGGCAATGGTTTTCTACGCCCTTCTGTGGCTGCCGTCACTGGTCCAGTTCAAGCTGTTCGAATGGATCACCGGGCTGCCCCCAGCATGGACCGGCGGGGCACTGGGCGGCACCTTCGCTATCCTCATGCTGATGGGCGCGGCGTTCACTGCGGTGGGTTGCCTGGCCTCGGCACTGACCTCCAGCCAAATTATCGCCGCCATCATCACCATCGCCGTGCTGGTGATCCAGTACTTCGTCGGCTTCGTCACGGTCATCTGGGGCGAATCGTTCGCAGGGGCCGCGTTTTTTCACTACATTTCCTCGCAACGCCACTTGCATTACTTCGCCAGCGGCCTACTTGACAGCCGCGCGGCGGTGTATTACCTGAGCGTGACGGTATTTCTGCTGTTTCTGACCTACCAGGTGGTGGATTTCCGGCGCTGGCGCAAATGATGTTCCATCTCCCCCTGCATGATGTCTGAATCCTCCCCACCCCTCGCGGAAAAATCCGCCCGCCCCGTCAACCGCTGGGGCATCGGGACGCTGTCGGTGCTGCAAGTCCTGCTGCTTGGCCTGACCCTCATCGCGCTCAACTACCTCACGGCGCGCCATTATACCCGCATCGATCTTAGCCGAGAGAGCAACTACACGCTTTCGCCGGCCACCAGCAGCTATCTAGCGTCCGCCGCGTTGGCGGATCGTGCCAAACCGGTGCAATGGGTGATGGCCTTCCCCCGCTCGAACCCGTTTTATGAGCGGGTGCGGGTATTGGCCGAGGAGTACGTCAGGCTGTCCCACGGAAAAATCCACCTGGAAGTGGTCGATGCGCTGCGCAGCCCGGACCGCACGCAACAAGTGATGGCCGCCTACGAGCTGAGCCTGACCCGGCCGATTATCATCATGGACGCGCGCAGCGACGAGCGTGCCGCCGTAAGCACCAAGGCTGGTATTCACGAACTCAACCCGAACGTGAAACTCGTCCTCGCCGACGATATGGTCCAGCACACGACCGACCAGCAGGGTCAGCGGCGTGTCAGTGGTTTCCAAGGGGAGGATGCGCTCAAAGCGGGCTTGGTGCAGGCGCTCGAAGGGCGCACACGCAAGATGTTGTTGCTGGCGGACAAGAGCAAGCTGGATGCCGAGGGCGAGACTTCGCCATGGAAATCCTTGGAAAACACCCTGCGCTTCCAAAATACCGAGCTGCAAGCCGTTAATTTGGCTGGGCTTGGGGAGATTCCAGCGGATGCCGAAGGCGTGGTGCTGGTTGCGCCTAAATACGATCTGACCGCTGAGGAACTCGGGGTCCTGGAAACCTATTGGGCGCGGCCCCGTGCGGCGCTACTGTTGCTGCTGGAACCCGGCAACACGCTTCCGAAACTGCGGGCCTTCTTGCGCGCCAACGGGGTGACTCCTCAGCACGACCGGGTCATTGCCAAGGAAAAAGACCGCATCATCACCGCCGCCCGCGGTACCTTCACCTATAGCATCGATTTGCTCAAGGATCTGGCTGGCCAAACCAGCGTGTTTGAGGGCGCCAGCTCGTCGTTGGAGGTGCGCGAAAACGCCGACGATTTGACGACGCGCAAAATCTACCCGTGGGGCCTGTTCCAAGTGGCCGACGGGTTTTGGGGCGAGACGAAATTCGGAGCCGGCAACGAGGCCTTTGACAAATTCGAGGACCATGCGGCACCGTTGTTTTTGGCGGCGAGCGTGACCCGGGGCGCGGCCACCAGCGACCAGCTATCCGGGCAGACGTCGCGGATGATTGTCGTTTCCAACACCGATTTCCTCAAACCCGCAAACCAACGGGCCGAGAATATCGACTTTCTCGCCTCCTCGGTCAATTGGCTCCTCGGCCGCGAGGCACTCACCGGCATCGGCCCGCGCTCGCTGGGCACTTACAAACTGCCGATTCTTGAGGCGCAGGTGACGTTTATCAACCGCATGAACCTGCTGTTTCTCCCCGCCTTTTTCGTTCTGGTCGGGGCGCTGATCTGGTCCTCGCGCCGTGCTTGACGCCCATGCGCTCCCCCGCCTTCACGTTCCTGCTGAGCCTCGTCGCTCTGGTCGCCTGCGGGTTGGCCGGATGGTGGCTGTCGGCTGGCAATCTCAGCACGCTCGTCGGGGCGCCGCCGACCCCGCCGGGGGAGCGGCTTTACACCGCGTTTGCGCCGGCTGACGTGCGCAAGATCCAAATTGTGGCGCAGGGCAAGGATGCCGAATTTGTCAAAGTAGGCGGCTGCTGGCAAG
>WBXD01000129.1 GCA_008932935.1 Verrucomicrobiota bacterium
GGCGGGCCGACGTGGCTGGAGCAGGAAACCGTGTGGCTCAAAACATGCTGAACACGGCCGAGATGTTAGAAAGCAAAGACAACGGAACTGTCTTGAAGGATCTGGGATTAGCCCAAATGCTGCATTGCCGGGTGAGATACTTCACGGACGGTGCGGTGATCGGCAGCAAGGAATTTGTGAATGAGGCATTTGCGCGGGCACGGAAACGATTCAGCGCCAAGCGCAAGGATGGAGCGCGGGCGATGCGGGGCAGCGGCAGCGGCGCGAAGGGACTGCTGTGGAGCGCCAGGGATTTGCGCGTGTGAGCGCAGAGTTGATGACGTCGTTGGTAAGGTAGGTGTATGTCACTCCATCCATGGGATTGGTGTAAACGACGCGCCGCAACTGCACGCCATTGGAGGTGCCCACCAGAGGACCTGATACCACGCCCTCGTTGCGCGGTTCGGAGCGGTCCAGCATGTTGGGGAACAGATTTCCGCGGTACTGTTGGAATTTTTCGCAAGTGGTGAAGTAGATGCCGTAGGTGTGTGCTGGTCGGCGTGGTATTGGAGGAATTCCTGACCGGTCTCGGAACTGCTCAGGCAGCGCAGCGTCCCGAGTTGGGCGTAATAGATGTGGGAGATTCCCACGCAGTCGTATTGACGCTGCGACTGGGGGCAGAGACTGATCATGTCGGCGAAGAAAACGCGGAAGAACGAGTATCTAGCTGCTATCTGTGGCTTGGCCAGAACCCACCAGAACCGATTTTTCCCAGGAAGTTTTCCACACCGATCCCGCCTCATCCCAGCAGGCTGTGCAGGCGGCGGCAAACTTCCTCGACGTTGGCGCGGGAGTTGAAGGCGGAGATGCGGAAAAACCCCTCGCCGGCCGAGCCGAAACCCGAGCCCGGCGTGATGACCACCTGAGCCTCGGCTAACATCTTGTCGAACATGTCCCATGAGCTCAGACCGGCTGGACAAGCCACCCACACATACGGCGCATCGACCCCGCCAAACACCGGCAGGCCGAGCGCCGCGCAAGCGTCGCGCATGAGTTTGGCATTGCCCATGTAGTGGCTGATCAGGGCGGACACCTGTGCCTTGCCCGCATCGCTAAAGAGCGCGGCGGCGGCTTTTTGCACCGGATAGCTTGCGCCGTTGAACTTGGTGCTGTGGCGGCGCGACCAGAGTTGGTGCAAGGGCACGCGGCCGCCCATGCCATCGCTGCCAGTCACCGACTTGGGGATGACCACATAGCCGCAACGCACCCCGGTGAAACCGCCGTTTTTCGAGAACGAACGAAATTCGATGGCACACTCGCGGGCCCCTTCAATTTCAAAGATTGAGTGCGGGATGGCCGGATCTTGGATGTAGGCCTCGTACGCCGCGTCAAACAGAATGATCGCATCGTTGGCCTGCGCGTAGGCCACCCATGCTTCCAACTGTGGCCGCGTAGCCACGGCTCCAGTAGGATTGTTAGGAAAACACAGGTAGATGAGGTCGGCGTGCGCATCAGGCACGGCAGCCACAAAGCCGTTGGCGGCATTGCATGGCAGATAAAGCAAGCCGGCGTAGGTGCCTTTGGCATCGGCGTCGCCGGTGTTACCGGCCATCACGTTGGTGTCGACATAGACGGGATAGACCGGATCGGTGATGGCGATGACGTTGCCCTTGCCGAAGATATCGAGGATATTGCCGGTGTCGCATTTGGAGCCGTCGGAGATGAATACCTCGTCGGCGCAGATGCCGAGGTCGGCGAACTGATGGTCCACGATCGCTTGGCGCAGAAACTCATACCCTTGCTCCGGGCCGTAGCCCTTGAAGGTTTCGCGGGTGCCCATTTCCGTCACCCCGGCATGCATCGCCTCTACCGCCGCCGCGGGCAGCGGCTCGGTCACGTCGCCAATCCCGCAGCGGATGATGCGAGCGGCTTGCGCCGGATTGGCGTCGCTGTAAACCCGTACCCGGCGGGCAATTTCGGGAAATAAGTAACCGGCTTTGAGCTTGAGAAAATTGCTGTTGATGGTGGCCATGGCGGCTTGGCCATAACCGCCAAGCCGCTGCCGTGCAAGCGCAGAAACGTCGCTGCAACACCGATGAAACACCCGGGTCCCTGGCTTCGTATGGGGTACTCATGCGCTTCCTGGCTATTTCCTTGTTCGCTGCCGGATGTCTCAGCGCCGCCCCGCTGCCTCATCCGCGCTTGTTTTTCCCGCCTGCCGCCCTCGCACCGCTCAAAGCACGCCTCGCCGCCGATTCCCTGGCCAAACAACTCGACGCCAGCGCCATCCGCCAGGCCGAGGCCTGTCTCACCGAGCGTGCCGTGCGCTACGAGATTGCCGATGGCAAGCGCCTACTGCCGGAATCGCGCCGGGCAATCCGCGCCGTCCTGCTCACTGCCTACGCCTGGCGCATGACCGGCGACGCCCGCTTCTTCGAGCGCTGCGTGGGCGAATTGGACGCCGCCTGCGCGTTCGAGGACTGGCACCCGAGCCACTTCCTCGACGTGGCGGAAATGACCACCGCGGTGGCCATCGGCTACGACTGGCTCTATCCGCAACTCAGCCCCGCACAACGCCAGCGTTACGAAAACGCCCTCATCGGCAATGGCCTGGCCGCCGTGGCCGGACGCAAGGACGCTTGGTGGCAGGGGCCGACTAACAACTGGTCGCAAGTCTGCAGCGGCGGGATGATGCTCGCGGCCGACGCCCTGAGCGAGGTGGCTCCCGCTCTGGCGAAAGAAACACTGGCCCACACCCGCCGGCTCACTTCAAGTTGCGAGCGGTTCTATCAACCAGAGGGCTCGTTTCCCGAAGGCCCGGGCTATTGGCACTACGGCACGACCTATCATGTGCTGGCGATGGCGCTGATGGAACGCGACGCCGCGCTCACGCTTGATCCGGTCTGGAAAATGACCGGCAATTTCCTGCTGCAAGCCACCGGCCCGAGCGGCATGCCCTTTAATTTTGCCGATGCCAACCCCGGCCAGGCCGAAAGCTCGCCGGCCCTAACATGGCTGGCCAGCCGCACTCGCGATCCGTTGGCCATCAGCGCCGCCCGCGATTTGCTCACCCGCCGTTATGCGGAAAAACGCCCGCCCAATGATCGCTTCCTGCCGCTCACCCTGTTGTGGCTGCCGGCCGCCGTCCCCGCCCCGGTCGCCGCACTGCATGCCAGCTTCCAAGGCGAACAAGCCCTCGCGTGCTTTCGCAGCGATTGGAGCGCCAACGCCCTCTGGCTCGGCATCAAGGGCGGCACCCCGGCCGCCTCCCACGGCCACATGGATTGCGGGTCGTTTGTCCTCGATTGGGCCGGCAGCCGCTGGTTCCACGACCTCGGGTCGGACGATTACAATCTCCCCGGCTATTTCGGCGGCCAGCGCTTTGCATACTTCCGCCTGCAAAACCTTTCCCACAACACCCTAGTCATCGACGGCAAACTCCAAACCCCCAAGGCCAAACCTTGCCCGCTCACCCCTATCCAAGCCCACGGCGCCTCCGCCACCACCACCATCGACCTAACCGACGCCTACCGCGGCCAGTGCGAGCAAGCCACCCGCAAGGTCGATTTCACCGCCAGCCCGCCTCAGATCACCCTCACCGATCATCTTCTCGCGCCCGGTGGCCCGGTCCGCTGGCAAGCCGTCACCGATGCCAAAGTAAGCATCACCGGCGCGCTCGCCACTTTGGAAAAAGATGGCCACCGGCTCGTCCTCACCTGCGCCAATCCCGCCCTGGTGTGGCAAATCGCCGACGCCACCGCCCCTGGCAGCGCCGAAAAAGCCAATCCTAACAAGCAGATCCTCTCCATCACCGCGCCTGCCGCCGCCGAGCTCACCCTCGCCGTACACATCGCCGCTGAGTAGCCGCACTCCAGGCACAGAACGCTGAATTCATGAAATTGTTCTTTCCTGCCTGGCGCCAGATATTCTGGCGCGGCTCCTCAGCGCGTCAGATCGGGGCGGACTCTTGCGGCTAACAGCTTGTAGCCCTCGGCGTTGAAGTGAAGTTTGTCGGCGAGGAACAGTTCGGGGCGCGGCTGGCCGTCGGGGCCCAGCGGTAGGTCGAAGGTTTCGATATAGCGCAGGTGGGGTTTGCCTTGGATAAACTTGGCGACGAGTCGGTTGAGCGCTTGTTCGCGGTCTTTTTGTTGCCAGCGTGCGGGGCTCGGGCTCAGGGAGGTGAAGATGATGTCGGTGCTGGGCAGCTTGGCGTGGACGCTGGCCACGAAGTCCTTGAAGTCGGCAAGCACCGCCTCAACCTCGCGGCCATGCGACAGGTCGTTGCCACCGGCACGCAGATAGATGGCACGCGGCGCATACGGGAAAATGACCCGCGGCGCAAATTGCGTCGCATCCACAATCTCGGAGCCACCGAAGCCGCGGTTGATCACCGCCACCGGCGCAAAGTCCTGTGCCAGGCTCGCCCACATCCGGATCGTCGAGGACCCTATGAACAACACCGCGCCTGGTGGCGGCGCCTTGACTCCATCGGCACGCTCAAAGGCGGCCATTTCCGGTTCCCATACCGCAAAATCGTGCGCGGCAGGCAGCGCCCGGACAGCTTGTAGTCCGCATGCGAACAAAAAAATCAGGATGGCGAGGAAGCGGCGGAGGGGTGGCAACATGGGCGTGTTTGTAGTGAGGCGCGGTGGCGGATGTCAAGGGTTGCCGGCCCTGGCCTTGCCATTGGCTTATTCGGGGATGGAAGTGGGGTATGTCTGCGCGTAAACGATTCTCCGGGGTGGCACTCTGCCGGCTGCTTGGTGCGGAAATCGACACCTAGCCCGATAGATTCCTGCTCAGCCTGCGGAAGGATAAACCGCGTGGCGGGTCACCGCGCAAAAATCCGCCGTGCAGGTGCCCCCGGCCTGGCCTCGGCGCTTGCCAAGATCGGGTGCAAGCCGCAGGCTCGGCGGCGGGATGCGATTTGTAATTCTTGGAAGTGGCAGTAGTGGCAATGCGGCGGTGGTCGAGTGCGGCCCGCTGCGCTTGATGATAGATGCGGGCTTGAGCGCCAAACAACTCAACCTGCGCCTGGCCCAGGTGGGCATCGCCGCGGATTCGCTGGATGGTATCTTACTGACCCACGAGCACGGCGACCACGTCCGCGGACTTAAGATTTTTCTCAAGCAACACCGGTTGCCGGTGTACGCCACGGCGGCCACCGCACAGGTGGTGCGCGAGGCCGGTATCGAGGGCTGCCAATGGAAAGTATTTGAAGGCGGCCGCGCGTTTGCCATCGGCGCGGCCATCATTGATTCGTTCACCACCCAACACGATGCGGTCGATCCGGTCGGCTTCGTCATCCATCATCAGTCCAAACGCCTCGGCGTGCTCTCCGATACCGGCTTTATCACCCGCAACGTCACCGCCAACCTGCGCGACCTCGACGGCTTGTTCGTCGAGGCCAACTATGACGAGGCCTTGCTTGAAGCGGACACCAAGCGGCCTTGGTCGACCAAGCAACGCATCAGTTCGCGCCACGGCCATTTGTCCAATACGCAGGTGCTCGAGTTGGTGAGCGAAATTGCCCACCCGGCGCTTACGCGGGTGGTGCTGGGCCATTTGAGCGCAGATTGCAACGGGCCGCAACTGGCGCTGAGGTTGTTGCGTGAGTGCCTGACCTCGCTGGGCCACCCGCACACCCAGATTCATTGCGCCAGTCCCAGCGAGCCGAGCGAATGGTTCGCGCTGTGAGACCCTCTCTAAGAATTGCGGCGCTGAGGCCACCCAGGTCCGCATGAGCGTCAAGTTAACCTCAGGCTCAATGCAGCGCCGCGGCCTTGGGCTTGAGGATGACGTAGGCGGGCAAGCCCACCGCATGGAAGCGCTGCATCAACGACTTGATAGCTTCGGCATCGGGTTGCTCGGCCTGGAACTTTATTTTCACATAGCCGTCCAGGGCAGTCTTCACGCCGGCATCCTGCAGGGTCGTCTTGTCCATGGTGAGGCAGTTTTTGCACCACGAGGCCCAGACGTCGATGAGCACGGGTTTATGTTCGCGCTCGGCAAGGGCGAGCCCCTCGGCGAGCGACGCGTGCCAGCCTGCCTTGAGTTTTTCGTTGGCACTCGAGGCAACCTGGGCGGTGTCCACCGAGCGGCTGGCAAAAATTTCGTAGCAGAGGTAGCCGTAGTAGATGGCGCTGGCGATGATGAGGGTGCCGAACGCCTGTTTGACGCGGATCATCCAGGCACCTGGCTTGGGCAAGGAGGCTAGGCCGGCGCCCGCGAATGGCCATGGAATGGCCATGCCGATGCCGAGGAAAA
>WBXD01000130.1 GCA_008932935.1 Verrucomicrobiota bacterium
ATACATGGCCGACAATGTGCAATGGATTGTCGGCAACCCGCAGGAATGCGTCGATGCGATCCACAAGCTTTACGAAGAGGTTGGTGGTTTTGGCACCCTGATGATCAACAATCGCGACTGGGTTCTGCGTGACCAGAAATTGCGTTCGCTTGAACTCTTTGGGCGCTATGTCATGCCGCGGGTGGAAGGTCTGGAAGTCGGCTCAACTGAGCAGCGGCAGCTTGGCCGGGATTTTCCGGCACCGCTGCCGCTGGAGTTTGGTGGGCCAGGGGAGCAGCAGTAATATTTCCGTATCGCGGAAAGTTTGAATCGACAATGATGCAAGAGGACTGATATGAATCTCAACATACAACCTTCCACTTTTGGCCGTGCTGAAATGTTCCAGCCGGATGTGATGGTGGAAGATGAAAAATGGTATCCACTGGGCAAGATGGGCATGGTGCGTCCAATGTTGTTCGACGTGACCAATGGCGGCTGGATCAGTATTCTCAAGGCTGTCGGCGAAGGTACTATCCAGCGCCATCACCATGCGTCGCCGGTTCAGGCGTGGACGCTGGATGGCGCGTGGGGCTACCGCGAATATGACTGGGTCGCGCGCGCCGGGAGTTTTGTCTACGAGGCAGCTGGCGGCGTGCACACGCTTTATATCGATCCGGCAGCAGGTAAGATGACGGCGATATTCCATGTGCACGGACCTCTGGTGTACCTGGATGAGCAAGGTAACGCCGTCGATTACGACGACGTCTTCCTGCGCCTGGATCGTTACGCCAAGCATTGTCGGGAAGTGGGATTGGGTGACGACTACGTGAAGTCCCTGATCCGCTGACCTGCAGCACTAAAACAATTAAGGGAATCGCTTGATATCTTCCAAAATGCACTTGATGCAAATGCTGATCCACACGGTCAGCACACATACCTTGCTTGGATGGGCCGATCTCAAGGAGGAGCAGGCCGAAGGCTTGCAGGATTTTGCCTATTGGCAGAACCTGGCCCAGACGCTTGAACGCGGTCGTTTTGATGGCATATTTTTCGCCGACAGCCCGGCGACGCACGCGGTCTATCAGAACAGCGTCAATGCTTCGGTCCAGTATGGCGCTTCGTGGCCCAACCATGATCCGATGCCCGTCGTCGCTGTGATGGCTGCTGCGACCAAACATATCGGGATAGGCGTGACCCTGTCGACCACCGGGACCACGCCGTATCTTGCGACTCGACGTCTCTCGACGCTGAACTATCTCAGCCGTGGTCGCGTGGCCTGGAACATCGTCACCGGTTTCAGCATGGCCGAGCACATGGCCAATGGCGTAGGTTCGCAGATGCCGCACGACGAGCGCTATGACTTCGCCGATGAGTTCATGGAAATTTGCTACAAGCTTTGGGATAGCGTTCCTCCCCAGGCGATCCTGAAGAATGCAGCGACCGGACAGTTCGCCGACGTCAGCAAGATCACTCCCGTCGACTACAAGGGCCGTTATCTCAGCTGCAAGGCAGTGGCGCCCGTGCTTCCATCGCCATACGGCAGGCCGGTGCTGATTCAGGCCGGCTCATCGGGCCGCGGCATGAAATTCGCGATGGACCACGCCGAGATCATTTTCGCCATCCAGGGACATGTCGCCGGGATGAAAAAGAGTATGGACCAGCTGCGCGCCGCCGCCGCAACCCACGGCAAGAGGGCGGAAGACCTGAGGGTCCTCTATGGTCTGCAGCCAATTGTCCGCAGTACCGAAGCCGAGGCGCGTGCACGCATGGAAGAGCTGAAACAGCGCGTACCGCTCGATGCGATTCTGGCGCGCTTGTCTGGTGTGTTCGGCGTCGACTTGAGCCAGTTTGATCCGGACCGGCCGCTCGCCGAGATGAAAACCCAGGCCTCGCAGGGCCTGATGAGCGCAACGCTGACCGGCGCTGATGGTGGTTCGGTGACTTTGCGCCAGGCCGCTGCACAATGGGCGCTCTCGGTGGCGATTCCGCAAGTCATCGGTACACCGGAACAAGTCGCTGACGAAATCATCCGTGTCTGGCGCGAAACAGGATGCTACGGTTTCAACCTGAGTCCGACGACCAATCCGGACAGCGTTACCGACTTTGTCGATCACGTGGTGCCCATCCTGCAACGTCGTGGTGTGTTCCGGACCGAATACGAAGGCCGGAATTTCCGCGAAAATCTGCTCGCCTGACAGGTAAGACAATGACGGCCCGCCCGGGCTGCCATTGTTTTATTCGCCGTCCCGCATGCCGGCAGCCATTGCCCACCGCCCCATTGCCGCCTTGGTCGCTGCTGACGGACTTGCCCTTACAATCGACCTCCGTTCGACCCACTATTCCGTCCCCGGAGGACTCATGGCTTTCAAGACCGATGGTTTGGCTCTGCCGTCAATTGCGGCACCGATGTTTCTTGTCTCCTGTCCGCGCATGGTGGTGGCTGCCTGTCGCAGCGGCATCGTCGGCGCGGTACCCAGCCTGAACCAGCGGACCGCAGAAGGCTACGAACAATGGCTGGATGAAATCGAGGCAGAACTGGCTGCCGGGCCGCTTCCCGGCGTCGCCAAGCTGGCCCCTTTCGCCGTTAACCTGAATGTGCACAAGACCAATCTGCGCCATGATGCCGATCTGGCGATCACGGTAAAGCATCGCGTCCCCTTGGTGATCACCTCGCTGGGCGCAGCGAAGGAAGTGGTTGATGCGATCCACGAATACGGTGGCCATGTGTTCCACGACGTAATCTCGATTCGTCATGCCGAAAAGGCGCTGGCTGCGGGCGTCGATGGCGTGATTGCGGTGGCGGCAGGTGCCGGTGGCCATGGCGGCACGCTGAATCCGCTGCCCTTTCTTTACGAACTGCGCCGGCTGACGGACAAGACGCTGATTCTCGCCGGCGCGATTTCGACCGGGCAACAGATTGCGACAGCGATCGTTGCCGGCGCGGATATGGTGAGCATGGGCACGCGCTTTATCGCGACACAGGAAAGCGAAGCCTCCGCTGCGTATAAAACAATGCTGACGCAGGTGTCTGCCAGTGACATTGTCTACACGCCTAAACTGTCCGGCGTCAACGCGAACTTCATCATGCAGAGCTTGGCGGCAAATGGCATCGATCTCGCGAACATGGGCGATCATGGCCCGGCCAGCATGGAGCAGGAGCTTGGCCCGGATAGCAAGGCCTGGCGCGACATCTGGTCGGCCGGGCAAGGCGTGGGCGCAGTGCGCGACATTCCGCCGATTGCGGATCTGGTCACCCGCTTGCGCAGCGAATACAACGTTGCTGCAACGCGACTAAAGGCGCTCTGATACCAGGCTGCACTTTTACCGTTTGCAACGAATAATCCAAATATCAGGAGGACACATCCATGAATCCGACCTTTGAAACCGTGACCGTTTCTGTCGAAAACTCGGTGGGCTGGCTGCGTCTGAACCGGCCTGACCGTGCCAACGCTTTCGACATGCGGATGTGGAAGGATCTGCCGCTCGCCGCAAAATGGCTCGGCAATCAGCCGGAGGTCCGCGTCGTGGTTTTGCGTGGCGAAGGCAAGCATTTCTGTTCCGGTATTGATATCTCGGTAGTCACCGAATTGGAAAATCTAGTCACTGCGCCAGGTTGTGCGGGGCGCGCCCGCGAAGGCGTGATTGCCTTCATCGAACTGGCACAGGCGGCATTCACGTCACTGGAAGAAATGCGCGTACCGGTGATCGCTGCGATTCACGGTGCCTGCATTGGCGGTGGCATTGATCTCGCTGCTGCCTGCGACATCCGCCTGGCGGCAAACGGCAGCACCTTTTGCATCAAGGAAATCGATCTCGCCATCGTGCCGGACGCCGGCACCGTGCAGCGCTTGCGCCATGTGATCGGCTACTCGAACCTGGTCGAACTCACCTATACCGCAGAATCGTTTGGCGCCGATCGAGCCCGCGAACTGGGCCTGGTTTCGCGCGTGCTGGCTTCGCCGGAAGCGTTGTTCGAGACCGCCACGGAAATGGCAGCCAACATCGCCGCCAAGTCGCCGCTTGCCGTGCGCGGCATCAAGCGCCATCTGCTGTGGTCGCGCGAGCACAACGTACGCGACGGCCTGAGTTATGTTGCCGCATGGAACGGCAATATGCTGATCAGCGACGACACGATGGAAGCGATTGCCGCGCAAGCGCAGAAACGACAGGCGACCTACCTCGACTAGCTTTCGGACGGCACGACGATGAACCGGGATCGCTAGGGAAGCAGTATTCCCCTTTGTCCTGCAGTCGCAATCCGCAAACACGACGGGTCCGTGCAAGACTCCTTATAATCGTTACTCCCTGATCAACGCGGTACTACTCATGTCGCCGAGTTCTCAACGCCCGATTGCCTACTGGCTTTTTGCCTGCTGCTTCATGGTGCTGGCGACGCTGCTGGTGGGCGGCGTCACGCGCTTGACGCACTCCGGCCTGTCGATCGTCGAATGGCAGCCGTTGCTCGGTGCAATTCCGCCATTGAGTGAGTCGGACTGGCTGGCCGTATTCGCGAAGTATCAGTTGAGCCCCGAGTACCAGAAGGTCAATCTGCAGATGACGCTGGAGGGCTTCAGGTTCATCTTCTGGTGGGAGTGGGTGCATCGCCTGCTTGGACGGACCATCGGCGTGGTGTTCTTTGTGCCCTTCCTCTGGTTTGGGTTGCGCGGCAATCTGGACCGTTCGCTGTGGCCGAAGTTGCTTGGGTTCTTTGTGCTCGGCGGATTGCAGGGCGCGATGGGCTGGTACATGGTGAAAAGCGGTTTGGTTGACGATCCTCACGTATCGCAATTTCGACTTGCGGCGCATCTTGGCCTTGCCTTCCTGATTTTCGGATTGATGCTGTGGACGGCATTGGGCCTGTTGCAGGCGCGTACCCGCGCAATTGCTGGAACTGCCTTGCGCAGGCTCCAGATCGTTGGCGCCGTATTGACTGCTGCAATTTTCGTGATGGTGCTTTCCGGCGCGCTGGTGGCCGGCACACATGCCGGATTGATCTTCAACACATTTCCCTTGATGGAGGGCCATGTCGTGCCACCCGGCTGGCTGGCGCTGGAGCCGACGTGGATCAACTTTTTCGAAAACCAGATCACCGTTCAGTTCGATCACCGGGTCTTTGCGTGGTTGCTGAGCTTTGCGATTCCGGTTTATTGCAGGTTTGTGTTTCGATCGGTACCCTGGGCGCGCAGCGCGACCTGGGCCGTTATCGCGATGCTGGTCGTGCAATTGTCGCTGGGGATCGCGACCTTGCTCAATGCTGTGCCGGTGGCACTGGGCGCTGCCCACCAGATTGGCGCGATGATCCTGTTTGCGCTGCTGATCCGGTTGAATCACGTAATACGCGCAGCGCAGCCTGGCTAATCGAATCAGGAGACGGCTTCCGTCGATTCGGCGCTTTAGACACGGGCCACGGGTGGGCGGATTGCACATGCAATTTCCCCTGAGTACCGCCGTGGGCGCCCGCTGATTTGGCTCCAATATGCGGAGACCTCGAGTCTGCAGACCTGCTTCCGATTTATAATTTGATTTTACGATAGGTGGAAAAAGTGGGCCTGGATCGCGTTCCCTCTGGCAAGGATTTGCCAAATGATTTCAATGTAGTCATCGAAATTCCGATGCATGGTGACCCCGTCAAATACGAGGTTGACAAGGAGTCGGGTGCAATTTTCGTCGATCGTTTCATGTCGACTTCGATGCACTATCCGTGCAATTACGGCTATATACCGCACACGATCGCAGGAGATGGCGATCCTGTCGATGTTCTGGTGTTGACCCAGTTCGCGTTGCCGCCCGGCGTGGTGGTGCGTTGCCGGCCGATCGGCATGCTGAAAATGAAGGATGAGGCCGGAGACGACGCCAAGCTGCTGGCGGTTCCCGTCAACAAGCTGACCCAGATGTATCAGGATGTTCATGGGACAGAGGACATTCCGAAGATATTGCTGGACCAGATTTCCCACTTTTTTGCCCACTACAAGGATCTTGAGCCGGGCAAGTTCGTGAAACTTGAAGGCTGGTCGGGCATTGATGATGCGAAGCGTGAGATTGTCGAGGGCGTTGAGCGCTACGCTTCCGCCAAGGACAAGCCGGCCTTCTGAAGCGCCGGGCTGACTCACAGCTAGTCTTAAGCAGCCATAATCCCGAGATGCCCATTCTTAAAATTGCAATTGCCCAGATAAATTGCACGGTCGGCGATCTCGCCGGCAATGCGCGGCGCATCCTGGATGCCGCTGCCAAGGCAGCCCAGTTGGGAGCAG
>WBXD01000131.1 GCA_008932935.1 Verrucomicrobiota bacterium
ACTCAAAATCGCCGTCGATGGCGAGACGGTCGATCTGCTGCACCAACCCGCCGAAAAAGAGGATGTGGATATCCGCCTCGAAATTGCCCGCTCGGCGAAAACGACCACTGATGAGTTGTTAGCCCTGCGGGTGCGCTCCGGCGATGCCAACGCCCTGCCCGAGTCGGGTGCCGTCGCAGCTCCGTTGGTGCCCTTGCGCGAGCTGGTGACCATCGAGCACGGCGTCGTCGAAAAAAGTCTCTATCATAAAAACCTGATGCCGGTCACCTATGTCATTGGCGACGTCGCCGGAGTGGTTGAAAGCCCGGTGTACGCCATTCTCAAGATGAACGAGGCGTTGAAAAAACTCGACACCCGGGAGTGCGGCGGCAGCGGTGCCACCTTGCAAATTCACAATGCCAGCATGCCATTCTCCGATGCCGAGCCGTCGCTCAAATGGGATGGCGAGTGGCACATCACCATCGAGGTGTTCCGCGACCTTGGCTCGGCCTTTGCCGCTTGTTTGATTCTGATCTATGTGTTAATGGTCGGCTGGTTCCGCTCGTTCATTACCCCGGCCATTGTTATGATCGCCATCCCGTTCTCACTCGTCGGGATTCTGCCTGCCCACGGCTTGATGGGGGCGTTTTTCAGCGCCACCAGCATGATCGGGTTCATGGCCGGCGGCGGCATCGTGGTTAGAAATTCGATCATTCTGGTGGACTTCATCGAACTGCGCCTGCGCGAAGGCATGGCTCTCGACGAGGCGGTCATTGATGCCGGGGCGGTGCGGTTCCGGCCGATGCTGCTCACCGCCATGGCGGTCATCGTCGGTGCCGCAGTCATTCTGGCCGACCCGATTTTCCAGGGCCTGGCCATTGCGCTGATGGCCGGCGAGGTCGCCAGCCTGTTGCTCTCCCGGATGGCCGTGCCGGTGCTGTACTATGCCTTCAATCCCAAAAAGGGATAGGGCGCGTGGAACGACACTTGGAACGACACTTGCCAAGTGTCGTGTCTTCGGCTTCACCGTCACACGGGACTTTGGCAAGTCCCGCTCGCTGCCGGTTCCAAGCGTCCGGCCTTGCACGGATCCTCCTGAAAATGGAAATGGTTGCGGCGCGATTTTCGCCACTGCGTTCTGGGCTTAGCAGTTACCCGCCGTGGCCGTCGCCGAGTTCCTCACTGGACGGCTGGCCTTCGTGCAAATCGACGTCCTCTTCGCCGCTGGCAGCGGACACCTCGGTGCTCTCCAGGATCTGGCTGATGCGCTTGCTGCGAAAAAACAACCAGGGCACATTGGGGATGCTGCGCAGCAGGATGCCGCCCTGGGCGCTGTAGATTTGAATGGTGCCGGCGCCGCACAGCAGCAGTTCGAGGAAATCCGGATAGCTGGTGATGAAGCGCTTGGCACCGCGGCCCAGCGAGTCGTCCTTGCTGAGCATGGCGAAGTGTTCGATCTCGTTGTGACTGATGCGCCAGCGCTGGTTGACGTGCACGTCGATGTACATGATCAGATAGAGAAGGCCGCCGAACAACCCGAACAGATCTAGCCAGTCGTGGGAGATGAGTGGATTTTTGGATGCGAGATGGTGGCCGATCTGACTGAACACCACCACGTTCTTGGCGTCCTTGAGCCACAGCAGACAAAACACACTGGCGAGGAGAGCGACCCCCCACGTGATGGTTAGATTGCGACTGAGGTCAAAGCCCATGGCCATGAGCACCGTCAGCAGTGTGATCACGAAGATCCAGCCTTCGAGTTGCGGGTTGAGCAGATGCTCGCCGAACTGCGGCAACACCAGCGCCAGCAAAATCACCGGCCACGTGTAGAGGAATTTCGGATAACTGTAAAACACGATTTGCGAGGGCACCGGGCGGGGAGGCTTGGCCGGTTTGGCCACCGGGTGCGGGTGTGCAGTGTGAGCAGCGGCATGCGGACTCGCTAAATCATTGACCTCGGGTTGGCTCATATGGAAATTGTTTGTTAGAAATTGGCGAAGCGGACGGGTAACGCTTCAAGGCACCAGAGTCGCACGGCGCGGGGATGAGTCGCAGGCAGCGGCGCTGGCTACAGCCCTCCATGCAAGCGTTTCCGCTTCCCCGTGGCAAGCCCCAATGTCAGATTTCCACAGCGATGGGTGGACAAGCGCGGCAGACCACTCTAAAATCCGTGGCATGCAAGCCCATCTGCAATCCTGCCCGCGCCGGCCGCGCGGCTTTACCTTGGTCGAATTATTAGTGGTCATCACCATCGTAGGTGTGCTGGCGACCATGGCGATGGTTGGCATGCCCAGAATCCTCGAGAAGGGCAAACATGTGCAGGCCCTGGCGCAGATCCGCGATTTGACGCTCGGGCTGAAATCGTTCGAGATCGACAACAATACCGCGCTGCTGCCACATGACCAGCGTGCCGCAGGCCAGGACACGGTGTATGGCGAGGTGAACGGCGAGTTTTCCACTGGCATCGTGGTGGCTGTGCTCGGCGGCATGGGTGACAACCTGCCATATCACCCGATCGAGTACGATGTGAAGGACATCAATCCCAAGGAACAGGTGTATATGATCTTCAAACTTGCCGGGCAGAAAAACAACGGCGTCACTCCCGATGGGGAGCTCAACGATCCATGGG
Organism: Verrucomicrobiota bacterium; assembly: GCA_008932935.1. GTDB lineage: Bacteria > Verrucomicrobiota > Verrucomicrobiia > Verrucomicrobiales > Akkermansiaceae > Luteolibacter. The sequence goes on from WBXD01000131.1 coordinate 2,609, forward strand.
GCCGCCAGTGGATGATTGCCATCAACGCCTTCAAATCCACCAATACCGACGCCGTGCTGGTGGAAAAGAACACCACCAACCCCGGCAAAAACGATTCGCACATGGACACTAAAGGTCTGGCTGTGTATTCGGACACCGAACCGCGCGACCAATCCTTCGTGATCTGGAGTTACGGCAAGGATGGCAAAAAGGGTGGCGAAGAGAGCCGGGGTAAAAAAATCCCGCCTTACGCCGGTTCGGACGACGCGATTTCCTGGAAGTAATTGCAGCGCGGGCTTGCCGGGCCAGTTGCCGCCGCCCTAACCTCGGGGCATGCAGACTATTCGAGCCGGAGTTGCGGGGGCGGGGGCCATGGGCCGCAACCACGCCAGGGTGTATTCGTTGTTGGATAACGCGGTGCTCACCGCCGTCTATGATGCCGATGCGGGGCGGGCGGCGGCGGTGGCCGCTGAGTTTGGAGCGCAAGCAGTGACGAGTTTGGAGGCCCTCGCGCAACTGTGCGATGTGGCGAGTGTGGCGGTGCCCACCGTGGCGCACCGCGAAGTGGGCTGCCGCCTGATGGAACTGGGCGTACATGTGTTGATGGAAAAACCCATCGCCCCGAGCGTGGCCGATGCGCAGGTGATGGTGGAAACGTCCCAACGCTGCGGCCGGGTGCTGCAAATCGGCCACATCGAGCGCTTCAACCCGGTGCTCCGCGAGCTGGAGAAAAAACTCTCCCATCCCCGCTTCATCGAGGCCCACCGACTCTCACCCTTCCCCAACCGCTCCGTCGATATCGGTGTGGTCCTCGATTTGATGATCCACGACCTCGAAATCATCCTCCACCTCGTCCGCTCCCCCATCGCCAGCATCGACGCCGTGGGCGTGGCTGTGCTCACCGCCCAGGAGGACATCGCCAACGCCCGCCTGCGCTTCGACAACGGCTGCGTCGCCAACGTCACCGCCAGCCGCATCAGCCCGGAGCGCCTGCGCAAATTGCGCGTGTTCCAGCACGATTGTTACCTGTCGCTCGACTATCAGGAGCAATCCGGCCACATCCACTGGAAAGAGGGCATGGAAATCAAGCGGGAAGCGGTGGCGGTGGAGCCCGGCGAACCGCTGCGCCTCGAACTCGAAGCCTTTGTCGCTAGCGTCGCCGCGGGCGTCGCCCCCGCCGTCAGCGGCCAGCAAGGCACCGCCGCGCTCGGCGTGGCCCTGGAAATCACCCGCATCATCCACAGCCAGATCCAGGACGCCTTACATTAAGGGACAGGGAAATTATCCGTGGCCACGAATCTGGTATTCATTTTGAAAAACCATGGACATGTTCCACGTCGCATGCGCCGTGCAAATCGCCGCCACCGTATTTCTAACATTCGATCGGCGCCAGCGTCGCCTCGCGGCTCACGCCGGTTTGGTTGGATAAGCCTTCTGAATCTCTTGCGGTAAATCTTCAAGTGGGTCGGGATCAACCGGTGGTGGCGGAGCCGCCGTCGCCGTGGAATTCCACCTCAAACACCGCACCCGGCCCGCTGCCGATGCTCAGCCGCCCGCCGAGCTGATGGGCTAAGTCGGCAACCACTTTGAGCCCCAGCGAGATGAGTTTCTGCAGGTCGAAGTCCGTGGGCAAGCCGACGCCGTCGTCGGCCACGCGCAGGCACCAGCCGGGGGTACCATCGAGCAGCTGGAGATCGACGCGCAGCACGCCATGGCGGCCTAGCGGGAAGGCATATTTGATCGCGTTGGTGACCAACTCGTTGACGAGCAGTCCGCAAGGGATGGCCTTGTCGATTTCCAGCTGGACGGGGGCGAGGTCCATTTGGAGGTGGATGCTGCCGGAGGTGGCCGCCGCGCTGCGGACCAACTGGGTACACAGGCTCCTGAGATATGGGGCGAGGTCCACTGCGGCGAGGTTGTCGGAGCGGTAGAGGTGCTCGTGAATCAAGGCCATGGAACGCACCCGGTCCTGCATTTCCAGCAACACCGCCTTGGCTTCGGCGCTGGCAATCCGGCTGGACTGAAGGTGCATCAGGCTGCTGATGATTTGCAGGTTGTTTTTCACCCGGTGATGAATCTCCTTGAGCAGGACGACCTTCTCGGCCAAGGCCGCCCGCAGCGCCGCCTCGGCCTGCTTGCGCTCGGTGAGATCCACCGCGAACGCGACGCCTTCGGTGGGGGAACCCACCAGCATCGCTCCGCCCATCAGCAACACGGTCACCCGCGAACCGTCGGGGCGAATGAAATCCTTCTCATAGGGCTGGCACTGCCCCACTGCCTGGATCTCACGGATGGCGGCGAGGTCGCGTGCCTGCATCTCCGGCGGCGTGATAGTTTTCCAACTCACCTTGCCCGCCCGGACTTGCACGGGGTCCATGGCGATCACTTTGCACCAGGCGTCGTTGGCGTCAGTGAACAAGCCCGCCGTGTTCCAAAAAGCAATCGGCGTGGCGTTGGTCTCGAACAATTGCCGGAACCGCCCCTCGCTGGTTTGCAGTGCCTCGGCCACCACCATCCGTTCCAGGTGGTACCGGTCCAACTGCTGCCACCAGACCAACCCAACCCCGCCCGTCACGCTGAAAAGCAGGATGCCGACCACCCCGACCACCTGCCAGAATTGCCGGTGCATCGGCGCTTCCGCCTCGGCAGTGTTCACCTTGGTCACCAGCCACCAGGGCGAGTCTGGCACCGGTAAAACGGCGCTGAGTACCGGTACGCCGCGATAGTCCTTGCCGCGGAAAAAACCGGTATGCCCCAAGACGGCTTGGACGGAGGGGTTTTCAAGCCGCTGCAAAGGAATTCGCAAGTTCAGGGCGGCATCCGGCCGGAGCCGCAGGTTGTTCAGACACAGCGCCTCGTTGCCGTCCCGGCGCAGCAGCACCGTCTCTGCCGTCGGGCTGGACTTGGGCCAGCGTTGGATCAGCGGATTCAGATAGACGTCCGGGTCGATGCGCAACACCAGCAGGCCCAGCGGCGGGCGGGCCGGCTGCGACTCGTCGCAAATGGGCACCATGACGGCCAGATAGACATCCCGGTAGCCTTCGTTGCGATAGAAATCCTGCCACACCACCCGGTCCGCACGCAGGATTGCTGGCGCTTGCTGCGAAATGAGCGCCGCCACCGGTTCCGCCGCCCTGGGCACCGCCATCCGGGTGGCACCTTGGGAGTCGAGCAGGAAAACCCGGTTGTATTGATAGGAGGACTGGTATTTGCCGAGCCAGGTTTGGAGATCGCGGCAGGCGTCGGCATCGGCAGGCGTTTCGAGCACGCGCCGGGCCAGGGCGGCGAAGGCGGGGTTGTGGAAAAACACCTGGCCATCCGCCAGCCGCATCCTGCGGTAGTGCTCCAATTGGTCCACTTTGAATTGAGCAATTACCACCAGCTCCTGCTCGATGACGGCGCG
>WBXD01000132.1 GCA_008932935.1 Verrucomicrobiota bacterium
GCCCGTGGCAAGCGGGAGATTGCAAAATCATACAATTTTTGTCTAAACCCATCAAAATGCCGCAACCATCACGAAAACCGCAGATGGCCGGTGCATCAGAGGTCCTCAGCGCAGTGGGTGCCGCTTGCTTGGGTGTTGGAAAAGACCACGCAAGCGTCCAGCACCGCATCGCCGGCCACCTGGCAACCCGGCCAGATGACCGAATCGCGCAGCCTTGCGCCGGAACACACGCGCGCCCCGGGGCCGACCACCGAGCGCTCGATGCGGGCCCCCGCTTCGATGATGGCATCGGGATGCAGCGCCGGGGCTAACTGCAATTGGCGATGCGCCTGGAGGTAGGAGTTGCGGTCGCCGAGATCCAGCCAGATGGCGTCGTCGAGAATGATGGTGCCGAGGAGGCCAGCCGCGGCGAGTTGCAGGAATGCCGGGATCACCGAGGCTTTTTCGTCGGCTGGCAGGAGGTCGAGAAACACCGGGCTCACACAATAGATACCGCTGAACACATGCGTCCCCTCCCCTCGCCCCAAGCGCCCGCGAATGTCGGTGCAACGACTGCCGGAGGCATCCAGCGCGAGGTGTTTGGCCTCTCCGTTAGAGCGAATGGCGAGTGTGACCGGCAAGCCGGACGCTTCATGCGCGGCGATCAAACGCGCCAAGGGCATGGTTGAGAAAATGTCGCCGTTGTGGACTAAGACCGACTCGTCGCCGATCCAGCGGGCGATGTTTTTCAGGCCGCCACCCGTTTCCAACAATTCCGGCTCATGAAACAGGGTGAGTTCGCGGCCCTGCCAGCTCCGTGCGTGCGTGGGCACGCCGTTGGCCCCGACGGGCGGGTGCGGCGGGCCATCGGCGGCATTCCCGAAATCCGCCCAGGCGTCCGGCAGATGGTGGGTGTTGATCGCAAAGCGCTGGATGCCCGCCGCGGCGCAGGCGGCCAGCGCCCAATCGGCCAGCGGCCGGTGAAACAACGGCACCAACGGCTTGGGCAGCCGTAGCGTCAGCGGCCGCAAGCGCGTACCCAAGCCGGCACCAAGGATGAACGCCTGTCGCACGGGCATGGAATGGGCTTGGATCATATTGGCCTGGTCACTCCCCGGTCTTTGCTGATGGGCGTCGCTCGCATGGCCAGCACGGTAATGCTCAGTACCAAAAAAGTTCAAGCAAGGAAACCGTGCAGCTCCTAGAGCCCTTGAAAAACCAACGATGGTGTCGCTAGGCCAAGTTTTCTTCTCTTGGGTCTTCAAGTCTTGGGCCTGAGGCGAAGCCACTAGACAAAGGCACTTTACGCGCCAATGCTTCGCGGCGAGAGCGAGCCCGCCCAATCACTCCCAAGAATCATGCCAGAACTACCAGAAGTGGAAACCACCCGCCGCGGAATCGAAACGCACGTGAGCGGGGCACGAGTGAGCGAGGTGATCGTGCGGCGGACCGACTTGCGGCAGGAAGTATCGGCAAGCCTCGGCGATATCGCCGGGCAGAAAATCACCGGCGTGCGGCGGCGGGCAAAGTATCTTTTGCTAGATATCGCGGATGGCAGCAGCGTGCTGATGCATCTGGGAATGTCCGGCAACCTGCGGATCGTCCCACCTAACGAGGAGTGGAAAAAGCACGATCACCTGGCCATCGCGCTGGGCCCGCGTCTGCAACTGCGATTTCACGATCCGCGGCGCTTCGGCCTGGTGCTGCATCTAGCGGCAGGCGAGGCGTTGACGCACCCCTTGTTGCGGGACCTCGGCCCGGAACCGTTAGAAGAAAATTTCAGCGCCGACCATTTGAAAAATGCCTGCGCGAAACGCTCAGCGGCGATCAAACTCGTCATCATGGACAGCCATGTGGTGGTGGGCGTGGGCAACATCTACGCCTCGGAAGCCTTGTTCCGCGCCGGCATCCGGCCGCACACCGCCGTGCGGCGCCTGTCGCTGGTGCGGGCGGCAAAATTGGTGGTGGCTATCCGCGCCGTGCTAACCGAAGCGATCGCCGCCGGCGGCACCACCCTGCGGGATTTCCTCCGCTCCGACGGCAAGCCTGGATACTTCAGTCAAAGCCTGCACGTTTATGGCCGCAAAGACGCGCCCTGCCACGACTGTGGCGCGGCGGTCCGGCATGAGGTGTTAGGCCAACGCGCCACCTACTGGTGCCCGCAGTGCCAGCGTTAGACCCCGCAACGTCACTTACCATGTGTCACGCTGCCAGTGAGTGCGGCAGCTTGCTGCCGCCTAGCCACGCCAGCTTGCTGGCTGGACCAAGCGGTGGCGAGCCACAGCATCTCCAGAAGTGCAACAGGCAGCCGTATCAGCGGGCATTGACACTTGGGAGGCGGCAGCTAGGGTAGCTGCGGACATGACCATTGACCAATACGCCAACCGCTTTGTATGCGATCTCGTGGCTTACGAGCCGGGAAAGCCGATCGACGAAACCGCCCGCGAATTGGGCCTCAATCCCGCCGATATCGTCAAGGTGGCATCCAACGAAAACCCGCTGGGCCCCTCGCCCAAGGCGAAACTGGCGATGGCTGCGGCGCTCGACGAGGCGCACATTTACCCGGACGGAGCGGGCTACCGGCTGCGCCACGCGATTGCCGAAGCGCTCGATTTGGAGCTGGAGCATGTGGTGCTGGGCAACGGATCCAACGAGATCATCGAGATGCTGTGCCACGTATTTCTCAACCGAGACGCGGAATTGATCGCCGCGGAGCACGCCTTCGTGGTGTACAAGCTCATGGCGACACTGTTCGGGGCGACCTATGTGGAAGTGCCCGACCCGGGCTTTATTCACGATTTGGAGGCAATGGCCGACGCCATTACGCCGCGCACCCGCTTGTTGTTCATCGCCAATCCGAACAATCCGACCGGCACGATGGTCGGCCAAGCGGCCATCGACCGCTTCATGGAACGGGTGCCCGAACATGTGGTGGTGGTGTTTGACGAGGCGTATTTCGAATTTCTCGACGTGCCACTGGACACCTTGAAGTTTGTCCGCGAAGGCCGCAATATCTGCGTGTTGCGCACCTGCTCGAAAATCCACGGCCTCGCCGCCTTGCGCGTCGGCTACGGTCTCGCCTCCAAGCCCCTCGCCGCCTTGCTACAACGCGCCCGCCAGCCGTTCAACGTCAATGCCATCGGCCAGGCCGGCGCACTCGCCGCGCTCGCCGACACCGACCACATCGAACGCACCCGTGCCGTGAACCGCGAGGGGCTCGCGTTCTATCAGAAGGCGCTCGATGCCCGCTCTATCCACTACGTGCCGAGCGTGGCCAATTTCCTGCTTATTGAGGTGGGTGACGGCGACCGGGTGTTCCGAGAAATGCTCCAGCAAGGGGTGATCGTGCGGGCCATGCGCGGCTACAAACTACCCGGCTGGGTGCGCATCTCCATCGGCACGCCCGCTCACAACGCCCGCTGCCTCGCCGTGTTAGACGCGGTGCTCGCCAGCGCCCCCGCCTGACTAACTTGCAGATTTACCGCAGAGCCGCAAAGGATCGTAAAGGATCGTAAAGGATCGCAAAGGACGCAAAGGATCGCAAAGGCAATTGGTGATGATGCCTGCTGGAACTAGGATTAAATCCACAGCTCTGCCTCCAGGTGAATGCCATGATAGTCAAAACTCTTTTATTATCCGTAAAATCCGTGGTTCATTCCCTCCTTTCCCTGTTTAAGCGAACCGTCTTGGCAAGCCCCACCGTCTAACACCCAGCATGCACCCCCACCCCAGCCCGCCTACCCCCACCATCGCCGCCCTCGCCACTCCGCCCGGCGTCGGCGCGGTTTCCTTGGTGCGGCTGTCAGGGCCCGCAGCACTTGCTGTAGCCGATCTAGCCAGCGGCGGCCGGGCGTCAGGCATGGCACTGCGCAGCTCGCAGTATTGCCGGATCTTGGATGCGGCAGGCGAGGTGCTGGACGACGGCTTGATGGTGGTTTTTCGCGCGCCTAACAGCTACACCGGCGAGGACTGCGTCGAGTTCAGCGGCCACGGCGGAATGCTGGTGACCCGCGAAGTGCTGGCCCGCCTGCTCGCCTGTGGCGCGCTGCCCGCTGGCCCCGGCGAATTTACCCAACGGGCGTTTCTCAATGGCAAATTGGATTTAACTCAAGCTGAAGGAGTGATGGACCTCATTGCCGCGCAAACCCGCCTCGCCATGCGTGCGGCCCGCAGCCAACTCGAAGGAACCCTCGGCCGCCGCACCACCGCGGCCCGCGATTCGATCCTCGGCACCCTCGCCCATCTCGAAGCTTGGATCGACTTCCCCGACGAGGATATTCAGCCCGATACCGGTGCCAACCTCCGCGGCGGCGTCACCTCGGTCATCGCCACCATCGATGCCTTGCTCGCCACCGCCGACCAAGGCCGCGTCTTGCGCGACGGCGCCCGCACCGTCATCTTCGGCCCGCCAAACGTCGGAAAATCCAGCCTGCTCAACTGCCTGCTCGGCTTCGAGCGCGCCATCGTCAGCGAGCTGCCAGGCACCACCCGCGACACCATCGAAGAATGCATCAGCCTCCACGGTATCCCGCTGCGCCTCGTCGATACCGCCGGCCTGCGCCACACCGCCGACCGCCTCGAAGCCGCCGGCATCCAACGCACCGAGCGCCAACTCGAGACCGCAGATTTATTGTTGGAAGTGGCCGACGCCAGTCTGCCGCGGCCGCCTGCCATGGCATTGCCCGTCACCGCCGCCACCCACCTGCTACTACTCAACAAGAGCGATTTGGGCGAACACGCGTCGTGGCACGGTGTGGCGGCACTGCGTCTATCTTGTGCCCACGACTCCGGGTTCGCGGAACTTTCGTTAGCCATCCGCGACGCCCTGCATTTCAACGAGGCCGAGTGGGGCGATCACGCCATCGCCATCAACACCCGCCATCAGGCGTGCCTGCAAACCGCCCGCCATGCCTTGCTCGCCGCACTGTCTTTGTTAGAAAACCCATCCACCGACCCCGAACTTGCCGCCATCGACCTCCGCGATGCCCTCGATGCGCTCGGCGAAATTGCCGGCCGGCTCGATACCGAGGATTTGTTGGGAGAGATTTTCAGCCGTTTCTGTATCGGCAAGTGACTACCATTCTAATCATCATCTAATTATATTTTTGACATGCGGCAGATTTCGGTCAATCTGACGTATGATTGTACGACGCTACCCGATTGATTCAGGCCACACGGCCACTCCATCCGTGCAGGTCGTGGCGGAGCCAGTCGAGGGACGCTTGCGTGGCAGTCGCACCCTAGAGGAGTCGCTGCAGATGAAAAACCAGGCTTTCGACGCTGCCCTCACCGCCAACAGCATCGCCAATTCTCAGGGCATCATCACCGAGGTCAACGCCATGTTCCTACGGCTCTGGGGGGCGGCCGGCGAGGCGGACGTGGTTGGCAAGCCGATAGCGCATTTTTTTCAAAATTGCACCGAGGCGGCGGCCATCCTAGCGACCCTCGAGGCGGGGAATTTTTGGGAGGGCGAATACACCGCTTGGAGGAGTGATGGTTCCACCTTCCTAGCGCATGGCTTGGCCACCGTCCTGCTTAACAACAATGGTAAAATAATCGGTTACCAATCGTCGGTGATCGACGATACCGAGGTCAGAGCGGCGGAAGGCAAGATGGATGCCTTGCGCGCCGAATTGCTCCATGCCATGCCCCTCGCCATGGTCAGCGAAATCAGCGCGGGCATCATCCATCAGCTCAGCCAGCCGCTCAGTTGCCTCGGCACCAACCTCGCCGTGTTGCGCAAACTCAAAGCTGAGGAGTTAGAACAATGTGGTGCGATGGAAATCGTCGATGACGTCGAAGCCGATGTCACACGCATGCGGGACATTGTGAACCACCTGCGGGCCATCGCCAACCCGGAGCAA
>WBXD01000133.1 GCA_008932935.1 Verrucomicrobiota bacterium
CCGCAGCGCGTGGGATCCGAACTGGGTGGCGAATTTCGGCGGCTACGACGATCCCGACCAACGTGCCGGGTATCAACCGGCACGCTTCACGCCCTTGCTCAACCCGTTTTACGTGGCCCTGCCGTACAACGACGTGACGATGGGTGGGGTCCACCGACCCGAGGCGAGCGAGGTGATTCCGTGGTTTTGGCAAAGCTATCGCGGAGCCGGCATCTCGGTGTGCAAGGACCGCTGGCTGGCCATCCACCACCAGGGGCGCGTCTGTTATGCGCAGTGGGAAGACGTCGGTCCCTTCGAGGTGGACCACTGGCAGTATGTCTTCGGCAACGCCGACCCCTTGCCTAACCGCAATAGCAACGCCGGCATCGACCTCAGCCCCGCCGTGCGCGATTTCCTCCACCTCCGCAGCGGCGCGAGCGTCGAGTGGCGCTTCGCCGAGGACCGCGAAGTGCCACCAGGCCCCTGGCTGCACGCGCCCTAAGCCGCTTTCCTCCGATAGATCATTCCAGCCCGCAACCAACCAACCCCAACAACCATCATGAAATCCAAACATTTTGCCGCCGCCGCGGCCGTCCTCGCCCTGAGCAGCTTCGTCCCAACCCGCGCCGCCGCCGCGAATTCGACGATTCCATCCATTCCCACCGGATCGCTGACCGCCTACCCGACGGAGGTGCAAACCGGCAGCAAACCGACGCTGACGTGGAACATCAGTTATCCCTCGGTGGTTAAGACATTCCTCACTATCACCAATGGGACAGGAGTCACGGGTGCGGTCGGGGCCACGGTCACGCCCACTCAAAACCTCATCTGCGATATCCGAATCCTCGGGGCCGGTGTGACCACCCAAAACTCCAATGGCACGATCAACTACATCGAGACCGCCGGCAAAATCCGCTACAACGGCTCGTCAAGCTGGACGACCATCTTTGACGGCAAGCAAACCGACTCGATCGTCCAGACCCAAGGAATTATCAAGACCCTCAACGTGACCTCGGGTCAGGCCATGAATTTCGGCGGCCAATATTACTACAATGGTTCCTGGTTCACCTTCTTCAACTCCACCAACGGCAGCAATGTGCAAACTTTGGTCAGTGGTGATGCTTGTCCCAGCTACATTCCGGCTTACAACGCCCCGTCCCTAGAAACCTTTCTCAAACCCTATCTGGATGCGTCGAACAAAGTGCGCATCGGCCCGATGGATGTGGTGGTTTTCATGGAACTGACGCATACCGACAAAACCAATCCCGGCTACGATTTTCAAGATCTCGTGCTTCTCCTCACCTTCCGCACCCCCTGATCCCATGCAAACCACGACACTTTTAGGATGCTTGGGCATGGTGGCACTTACCGCCATGTCCGCTCGGGCAACCGCCGAGCAACCCGTCATGCGCGACGCGGTGACCGAAGAGCAACTGGTGTTGGCCCAGCGCATGGCCAGGCAATTGGATCCGATGAAACAACTGCCTGTGACCCAGGCCGTGGATCCTGCCACGCTCAATCACCCACAAGATTTGCTCAGCCAGTCGGATCTTCTATGTTTCGATGGCATCGCCACGCTCGTGCCCAAACACGCGATCCTGCACATCCCCGAGGCTTACGCCCAACGCTTGAAAATCACCCCGGCCGCGCACATCGTCGGCTGGGCGGATTTTTTCGCCGCCAACCGCGGCTGGATCACCACCGTCGAGATCAGCCGCGTGCAAGCCGAGGGCAAAGAACTGATTGCCGAGGATAGCCGCAAACTGCTCGCCAAAAGCCACAATCTGGTGGTGGCGACCTATCAGGGAGGGCCGATTTCGTTGCTCGCCCCCCAAGCTCCGCCCTCCACAAAATCAACCGAACCTATCAAACCATGAATGCCATTTCGCAGCGCCTCATTCCCGTGCTTCTGGCCACTTGTGCGCTGGCCCCAGCCCAAACCGCGACTTATACTAACTTCATCCGCCAAGTCCAGCTGCCCTCAGCAGTCCAATGGGATGCAACGGTGGCAGCCACCGGCTCCCAATTGTCGGCGCTGGCGATTAATCCGGGGGGCGCGCGCTTTGAATTGTGGACCGTCATGTCCTCGCCGCTCACGAGTTATCTGTTGGACACCAGGTACGTCGGTGCCTATGTGCCCCAGGCTACTTTGGTGGTCCGCTCGGAAGATCCCTACTCGACCATTCCGAGGACGCGGGCCGATCGCCCGTTCTATGTCGATGTCAGCATGGCAGGGTTACTCAATGGGGCGACGGATCCGGCCGCCTCCAAGAGTGTCACCCTGATGCATTATGTGCAATCTTATGGCAGCGGTGGCACAGGCGTGAACTTGGATCGCACGCAGGCCAGCTTGCTGACCCAGGCATCGATCGCCACCAACGGCTTGCAGACCCTGACCTACACCGTGAACGCGGTGCCGGGAGCGGTGCGGACGAAAGTTCGCGGTGAGGAGCGCTTTTCGGTGTTTTCGCTGGTGGACTATCAAGCGCCGGCGTCCCAGTTGGCCTCCCAGTTCATTCAAATCTGGCCGGTGGCCGACGCCTCGATAGCCGGCATCACCCAAGGGATGTTGATTCGCTTTACCATGCCGCTACTCACCCTGACGCTCAACGACCTGTACCCCAATTCAACCACTTATGCGCAAGTCTATAAGGGCAATCCGGCACTCGGAACGCTCGGCGCCGTGGTGCCTGGCTCCGCCTTGGTCACTAGCGACAGCGTGCCGCAAAGCCGGGTGCTGACGGTACAAAACTACGACTCCGTGTTTCCTGATGATGGCCACTGGACCATGGAACTGCTAACCGTAACGCCGTTTGGCACGGATCGGCTGGCCTATGTCAGTTTTGATATTCAAAGGATTGTCACCGTGAACACCAACTTTTCCACGGCCGAATGAATCAAGGGGTTGGCTCGTCGTCGAACGCTTTTTGCATTTCATTCTTGAAATTTTCGTTGCGATAAATTAGTGAGAACCGTGCCTCTCTGGATTGCCGCAGCAAGTCCTCCACCTCGGTGAGCGCCAGCAGCACGAACAACCCCTTCACAGGTTCCCGATGAAACGCCAACGTCTTGGTTGCAAATTTGTCCTCCACCGTCCGTTGTTGTTGGTCGGCGGCAAACGCTCCGTGCTGCACGCCGAGTTGCTTGCGCAGCACCTCAAAGCGCGCCGCCATGGTATCGGCGGTGGCTTCCGGATCAAAGTAGTGCACCGTCAATTCGTAGAGCCTGCCGCCGAGAAAACGTCCCTCCAGCGCCGCCGCCTGGCTCCCCGGCAACAAGCCCTTGCGCGGCTGAATCTTGATGATGCGCAACCCCGCCTGTGCGCTTGGCAGCGCTATGGTAACGTCCAACGCGTGACGACTCGCCCAGCCCAACAATTTTTCCGGTGCCTCGCCCCAGTGCAGCCCGAACGGCGGCTCCAGCAACGCTTGGGCGCTCACCTGGCCAGCACCCAGCAGCAGGAAAGCGGCACAGCATGCCCAAGCGCGAAACGGTCCAGTCATAGGCCTAGGGTGCCGCAGGCCTCGGCGTGCTGCAAGGCCGGAAAGCGGCGTTGCGGATTTATGTTGGTGGAGGCCACCCTCTCGCTGTCGATTCTCACGCTCATTGGCTTGGTGATGTTGAAACTTGCGCTCAATATCCTCCAACCGCGCCAGTGGGCACTGCAGCAGGGGCTCTCGGATGCCTACGTGACCTACGAGCGGGCCTATGCCGAGCGCCTGCCCTTCGCTACGCTAACCTCCGCCACCTCGCCGTGGCCGGCCTATCCGACGACCAGCAGCAGCAGCGTCGAACTCGGGCGGCTCACCGGCGGCGTCCCGGTAACGGGCAGCGTGCTGCGGACCCGCTTCCCCGATACCAACAATTTGCCCATCGACAGCGGCAGCGGCACCTCGGCCACCAATCCAGCCAGCATGAAAGTATGGAAATTTCAAAGCGTGTTAACCTACCAGATAGGTGGGCGCAATTATGCTAAATCCCGCACTATCATCCGCTCGCAATGAACCCTAGCCCCGCAGGTCAGTCCCCGCAATCCGTTGCTGAAACCACGGATTACACGGATTTTATGGATTTTCGGGTTGGGCTTTTCTCTGCATTTCAATCCGTTCCATCCGTGAAATCCGTGGTTCATCCAACCGATCGTTCAAATCCACCCTGGATATTCGCAATGAGGCGCCACCATCGAGCCGCACTCCGCGGTTTTACCCTGATAGAGCTGACGCTGGCGGTCATGCTGGGGATGGCGGTCAGTGGGATGAGCCTAGCCCTTTTCAACCAACAATTGGCGTTTCTGCAGATCTACAAGGCGCAAAGTTTCCTAACCGAGGAGGCGCCGCTCATCAGCATGCATGTGAGCAAACTGGTGGGCAAAGCCGAGCGCTTCCGTCTGCATGCTTCGGTGGCCGACGCCTTGGCCGGCACCAATCCGCGCTCAGCCGCCTCGCCAGTGCTGGTGTTGAACTTTCGCCAGCCCGACGGAGTGGTGCGGGCGGCGATATTGTCGTTTGAGAACCGCAGCAGCGGCTTGGCTCTTTACTATTACGTGGTGCCGCTCAGCGGCGTGCTGGGTGCCCCGCAATGGTACATCACCAAAAAGCCCAGTAATGTCTCGTTCTGGGTTGATCAAGGGATCCTGCGCATGACCCTGGCCGGTCCCAACGGGGAACTCATCACCTATTCCGGCGCCATGACCCAATGAAAACCTCCGCCTGCCAACACCGACCATCCGGCTATGTCTCATTTTTGTTAGTGCTCACCATGGGCGCCTTGCTGACACTGCTGATGGTGTTTGCCTACAAGCGGGCCAGCGCCTCGCTCGCGGCCCAAACCACCGTGCAACTCCAAGTGGATTACGGTGAAAAGGAAGAAGCCATCCTGCGCGCCATCGTTGCCATCACTCCCAACCGGGCAATCCGCGCGATGCAGAGCCAGTCGAATTCCAGCAACACCGTCAGCGATCCGCTGCGCTGGCAGAATATCTTCACCGAAGCTCTCGACCTAGCCAATTCCCGCCAGTCCATTTCCAGTCCGCTGCTTACCGCGCTGAATGTCCCGCAAGTGGCCAATTCCGGCGACGCCTCCCTTGCCACTCCCAACACCATCTTTAAAGCGCTGGGCAGCGACGTCGGCTATATCTCGGTGGGCATCAACCGCAGCCTCGGCAGCGGCTACCCGGTGCCGCTAACCTGCAACAATGCCACCGACGCGACTAGCGACGCGACATGGCCGATCATTTCCAGCAACAAGGTCTATGGCTCCTTGGCACAAAGCGGAATCGGCCTGCCCTACACCACCTATCCGAATTTCAACATCCTCACCTATCCAAACATCAATTTCGGCTACGCGAGCCCCGGCCAGCCGTTTGTGGCCAAGCGCAATTGGTGGGGCTTCTCGGTGGACCTCTCCGAGCCAAATGCGGCCCAGACCGGCGCCGTGCTGTCGCGCCGCAACTTCGTGCTTTCAATCTATGAAATCCCCTCCCAGCTGGCCATTTCCGCCTCCTCGTTCATGGAGCTGGGCCAGTTTGCCAACGGCAGCGCCTGGCAGAACGTCACCATCGCCGGCAGCATTTTCGCCGGCCAGGCACAGGTGGACGGCAGCACCGCGCTCCCGGCGCTGGCCACCCGCCGCGGCGCGGCCCTCTCCACCAGCACCACGGTGGGCGGCCAGAGTTTCACCAGCGACCCGCTCACGCCGGGGCTGCGCGAGGCCTATCTGCTCACCCAGGGCAGCTTTTTCCCCGTCTCCCTGGCCTCCGAGAGCGGACGCGCCGCCTTCATTCCCATCAACCGCGGCGTGGACTATTTCGACCGCCTCACCCATGCCAC
>WBXD01000134.1 GCA_008932935.1 Verrucomicrobiota bacterium
CGGCTGAGGCCCGGCGTGTCGCCTTCGATCAGCAGCATCGAGACGCCGCCGGCACCCTTGTTGGTTGGATTGGTACGCACTGCGGTCGTGATGTAGTCGGCGCGCATGCCGGAGGTGATGAAGGTCTTTTCGCCATTGACGACATAGTGGTCGCCGTCGCGGATCGCCGTCGTTCGCAGACCTGCCACGTCGGAGCCGCCGGAAGGTTCGGTTACCGCAAGTGCAGCAATTTTTTCGCCGCTGATGACCGGTGGCAGGATACGTTGCTTGAGTTCCTCACTGCCCGCCGCCAGCAGGGGTGGCATGGCGATGGTGTGCGAATTGATCGAGGCCTGGATACCGCCGCTGCCGCTGTGGGCGAACTCTTCGGCGAGGATGATCTGGTAGAAGATGTCGACCGGTGTGCCGCCGTATTCCTCGGGATAGCCGAGACCGAGCAAGCCAAGCGATGCGGCCTTGCGATACAGCTCGCGCGGAAAGGTGCCGGCTTCGTCCCATGCATTGATGTGGGGGATGATCTCGCTGGCAATGAAGCCGCGCAGCATGTCGCGGAACTGCACGTGCTCCGGAGAAAAGTAGTGTGGCAGGGGTGAGGCGTCGAACATGGGCAATTGGGTGCTGGAGCTCATTTTTGGAGCATACATGATCAGTATGTTGGAATGACTCTAAGCCGTTATGGTCAATGTGGCCTGGTGCTTCTGAGATTAATCAGCCAATTGACGCAAGCCGGAAAGCCGCTTCGGCACTAGTCTTCTCCCTGCAACTTTTCCGCCAACACTTTGAGCAGGGGACGGAGTTCGAATGAGCAACCTGAAGAACAAGACACTTTTCATCACCGGCGCCAGCCGCGGCATTGGCAAGGCTATTGCGCTTCGTGCGGCGCGGGATGGCGCCAATATCGTTATCGCCGCCAAGACGGCCGAGCCCGATCCGCGTCTGCCAGGCACCATTCACACGGCGGCTGCGGAGATCGAGGCTGCCGGTGGTCGTGCGTTGCCCTTGATCGTTGATGTCCGCAATGAAGACCAGATCAGCGATGCAGTGGCGAAAGCAGTGGCGGCGTTCGGCGGCATCGACATCCTGGTCAATAACGCCAGCGCGATCAGCATCAGCAAGACGCCGGATACACCGATGAAGCGCTACGACCTGATGATGGACATCAACGTCCGCGGCACCTTCGCCTGTTCCCAGGCCTGCCTGCCGCACCTCAAGCAGGCGGAGAATCCACACATCCTGACATTGTCGCCGCCGATCTCGATCGAGCCGAAATGGTTTGCGAATCATGCGGCCTATACAGTCTCGAAGTACGGCATGAGCATGGTGGTCTATGGCTTGGCTGAAGAGTTTCGCCAACAGGGCATTGCAGTGAATGCGCTCTGGCCGCGCACCATCATCGCCACTGCAGCGCTCAACGTTGCCATGCAGGGCGCCGGTGACCGCGGCCGCAAGCCGGAGATCATGGCCGATGCGGCGCATTACATCCTGACGCAGGAGAGTCGCAGCCTGACGGCGAATTTCTTCCTTGACGAGGATGTCCTGCGACGATCGGGCATCGTCGATTTTTCGTCTTATCTTGTGACGCCCGGCGTTGAGCCGATCATCGACCTGTACGTCGAACCTTGATGCATCGCATGCGTCGATTGCCGGCCACAGGGTAAAGTGGCGATCGAGCCGTCAGTAATAGCCAGAAACAACGAAAGGATGAACAGTGGACTTTGATTTTTCGCCCAAGGTAAAAGAACTGCAAAAGCGCGTCAGCGACTTCATGGATGAGTACATCTACCCGAATGAAGCTCGCTACCACCGTGAGCTCGCTGCTGGTAACCACTGGCCCGAAGTGATCGAGGAACTGAAGCCGAAGGCACGCGCCGCCGGGCTGTGGAACCTGTTCCTGCCGCACTCGGACAAGGGCGCCGGCCTCAGCAATCTCGAATACGCACCATTGTGCGAAATCATGGGCCGTGTCATGTGGTCGCCGGAAGTGTTCAACTGTTCCGCGCCCGATACCGGCAACATGGAAGTGCTGACGCGCTACGGCAGCCCGGAGATCCAGAAGCTATGGCTCGACCCCTTGCTCGCCGGCGAGATCCGTTCCTGCTTCGCGATGACCGAGCCTGCGGTGGCTTCGTCCGATGCAACCAATATCCAGGCATCGATTGTTCGCGACGGCGACCACTATGTGATCAATGGTCGCAAATGGTTTTCCTCCGGCGCACCCGATCCGCGCTGCAAGGTTTTCATCTTCATGGGCAAGACCAACCCCGACAATCCGAACAAGCACGAGCAGCAGTCGATGATCGTCGTGCCGATGGATACGCCGGGCGTCAGTGTCGTGCGCGAGTTGCCGATTTTCGGTTATGCCGGCGCGCCCGACGTGACCGGTGAAACCCTGTTCGAAAACGTGCGCGTCCCGGTCGGCAACATGCTGCTCGGCGAAGGCCGCGGCTTCGAGATTGCGCAGGGCCGGCTCGGACCCGGGCGCATCCACCATTGCATGCGCGTGATTGGTGTTGCCGAGCGTGCGCTGGAAGCGATGTGCAAGCGCACCAGGACTCGCGTGGCTTTCGGCAAGCCGGTTTCGGAACAGACGGTGACGCTGGAACGCATCGCCGAGTCGCGCATCATGCTCGATCAGGCACGATTGCTGGTGTTGAAGGCGGCGTGGATGATGGATACCGTCGGCAACAAGGTGGCGAAGAAGGAGATTGCGATGATCAAGGTCGCGGCGCCGAACATGGCCTGCAAGGTTATCGATTGGGCCATCCAGGCACATGGCGGCGGCGGCATCACCGATGACTTCGGCCTTGCGCTTGCCTACGCGAATGCGCGCCTCTTGCGTATCGCCGATGGCCCCGATGAGGTTCATCGCAACCAGATTGGCAAGCTGGAACTCGCCAAATACAAATGAGCATTGACCCGGGCCCGCTCGGCCGGGCTGCTTGACGTTATCGGACCAGAGGCATCAGCGTTTCCACCAGGGATAAAACGGCGGCATCCTTGAAGCGCGGCTGGTGAATTTCGCCGGCCGCTTTTCGATGAAGGCGGCGACGCCTTCCTTGCCTTCGACGCGCGTTGTATAAGCCATGCCGAGCGACTCCACCTTGTGCGCTTCAAGCGGATGGGCAAGGGCGGAGTTGCGGTACATCATCTGGCGGATCAGCGCCGTAGATACCGGAGAACGCTCATTGGCCAGCATTTTCGCGAAACTGTAGGCGCGCGGCAGCAGCGCTTCGGGACTGAGCACTTCGCTGACGAGGTTGCAGCGAAGCGCTTCTGCGGCAGAAACAATCTCTGCTGAGTACATCCACTCCAGCGCCTTGGCAATGCCCACTATCTTGGGCAGGAACCAGCTTGAGCAGGCCTCTGGCACGATACCCAGCTTGCTGAAGACGAAACCGAAGCGCGCCTTGTCCGAAGCTAGGCGAATGTCCATCGCCAGCGTCATGGTCGCGCCGAAACCGACTGCCGCGCCATTGACGGCAGCTATCACCGGCTTCTTGCATTCGAAGATCGCCAGCGTGACTCGGCCGCCGGCATCGCGCACGCCGGCGATGATTTCCGGGTCCTCTAAACGCTCATCCAGATCGGCCATCGTCGGTTGCAGCGCCTCGTTTTGTCCGAAGGCATTGCATTTTGAATCCGGATCCGAGTTCACCGAGGCGAGGTCCATGCCGGCGCAGAAGGCGCGCCCCGCGCCGGTAACGACGATAACGCGCACATCGTCATTCTCGCTCGCCTCGTTGAAGGCCTGGATCAACTCTTCACCCATGCGCAGCAAAAATGCGTTTAATTTGTCCGGCCGGTTGAGCGTCAGCGTCAGGATTCCGTCGGCGATCTCGTGGGTCAGCGTTTCGTAGCGCATTGAAGTTGTCGAGGGTTTAGGGGATGTGCTTGCGGATAAAGGCGCCGAGTTCCTGCAGCGAGGTATCGCCATCCTTGACGCCGCTGGCGAAGATCTGGAACACATGTACCTGGCCTTCCCAGGCCTTGAATTCGACGTCCACGCCGGCTGCCTTGGCCCGCGCGGCGAGTCGCACCGAATCGTCGAGCAGGACCTCGCGCATGCCAACATGGATCATCAGTGGCGGCAATCCCGTGAGGTCGGTCGTGAGCGGCGAGATCAAGGGATTGCGAAGATCGCCGGTCGGCACATAGGCGGCCGTCATGGCGGCAAGCATGGCTTTCTTGACCATTGGGTCGTCCTCGCCCTTGCTGTCCATCGAGTCGCCACTCAATTCGAGATCGACCCAGGGCGACATCAGCGTGGCACAGCCAGGCATCGGTTCCCCGGCCTGCTTGAGCGCAAGCAGCGTCGACGTGGCGAGGCCGCCACCGGCCGAGTCGCCGGCAATGGCAATACGCTTTGCCGACAGGCCCGGCTGCTTCAGCAGCCAGCGATAGGCGGCGACTGCGTCGTCGATGCCGGCCGGGAAGGGATGCTCCGGGCCGAGGCGGTAGTTGATGGCAAGCACGCGGGCCTTGGCGGAACGAGACAGCCGCTCGCAGACATCACGATGTGAGTTGATCGAGCCAATGATGTAGCCGCCGCCATGCAGATAAAGCACTGCGCGATCGCGCTGCGCCTCCGGCGCGCTGATCCATTCGCCGGCGATTCCGCCGATATCCACCGCTTCCGACGTGGCGCCGACGGATGGAACCACATCCGAAAAAATCTCGTCCCATTCCTTGCGGATGGTGGCGATTGGCGTCTCGGAACCCCAACTGTTGAACGTGTCGACAACCGTTTGCACGATCGGATCTAGCGGCTTAAAGGCCATGGCGGACTACCTCCGGTTAAACCCCGTCTGGGTGCGGGAATATGGAAAGTCTATCAGGGTGAGGCGTCGGACTGTCCTGCCGTCTGACGGATCGTCTCGGCAATCGCCATTGGGTTGGCGATGCCCAGCTTGCGCATCCATTGGCCGGTCTTGTCGTTGCCGATCAGCACCAGCGGCGTGTGGTCTTCCTTGCGCGCCATCGAGACGGCAAAGCCCTTTTGCAGTTTCGCCAGATTCTTCGGGCTGGCGGTGACGAAAGCCCAGTTGCCATCGATCTTGAACTGGTCGGCAAACGTCTTCAGGACAGCAGGCGTGTCGACCTTCGGATCGATGGTGATCGAGATGAAGTGCGCGCGCCTGGCGTACCCGGGCTCGAGCATGCGCTGCACCTCATGCAGGTTGGCCGTCATCGGCGAACAGATCGCCGTGCAGGTGGTATAGATGAAGTTCACCACCACGACGCGGCCCTTGACGAGATCGCGATAGAAACTGACCTTGCGACCATCCTGAGTCACCACGCCGACATCGGGCACCCGAATTGGCGGCGTTTCCGCATCGTCAAGCACAGGCGCTGCCGGCGCCATGTGATGGTGATCATGCTCGCCAGCGATTGATCGGCCGCTGGTGGCAAAGAGCGTTGCGGCCACCAGTGTGGCCGCGATACCCGTTGTAAAACGCATCCTTACTTCGTCGCGACCGACTGGCGTGCCGGTGCGAGCGGCATGTTCAGGATCGTGCCGAAGCCGACGTGCACCTTGCTCATGAACAGCAGTTCGTCGAACAGCAGATTGCTCGGCTTCTTGTACTGCAGGATGCCCGAGGTGATGTAGGGCTCGGCCGGCGGTTCGAGATGGTTCATCAACTGATCGAACAGCACCTTGTCGCCCATTTCCTTGGCCAACAACAGGGCAAAGGTGGAGGCCACGCCCACGCCGCCGTCCATGTCCGACGTATTGGCGGTTTCACGTACTTGGGCTTTCTTGCCGCCATCGTAGACTTCGACGAAGGTCTCCTTGA
>WBXD01000135.1 GCA_008932935.1 Verrucomicrobiota bacterium
CAGATGGGCGGCGCAGTGACCACGGTGGTTTTGCTGGTCGGCGGCGTCAGCTGGCTGACGGCGGCCTTCCGCGTCAATGAGCGCACCGCAGAAGGCATCCGCCAACTGCATGACTTCGGCTGGATGTTCTTCGATACCACCTACATGGCAACCAGCCTGCAAATGGCGGCTGTCGGCCTGGTGCTGCTGCGCGACAAGCGCAGCCTGCCCCTATTCCCGCGCTGGCTGGCCTGGTTCTCCTTCTTCTGCGCGGCCGTGTTCGTGCCGATCACGCTGATGCCCTACTTCCTCGACGGCCCGTTTGCGTGGAACGGCGCCTTCAACTACTGGGTCGGCTTCAACTGCTTCTTCCTCTGGATGGCGTTGTTCAGCTACTTCTCGTTCGGCGCAATCAGCAAGCTGGAGCAGGAAGAGGCCTCCAGCCGCTGACCTGAACCTCCGATCCGGAAAGAAGGTAAATTTCGATCCGGATCAGAAATGAACATGATCCTGATCCGGCGCAAAGCCGGATCAGGATTTTTTATTCGCCACATTCACTCTGCAAGGACCCAGCCCAATGATTACCGCCAAGGATCTTGACTATCACAACAAGGCAACCATCGATCCCACCTACGCGGAGACCTACTTCCTGATTTTTTCGGTGCCGGAAGAATCGATCAGTGGCAATGCCTACCTGCTGGTACGGCCCAATGTCGGCGCCATCCTGTCGTCGGTCTATGTGCACAAGGGCGTCTGCCTGAATGCGTGGGAAGCCGACTATGCTGACGCACCGATGCATCTCAAGGCACCGGACAAGCTCTCTGATTTCACGCTCGCCAACGGCATGAGCCTCAGTGGCTCGAACAATGCGCGCGACTACCATTTCCGCTACGAAGGGCGCGAGAAGCTGTGCAGCTTCGACCTCAACGTCAAGGGCATCATGCAGCCCTTCGATGCGCTCGATCCGAACCAGAACCCGATGCTGGACAAGTTCGCCAACACTGAGGAAGCACTGGGTGCCGGTGACGGCTGGGCACAGGGCCACTACGACACCATCGGCCACATCACCGGCGAGCTGAGTTTGTACGGCAAGACCTACAAGGTCGATTGCGTCGATGGCCTCGACCGCAGCTGGGGCCCGCGCCTGGAATGGAACGCCTCGCCGGTGTCGTGGATGCACATGACCTTCGGCACCGACCTCGCCTTCCACCTGGTGATGACGCTGGACGTGAGCAAGAGCGGCGTGCGCTATACCACCTTCCGTTTCGGTTACGCCGCTGTCAATGGCGAAGTGACCGGTGTGGTCAGCGCCGAAGTGGTTGGCTCGAATGCCGGCATGCTCGGCATGTCGCGCATTGTTCGCATCCGCGATGCGAAAGGACGGGAGTGGGAAATGTTCGGTGCCGCCGTTGCAGCAGCCCCGTGGCATTCCGCTTACGGCAGCTTCACCTCGTTCCAGACGCTGTATCGCTGGACGATGGGAGACCGCGTCGGCCACTCCAGCGTGACCGACGTCGTTGGCATCACGACACTGGGCAAGCGCTTGTCGAAACTGGGCAGCGAAAGCAAGGCAGGCTGAAGCCGTCTTTGTCCCGGCAGGCTGGCTTTGGCCGCGCCGGGCCATTGTTCTGCTTTGGTGAGGGAATAGTCTGACGACTTAAATAGTTCGGGGCAAAACCAGACCCCGGCAAGCATCAGTTGAGGAGAGAGAACATGAATCATGTCATCCATCGTGCTGAAGTTGCTCCGCAGGGTTCCACCGATATCAGCGTCCATCCGCGCATGTGCCCGATCTGCGAAGCCTATTGCGGCTTGCTGGTCGAGGCGGATTCGCGCACTAAAAAACTCGTCGGCATCCGTGGCGACCACGAAGATCCATTCAGCAAGGGCTTCATCTGTGCAAAGGGCTACTCATGGACCGAGCTGCATGATGACCCGAACCTGATCAAGACACCCTTGATCAAGCGCGACGGAAAGTTTGTCGCCGCCACTTGGGAAGAAGCATTCGACCTGATCGGTGAACGCCTCAACGCCATCTGCAAAAAGCACGGCCCGGACGCGGTAGGTTTTTACTTCGGCAATCCCATCGCCCATAAAGTGGGACTGCTCTACTACACGCCGCCACTCCTGGAAATCCTCGGCAGCAGGAACATTTATTCGGCCAGTACCGTCGATACCACGCCGAAATTCCTTTCATCGGGGTTGATGTTCGGTGACTGCACTGCAGTGCCGGTGCCGGATGTCGACCGCACCGACTATTTCGTGATTCAGGGCGGCAATCCCGTTGTCTCGAATGGCAGCTTGATGACGGCACCGGGCATGCCCAAGCGCATCAAGGCGATCCGTGAACGCGGCGGCAAGGTGATCGTGATCGACCCTCGCTTTACCGAGACTGCCGAAATCGCCGACCAGCACATTTCGATTCGCCCGGGAACCGACCCGTACTTCCTGCTGGCGATTATCAACGTGCTGTTTGCCGAAAACCTGGTTCGCCTGCGTCACCTCGACGGCAAGGTCCGCGGTATTGAAACCGTGCGCGCACTGGCCGCTGAATATCCGCCCGAACGCGTGGTGGCCGCTTGCACCGTACCGGCCGAAGTGATCCGTCAACTCGCACGTGAGTTTGCCAAATCAGATAGCGCTGCCTGGTATGGCAGGTTCGGCACCTGCACGCAGAGTTTTGGCACCGTATCGAGCTGGTTGCAGGATGTGATCAATGTGCTGACCGGCAACGTCGATCGCGCCGGCGGCATGATGTTCCCGGTCGGCATAATCCCCAACGTGGTGTTCAACGATATCTTCGTTGGCGACGTTCCGCCGGTGAATCGCTGGCAGACACGCGTCAGCGGCCTGCCGGAGTTTGCCGGCACATTTCCCAACGGCGCACTGATTGAAGAAATCATGACGCCGGGCGAGGGCCAGATTCGCGCCTTCATCACCATGGCCGGCAACCCGGTATTGTCCAATCCCAATTCGCAGGGTTTGTCCGAGGCATTTGAAAACCTCGACTTCATGGTCTCGCTCGACATCTACCTGAACGAGACCACGCGCCATGCAGATGTGATCCTGCCCAGTCCACCGCACGCGATGCATTCCGATTTCCCGGCGTACTTTGTGCACCTGATGGTGCGCAATGTGCCGAAATGGAGCGCGCCGATTTTTCCGCTAGAGGAAAACCAGCGCCACGATTGGCAGGCGCTAAGCGAAATTGCCGCACGCCTGGCTGGCATCACGGTGGAGGATTTCGAAGAAAAACAATTGCAGGCGATGCTGAAAAGATTCATCGCCGATGGCAAGCATCCGCTGGCGCAATCGATTGATCCGCTGACAGCACGGACGGCGCTCGGCGAAGAGCCGGGGCCGGACCGCATCTACGATCTGCTGATCCGCACCGGCCGCAATGGCGATGCCTTCGGCCTTGACCCTGACGGGCTCAATCTGGAAAAGATCAAGCAGTACCCGCATGGTCTCGACCTCGGGCCGATGATACCGCGGGTGGATGAGGCGTTGAAGACGCCGGACCGCAAGATCGATGTCGCGCCCGCCTATATCGTCGCCGACATGGATCGATTACGCGCCGCGTTACCGGACTATGAGCAACCCAATTCGATGGTGATGATCGGCCGCCGCGATCCGCGCACCAACAACAGCTGGATGCACAATCTGAATGTGTTGGTGAAAGGCAAGAATCGTTGCACGGCGCTGATCCATCCCGACGATGCAGCGCGACTGAAGTTGAGCGCCGGCGCACTCGCTCGCGTATCCACCCACATCGGCGCCATCGAACTGCCGGTGACCATCACCGACACCATCCTGCCGGGCGTGATTTCAATTCCCCATGGTTGGGGCCATGACAAGGAGGGCGTGGAGCTGGATATCGCCCGCCTTCATCCGGGTGCGAACTTCAACCAGATCGTCGACCAACGGTTGATGGACGTGCCCTCAGGCAATGCGATCCTGAGCGGTGTACCGGTGACAGTAGAAGCGGTGGCCGCCAGTTAGGCCTGCTTGCTGAACCAGGCCTCCGCCGCAAGCACGGTCTGGCCGATGTCGTCGCCGCTGTGGGCGGCAGAGACGAAGCCGGCCTCGAAGGCGGAGGGTGCGTAATAGATCCCCGCGTCGAGCATGGCGGCATAGAAGCGATTGAAAGCCTCCTTGTCGCAGGCCATCACTTCGGCGTAGGACGTGGGCGGCTTCTCCGCGAAGTAAAGCCCGACCATGCCGCCCACTGACTGCGCGCAGAACCTGACTTTATGCGCTGCGGCAACAGCCGTCAGTGCGTTGACCAGACTGGTGGTTAGCTGGGTCAGCGTTTCGTAAAAACCGGGCGCCTGAATTTTCTTCAGCGTGGCAAGACCCGCCGCAACCGAAAGCGGGTTGCCGGACAAGGTACCCGCTTGATACACGGGGCCGAGCGGCGCAATTTTTTCCATGATGTCGCGCCGACCACCGAAGGCACCCAAGGGCATACCTCCTCCTATTACCTTCCCGAAAGTCGAGAGGTCGGGCTTGATGCCATACAGGCCTTGCGCCGATTGCAAGCCAACACGGAAGCCCGTCATCACCTCATCGAAGATCAACACCGCGCCATGCTGCGTGCAGAGTTCGCGCATGGCCTTGAGGAATTCGGGCTTCGGTGCAATCAGGTTCATGTTGCCGGCGACCGGCTCGACGATGACGCAGGCGATCTTGTCGCCGTGTGTGGCGAAGGCGTCACGCAGCTGCTGCGGATCGTTGTAGTCGAGCACCAGCGTGTGCTGCGCCAGATCGGCCGGCACGCCAGACGACGACGGATTGCCGAAAGTCAGCATGCCCGAGCCGGCCTTGACCAGCAGGCTGTCAGCGTGGCCGTGATAGCAGCCTTCGAACTTGATGATCGCGTCGCGGCCGGTGAAACCACGGGCGAGGCGGATTGCACTCATCGTCGCTTCAGTGCCTGAGGAAACCAGCCGCACCAGCTCCATGCTCGGCACCAGCTTGACCAGCAGCTCGGCGAGATCGATTTCGCCCTCGGTCGGCGCACCGAATGAAAGGCCGTTCGCTGCCGCGGTTTGCACCGCACTGACAACATCAACATCAGCATGGCCGAGGATCAGCGGGCCCCAGGAACCGACGTAATCGATATAGCGCTTGCCGTCGGCGTCCCAGGCAAAGGCGCCAGCGCCGCGCGCGAAGAAGCGCGGCGTGCCACCGACGGAGCGGAAAGCGCGCACAGGAGAATTGACACCGCCCGGCGTGGTGCGCTGGGCGCGGGCAAAGAGGTCTTCGTTACGTGTCGTCATGGCGAAATGTACAGGTCTTGATAGTGTGCGGCGCGTGTAGTGATGTCCATGGTGTCGAACAGGTCGGCGATTACTGCCACCATGTCGGCGCCAGCACTGATCACCTCGGCGGCGTTGCCCAGTTTAATGCCGCCGATGGCGGCGATGGGCAGGCCGAAGCGCTTCGCCTCCTGCAATATCGACAGCGGCGCCGGCACGGCATCGGGTCGCGTGGTCGAGGTGAACATCGCACCGAAAGCGATGTAGTCCACACCGGCAGCGGCCGCGCTTTCGGCGCGGCTGATGTCGTTGTAGCAGGAAGCGCCAAGGATGCGCTGCGGGCCCAGCGCGGCGCGAGCCGCAACCAGATCGCCATCGGTACCGCCGAGATGCACGCCATCGGCGCCGATTTCCAGCGCCATGGCCAGATCGTCATTGACTATCAGCTTCGCGCCGACGCCGTGGCAAATGCGC
>WBXD01000136.1 GCA_008932935.1 Verrucomicrobiota bacterium
CTGACGACGGATCCACAGCGATCGAGTGCGCCTTGAAAATGGCTCTACAATACCGCCGCCAAACAGGCGCACCCCAGCGCGAGCAATTCATCGCCTTTGAGAATGCCTACCATGGCGACACGCTCGGAGCCGCCTCACTCGGTGGCGTAGGTCGCTTTTCCAACGGGCTTCGCGGCATGGGATTTCCCGTCCAACGCATCCGTAATCTCGCGGAACTCCGCTTGCTTCCTGCGGAAAAAATAGCCGCCGTCCTGATTGAGCCACTGATCCAAGGGGTCAATGAAATGCGACCGTGGCCGGTGGGCATGCTCGCCGAGCTGCGCGACTGGTGCGACACCCACGCCATCCATTTGATTCTCGACGAGGTGATGACCGGCTTTGGCCGCACTGGCAGCATGTTTGCGTGCCAGCAGGAAAACGTCGTCCCGGATTTCCTTTGCCTCGCCAAGGGGCTCACCGGCGGCTATCTGCCGCTGGCCGCTACCCTCACCACCGCCGAGATTTACGCGGCGTTTCTCGGCGATGGCGGACGGGCGTTTTACTATGGCCATAGTTTCACGGCCAATCCGCTCGGCTGCGCTGCGGCGCTGGCCAGCCTCGAGGTTTTTCACCAGGAAAAAACCTTGGAGATGTTGCCGGCCAAAATCGACCATCTGCGCGCGGGCCTGGTCACCCTTCAAGCCCGCCACCCGGTCATTTACGCCGTGCGCCAGTGCGGGATGATCGCCGGCATCGAGTTGCGCCAGCCCGACGGCACCAAATTCCCGCCCGCCGCGCGCCTCGGCGAAGCCGTGTGCCTCGCCGCCCGCGCTCACGGCCTACTCACCCGGCCGATCCTCGACACCCTCGTGCTGCTGCCCCCGCTGGTAGCTACCCCCGCAGAGCTCGATCACGCGCTCGCCGCCTTGGATACCGCACTCAAGGAGTGGCGGTTGCCAACCGCCGTGGCCCATGGGTAGAGTAAGGACCGTCGCATGGCGGCTTGCTCTTACGCGTCTCATGGGCAGAAGGGGGCAAGCTGCCCCCGCTCCTTGACGCCCGCCACGCGCCAGCAAGCTGGCTGGGCTAGGCGGTGGCGAGCCACCGCACTCATGGGAGCGGCGGTTGCCAACCGCCGTGGCCCATGGGTAGAGTAAGGACCGTCGCATGGCGGCTTGCTCTTACGCGTCTCATGGGCAGAAGGGGGCAAGCTGCCCCCGCTCCTTGATGCCCGCCACGCGCCAGCAAGCTGGCTGGGCTAGGCGGTGGCGAGCCACCGCACTCAAGGAGCGGCGGTTGCCTACCGCCGTGGCCCATGGGTAGAGTAAGGACCGTCGCATGGCGGCTTGCTCTTACGCATCTCATGGGCAGAAGGGGGCAAGCTACCCCCGCTCCTTGACGCCCGCCACGCGCCAGCAAGCTGGCTGGACCGGGTGGTGGCGAGCCACCGCACTCCCGAGGATAGGCGGCGGGATGCTCCCGCGCCTTGGTATTGATTTGCCGCCTCCATAGAAAAAGCATTCTCCTGCCTTGCGCGATGCGGAAATTCATCTAAAATGGCCACATGTCAGCATCAGTCCGCCCGCTCCCCGATTACCTCAAAGATGAAATCCTGCTCCACCCCGAAAACCGCAGCTTTCCCGCCTTCGATCTTACCCGTTTGTTGGACCAGGTATTCGCGCCTACACAGGGTTGCCGAGTGTGCGTGCTTATCGATTTTGCCGAGCCTGCGTCCTTGATCAAGGACTTTGCCTTCCTCCAGCACGACGGCTTCCCAGTCCAAAAGCGCGCCCATCAATATTTTTACAGTCAGCTGCAGGCCGGCGTGATGCACTCACTGGGCATGCACGGCGGCGAAATGTTCGCCTACCGCGTCAGTGGCGGCTCCAATCTCGACCTCGATGACGCCATCTGGGACACTCAGGGCTCGCAGCTCTCCATCGAGCGCGACATCTACCCGCACTACAACCTCATCCTGTGCATCTCCACGTTTTCCGCCACCGCGCCCCTCACCGCCAAAGCCAAACAGTACGGCTTCCGCGGTGCCACCCTCCACGGCCTCAATGACGTCATTCTGCAGTCCGGCTTGGCCGTCGATTACAACGACGTCTCGCGCGATGCCGAACAACTCCGCCGCGCCCTCACCCGCGCCGATTCGGTGGAAATCGATTTTGAACTCGAAGACGGTCGGATTCTAACCGCCTGGTTGGGCCTGGCTGGGCAAGAGGCCCAAAAATCCCACGGCCTCTGCCACGGCCTCGCCCCCGACATCGCCAACCTGCCCGCCGGGGAGGTGTACTTCGTGCCAACCGACGCGCACGGCCAGTTCCCGATGAAATACGAGGATGGCACTCTCGGCCTGCTCGACGTCAAGGACCGCTGCATTTATCGCTCCAGCCTGCTCGCGGGCAACCAGGCCACCATCGACGCCCACAATGCTCGCTTGCTCGACGACCCGATGACCGGCACCCTCGGCGAACTCGGCTTCGGCACCCAAGTACTGCCGGTGTCCTACGCCGACATCCAGGACGAGAAAGTGTTAGGCACCTGTCACCTAGCCACCGGCCGCGACGATCATCTCGGCGGCGACATTGCGCCGGACATGTTCAAAAAACACGCAAACTCGACCCACGACGACATCCTGTTCGCGCCGCACAAGACGCCGAATTTCAACCTGCGGCAAGTGCGCATGCAGCGCGGCGACCAGCGTGAGATTCTCATCGAGAATTTCCGCCCGTCGAGCTACATGATGGACGCGCTGCGGCTCTAAGCGCGTTCAGCGAGCTCAGCCGAGCTCAGCCGAGCCGGCTGAGCGGCACCCCTCGCTTACTTGGCGTCGGGCTTGGGGATGTCTTTGAAATCCTCGGGGACTTTGGAGATGACGTAGGAGAGGACCTGGGCGATTTCCAACGGCGAGAGTTTTTGTCCCCAAGCTTCCATTCTGGCACCGTTGTTGCCGTTACTTTCAGGCGGCGAGCCCTTGTTAATGAGATTGAACAGGCCCATCGGCTTGTCCGTGAATTTCCAGATGTGGTCGGTGAGCGGCAAGCCAGGCAGGGGGATTTTCTTGCCGTGGCCATCGTCCTGAGTGGCGCTCAGGTCCACGCCGTGGCAGGGCACACAATTCTTGGTGAAGGTGGCCTGGCCGGCAGCGACGCTCAAGGGATTCTTGGCAAACACGTGCACCAGCTGGGAATCATTGAGTTCAGCCAAAAGTTTGTTCAACTCCCTGATTTGGTTGGCTTGCACGGCGATGATTTGCTCTTGCACGACCACTTGCGGGCTTTTGATTAGGGAGGTGCCGTAGTAGATAAACCAATAGCCGACAAAAAACACGATCGCCGCATAGAAGGTGAATAGCCACCAGTTAGGCAGGCTTTGGTCAAACTCCTGGATGCCGTCAAATTTATGCTCACGCAGGATAATTTCACCTTTTTTCTTGGCAAATTGGCCGATTTCTGGGTCTGCACTCATAGCTTGTTAGGGGGGGTGGGATCTGGTGGGGGCGGCGGGGAAGCATCCCCTTCTAGTGGCAGGTTGGCCATGTGATCGCGCTGGTCTTTAGGGAGCAACAAGGCTCGGATGGTGCCGATGAGAAAAATCCCAGCAACCACCCCGAATGAGCAGACCACGATGATCAACACCCATTCTTCAAAAACAACGCGCTTGAATGCCATACTGGCTAGCATCGGTATATCGTGGTTAGGCGGGCGGGATGGTTGGAGTGGCCGCTCCTGCCGGAGCTGCCGGAGCTGCCGGAGCTGCCGGAGTTGCCGGAGCTGCCGGAGCTGCCGGAGTTGCCGGAGTTGCCGGAGCTGCCGGAGCTGCCGGAGTTGCCAGAGTTGCTGCTGGAGCTGCTGCTGGACTGACTGGTACTACTGCTTGGTTGCTGCGGTAGCTGTCGGGATTGAGAGGCACAGGCATGCTGGGACCGTCTTTGGAGACGACATGATAGGCGCCGAGTTTTTGGACATAAGCGATGAGTGCGACGACTTTAGTTTTTGCTAGGTAGTTGCGCAGATCACTGCCGGCGAGCTGGGGTTTGGCGGGTAGATAGACCTTTGCAGCGACCAACGAGGCGGCGATTTCCTGCGACTGTGTCTCCACTTTGTCGAAGATTTCGTGTTGGTTCATTGCGGGCCATGGGACGCCGATGCGCACCTGAGCAGCGATTTTAGCGGGCAAAGCCTTGATATCGGCGTCCTGTTGGAAGAGCCAGGGGAAGGCGGGCATGTTAGATCCATCGGAGATCTGGCGGGGATTGAGGAAATGACTGAAGTGCCACTGGTTGCCGCGTTTACCGGAACGCATGTACTTGTAGTCCTTGCCTTGCTCATCCTTGGCCAGCGGGCCGCCCTCGCGGGCGAGATCGGGGCCGGTGCGTTTGGAGCCCCACTGATAGGGATGGTCATAGATCGACTCACCGAGATGGGAGTAGTCATCGACCACCCCTGGCCGGCCATAGCGCAGGATATCGGCGGAGAGGGTGCGGATCATTTGGGAGTGGCACAGATAGCAGCCTTCGTTAATATAGATGTCGCGGCCTGCGAGTTCGAGCGGGGTATAAACTTCCTGGAGGCGACCTTCGATGTTCTTTTCGCGGTTGACGATGAGGGTGGGAATAATCTGCACCGCACCGCCGATGGCCGCCGTCACAAACACCAGCACCGCAAAGGGCAGGTAGTTCTCAACGATGCGCTCATGCCATTGGGTCCATCCATCATTGGACGATTTGAAGGCTAACACCGCTTTGATGGCAATGAGGATGGTCAACAACAAGGCCGCTTTGTCGGCGTGTGGCGGCAGGAACCACCACAGTAGGGTGGTGCAGATGCCAAGGAAGGTATACGCCAGCGGATCATTGATGAGAGCTTCGCCCCACGTCATGCTATTCTTGCGCTTGGACTCAAGCACGGCCACTTCGATGGATTCATTGTAGGGACTGCCGGAGCGCGCGGTTTTCCAAACATTGATGGCCAGCAGCACAAAGCCGGAGAGGTACAAGAAACCGCCGATGACGCGGAAGATGTAGTAGAGCTGGATGTTTTCCAATGTCTGCAGGAACGTGTACACCAGCGTGGCGCCGTCAGGCTTGAATTGGCTAAGCATCAGGCCTTGGGAAATGCCCGAGAACCACATCGCCACAATGTAGAGCAACACGCCCACGAGGCCGATCCAAAAGTGCATGTCGGCGAGCGCCTTGGACCACAGCTGGGTTTTCCACAGACGTGGGGCGAGCCAGTAGAACATGCCGGCAGCCATGAACCCGTTCCAGCCTAGGGTACCAGAATGGAC
>WBXD01000137.1 GCA_008932935.1 Verrucomicrobiota bacterium
ATGTTAGAAAGCAAAGCCAACGGCACGGTCTTGAAAGATCTGGGCATGGCCAAAATGTTGCATTGCCGGGTGAGATATTTCACGGACGGGGCGGTGATTGGCAGCAAGGAGTTTGTGAACGAGGCGTTTGCACGGGCACGGGAGCGCTTCAGCGCCAAGCGCAAGGATGGAGCGCGGGCGATGCGGGGCAGCGGCAGCGGTGCGAAGGGACTGCTGTGGAGTGCTAGGGATTTGCGCGTGGGGGTCTGAAATACTGATGATCGAATTGTCATTGTGACGCATTACCAAATTCACGGCGCTGGTGTCATCGGCTGCGCTGCAGAAACAAGACTTAAAGACTGAGGTAAGGAGTCCTGAGCCCAGAGGCGCCCGGAGTCATAGCTATTTCAACACCGCCACCCGGCCTTCGAACTCGGCATAAGCATTCAGCAGGGTGTCTTGCCGCGCAATGGTGGTGGCGACGTTATCGCGGCTCATCAGCATCAGCGCGGTGGACCAGGCTTCTGCCAGGGCGGCGGAGCGGGCCACCGCCCACACCCGCTGGCTCAGATAGATCGGGTGGCCAGCTTCTTCATCAGGGTGAATGATGTGGCTGCCTTGCTCCTCGGTGCCCGAGGCACTCAGCGACTGGTTGGTGAGGGCGAGTTGGCGGGGCTCCAGTTCGCCGGCCAGCCACACCGGCCACGCTTGGGGTCCCACGGCCAACAAGGAACTGGCACCCGCGGCCAGCAAGCCGCCGGTCACCCCCCAAGCCCCCAGCAGACCGGCCATTTGATCGAGGGCGAAGCCTTTGGCGATGCCGCCGAGGTCGATATCGCGGCCAGGACTTTCGCAGGTGATGGCGGCCACATCGGGATGGATGACCAGCCGGCCGGTTAGAGCCGGCAACGGGCCGCTGGCAGCGGCCTTGCGGTGGGCGATGCGGCGGCCGGCGGTGATGTCGAACAGCCCGCCGGTTAGGGTGTGGGCCTGTATTGCGAGCAGCAGGCACTGGTGGCAGGGCTCACTCAGATAGAGGGTTTCGCCGGCGAGCAGGCGGTTGATGCGGAACACTTCGCTGCCATCAATAAAACGACTCAACTTCGTCTCGAGCTCATCCACCAAATCGAGGCACTCCCTGGCCGCGCCGGCGACCAGCTGTGCGTCCCCACCGATGAGTCGCAGGCAGAAGGTGGTATGCATCGCCTCATGGGTGAAGACATGGGAGTCCGGCAGTGGCAGGGGCGGGATCATGGTACGTCGGGTTGCATCCAGGCGTCCCAGATATCATTGCGGATAAACAGGGTGAGAGCCACGTTGTCCCGCAACCCGCGGAGCAGCAGCTTGTGGGTCGTGGCGAGCTGGGTCACAAGCGCCGCGGTGGATTCCGGCACGCACAACACAATGGGCAACTCTGCAATATTGACCGGCGCTTCCTGCCAGTAACCCACAAGTTTGAACGAACGCAAGTACCAGGGAAGCGGCCAATATCCGCTGCCGATCACCGCGATGGGCTCCACCGTGTGTTGCGGTGCCTTGGCGGCGAGTTGTTGCAACCATGGTTCGATGCCTTCGATGTCCCGGCGCGTCGGCACATAGGCAAACGGGTTGCGTGCGTCCGAAGCCAGCCGCCCTGTGGCATAGCGGGTCTGCCGAAACTGTGAAACCAAGGTCAACCCGATTGACACTAACAATACAGCCTGCCACCGTGGTCGGAGGGTGGCCATGGGCGCGAGGCTAAATCCCGCCAGCACACACACATGGGCCCATGGCAAGACCATGAGCCACGGCGTCTTGTAGGCGATCAAGCCGTAGATAAGGAAATGACCCAGCGCCGCATAACCGAGAAAACGACTGGTGAGCCGCAGCCTTTCATCCATTGCGCTGCGGCGGAAACTCGCGGCGAAGGCCAGCAACGCCAGCATGGCCACCGGCGTGCCATACCACCACGCCCCGCCGGCCTTGTGCGGCACGGTTAGAAAATTCAGATAGTAGAAGAACTGTTTGTCATGGCCGGCACCAGTCTTATACACGAAAAACGTGCGCACGGCGTCCAGCACGCCAGCGGGATGGTGCAGCCCGTCGCTGTAGAAAACCCCCGCAGTGAGCGCTGCACTGAGCAGTGAGAGGAGCAGGTGCAGCCGCCACGTCCGCCATGCCGCAGCCAGCGCGGGGCGGTTCAACCACTCGCGCCGACCCAGCGCGACGAGGCCGGCCGCGCCTAACCAAGCGAACACGCTGATGACAAACGTCTCGCGCGTGGCAAACATCAGGCCGAGGCCAACACCCGGCAAGCCCCATTTAGGCTTGGTGAGGAAGGTCATCAAGGTGAGCGCGCCTAACAATCCAAACAACGATTCGTGAATGAACATCCGGCTGTAGTAAACCAACAGCGGCGAGGTGGCCAGCAGGGCGGCCGCCAGCAGCATGGGCGCGTCGCCCCAGCGCCGCCGCCACCCTAACGGCAGCAATACTAGCAGGCAGCCGGCGATGGCCGGGACCAGCCGCAGGCTGCCTTTGGTCAAGGCTGGCCAAGTGGTTTCGCCGCGGGCGCGGCACAGGGGCATGGCCAGGCTGCTGAGCAGCGGCCCGTGAAAGTGCTGCGGGTCGAACTGGCTGTTGCCAGATTCCATGCGCCGAGCGGTGATGCGTGCCCCAGTAGCCTCATCACAGTGGAAAGGCCGCGATGACAAGCTGTCCAAGCGCAGCAACGCGCCCATGGCGAGCACCGTAGCCCAGCACGCGATAATGACGATTTTCCATGGCATGTACGGGACCGATACGCTGAAAGATGCGGCACCCTTGCACGGTATTGTCTCGTCAGATCATACCCGCCATGCTACATCCAGCACCCACAATTTTGTTAGTTACGCCGGTTTGGAACGATTCGGCGCGGCTGGCGGGTTTCGGGCAGGAATTGGCTGCGGCGTTGGCGGCGAGCGCGCTGCCGATCCGCTGGATCATCGCCGATGACGGCTCGGAGACGGGTGAGCGTGCGCGGTTGGCCGGGTTAGTGGAGCGATTTGGCGCGGTGTTTGCGCCGGTGACCCTGCACTTTGCAGCGGCGCACTACGGCAAGGGTTCAGTGATTCGCGAAGCTTGGGCGCTGGACCCGCATGCGGAGTGGCTGGCATTTGTCGATGCGGATGGGGCCGTGTCAGCGACGGCGACCCTCGCTCTGATTGCGGCAGCGATTGCAGCGGAGGGCTCGGTGATAGGCATCCGCAAGCGCACGCCGGAGACGCACATTCAGGAAAGCCTCTACCGGGGAGTGTTGCACTGGGCGTTCTTGGCGACGGCAGATTGCTTGCTGGGACTGCGATCCGAGGACTTGCAATGCGGGGCCAAGGTGCTGCGGGCAGCGGATTACCGGCGCATCGCCCCAGAATTGCGCGAAGGCGGCTTGGCCTTCGATTCCGAACTGCTCTGCGCACTGCACCATAGTGGTGCCACTTGGCAGGAACAGCCGGTCAACTGGACCCAGAAACATGGCGGCAAAGTCCATCCCCTGCGAGATGCCTGGGGCATGCTCAAGGCCATCTATCGGGTCCGCCGGCGCTTCCGCGGGAGCGCGGCAAACGCCAAGACCTGAACCACGACGCTCAAGCGGGCAAGGGACGGCCCGCGCAATACTGCCAGTTTAGCGCTCTGTGAGCCGCAGCCTTGCCAATCTACCATGAATCTCAATCCCGACCTCGAGGAAACCGCCCGCCTAGAGGCGCTGGCACAGCAGGCGCAGCAGTACGCTCTGCACATGATGCACAGCACGGGCAGCGTTCCACTGACGGTGATCGCCGACACCGTGGATGGCTTTATTTTCGGTATGCCATCCGGGATGCCGGACGAGGCAGCAAAGGACCGCGTTGCCGAGGTCACCAGGCTGCTGGCCATTGCCCACGGTGCGCGAGCCATCATGATCGTGGCGGAGGCTTGGGTGAGGATGGCGGTGCCAGGCAAGCAGCTAGATACGAACTCTCCGCCGTCCCAGTCACCGGAGCGCCAGGAAGTGGTGGTGCTGATGCTGGAGGGCCAGACGCGCTCCGCCACCGGCCTGCTGCCGATTCTGCGCGAGGGGTCGGGGGAGTTCCGGGAATTTGGCCAAATTCCGGCGCTCAATTTCACCTCCACCTCGGGCCGTTTCACCGGACTGATGCCGAAACACCCGCACAGTGCGCAGGTGGTGGCTGCGGCAAAGGCGGCGCTCCTAGCGATGGGAATGCAAGTGGTGAATCGCGGCTTTGATCCATCGCAGAATTGAATGGAGAGCGGCAGCATCTGCCTGACATTCCAAGCATTGGCTGGCACCTAGGGGCCTGGCGCTTGCGAAAGTGTCTGCGCAGAACAATTCCGCTTGCGCCAGATGTCCTTGCACAGTACGAAACGTCCTTTCACACACAACCGTCCGGCAGAACTTTTGGTAGAACTCTCGCGTGGATTGTATGTAAAATCGACATCACCATCTGAAAACTACACGCCCCCGTAGTTCAATGGATAGAACGGAAGTTTCCTAAACCTTAAATGCGTGTTCGATTCACGCCGGGGGCACCCCTACAAAACGCTGGGTTTTCTTTGCAAACAAAGGAATTTCGGCTAATCTCTCACCGTTAGATAAATGCGCCGGAATGCGCCAAAAAGCGCCGGGATGAGGCAAAAAAGCGCAACAAAACGTAAAAAAGCGAACCTTTTCCGGCCGGCTTCCGCCCTCTCGCTAGGCGCGAAATGGGCGTTGCTGGGTGCCCCTGCCCGGCGGATGGTCTTGGGCACCCATTGCGATCATGCCGCGTTATCGCAAGGCCGGGATGATCTTCACCGCGCATGCAGTCCTGTTCCTATTTGCCTGTCCTTGTTTGCCTTGCGTCCCGAGGGTAGATCTGTTGCAGTCCACACAGCGCGGTGGTGGGCGTGAACCCCCGGCGCTGCGCGAACTTCAATTCACCATGCCCGCCTGCCAACAACTCGCTGCCACCCGCCCGCCACGTTGCTCGAAGGTCGTACTCCGGGACGTCGCCAACGAGTCAACGCCTCTAACCTGAATCAACTGATTCTCCAATCCAAGCCATGCAATTGGAACTCACCAGTCTTGAAAACGCCACAGCCTCGCTGGAGCGCTCGATCCATGCGGCAAACACCTTCGCGGCGACTCTTCCACCTAACCACACGGCGGCAGAAGTCAGC
>WBXD01000138.1 GCA_008932935.1 Verrucomicrobiota bacterium
CGGCCGCACGAGATTGAATTGCGCTTTGCTGCGGAGGAAGGCGTGGACGTCACCGGACGGGTGACTCATTTGTTTGTCGCCGGCCCGTTTGCCCGAGTGAGCGTGGTGCCCGAACACGGCAGCCGCGGCGAACTGGAAGTCTGGGCCAGCCGCGACCAAGTCGAGGAAATGGCCCTCGCCAGCGGCGATGTCATCGGCTTGCACTTTCCCAGCATGAAAAAGCCCGGCTGAGCGGCGCTAACTGCCCGCAAGACCAACTAAGCATCTGGGATGGGTTGTAGCGGCGGTCTGTGACCGTCCCTGCTTATGCTTGGTCATTGGCAGCGGCGGTCATAGACGCGCCGCTGCAACGCGGGGTCATTGGCGGTCATGGGACTTGGCAAGCGCGGTTCTTTGGCTATGGTGGCGGGCATGTCGAAGTATGCCGGAGAAGAAGTGTTGGTGGTGCCACGCACCCTGTTGGATGAAATCGGGGCCTTTCAGGGGCTGCAAACCACGGGGCTGGATGCCGCCATCGAGCGCTTGCTCGACCCGGACAACCACTTTTTCATGGATCGTGCAGCCGCCGAGGACGATCCATCGCACAAACAACTCATCCCATACTGCATCTTCCGTTGCGGCGAACGCATCCTCCATTACACCCGCGGCAAGGCCGGCGGCGAGAGCCGCTTGCATGCAAAAATTTCCGTCGGCGTGGGCGGCCACATCAACCCGGTAGATACCGGCAACGGTCGCACGGGGCCTGCGGCGTATGATGCAGCAGTGGCCCGCGAGATTGCCGAGGAACTCGAGATGGCCGACCCGATCTCCCTGCGCATCATCGCTTTGCTCAACGATGAATCCAATCCGGTCGGCCAAGTCCATTTGGGCATCGTCCACCTCATCGAATTGGCTAGCACGGCGGTCATTTCCCGCGAAGATGCCTTGACGGATCTGGCATTCACCCCGTTGGCCGAGCTCAACGGCACCTTGTTTGATCGGCTCGAATCCTGGTCGCAAATCTGCATCCGCCACCTCGCCGGTGGCAAAAATTAAGGCCATTGTCCGGCCAATTGCATTGCGATTGGAAATTGAAGTGGCATGCTGGCTGCTAATAATGCAAATTGAGGGCCCAGGCCCCCACCTCTATCCGCTTCCCACGTCATGCCCGCTGCCACCCAAATCACCAAGCCCCGCATCCTCATCGTCACCCCGGAAATCACCTATTTGCCGGCGGGCATGGGCAATCTGGCACAAGCAATGTCCGCCAAAGC
Organism: Verrucomicrobiota bacterium; assembly: GCA_008932935.1. Taxonomy (GTDB): domain Bacteria; phylum Verrucomicrobiota; class Verrucomicrobiia; order Verrucomicrobiales; family Akkermansiaceae; genus Luteolibacter. The sequence goes on from WBXD01000138.1 coordinate 1,254, forward strand.
CGGCGGCTTGGCCGACGTATCCGCCTCGCTGGTATCCGCGTTGTTCGAGCTCGGCGCGGACGTCCACGTGGCCCTGCCAAACTACCGCCGGATGTTCCATGGCGATGTGTTCAACCTGCATGAAAAACAGTTGCGCAAGTACCACGAGGTGCTGCCAGAATCCAATATCCACCTCGCCGAAGACCGGATTTTTTACTACCGCGAGCGGGTTTATAGCGACAGTTCGGAAGAGTCGATGCGCATTGCCCTGATTTTCCAGCGCGAGGTCATCAATCACATCATCCCGCGGGTGCGGCCGGATTTAATCCACTGCAACGACTGGATGACGGCCTTGCTGCCAGCCATGGCGCGGCGGCGCGGCATCAAAAGCCTCTTCACCGTACACAATATCCACACCCGGCAGGTAACCCTAGCGCAAATCGAGGAAACCGGCATCGACGCCGCGGAATTCTGGATGAATCTGTATTTCACCGCCCCGCCTAACGACTACGCTCATGCTCGTTCCAATGTCATGGTCGATCTGCTCACCTCCGGCATTTTCGCGGCGCACTACATCAATACCGTCAGCCCGCGCTTCCTGTGGGAAATCGTCGAGGGCTGGCACTCGGTGGTGCCGGACTCGGTGCGCAACGAGTTGCGGCACAAATACGCCGCCGGCTGCTCCACCGGGATTCTCAATGCGCCGGATCCATCGTATAACCCAGCCACCGACGATGCGCTGGTCCAGCCATTCGGTGCGGCGGATTTCCGTCCCGGCAAGGCTGCTAACAAATTGGCCCTGCAACGCGAACTGCAACTCACCGAGGATGCCGATGCCGCGATCTTTTTCTGGCCCTCCCGCCTCGACCCCGTCCAGAAAGGTCCGCAGCTTTTTACGGCGATCCTCCAACAACTCGTCACCGATTATTGGGAACGCAACCTGCAAGTGGTTGTCGTCGCCAATGGTCCACACGAGCAGTATTTTCATCATATCGTCCAGGAATTCGGCTTGCACGACCGCGTGGCGGTGGTCGATTTCGATGAACGCCTGTCGCGCCTCGCATACGCCGGTGCGGACTACATGATCATGCCTTCGTTGTTCGAGCCCTGCGGCTTGCCGCAAATGACCGCGCCGCTGTATGGCACGCTGCCCGTCGTGCATGCCACCGGCGGACTTTACGATACGATTCGGCCGCTCGACGTGGACGCATCTACCGGCAACGGCTTTCGTTTCAACCATTACGGCGCGGACTCGCTACGCTGGGCCATTGATCGGGCAATGGATTTTCACAGCTTGCCGCCAGACATCCGTGAGCGCGAAATCAGCCGCGTCATGCGCGAGAGTCTGGTCGAGTTCAGCCACCAAAAGGTCGCCAAAAACTACATTGCCATTTATGAGGAAATGCTCGCCCGGCCGCTGGTGGAAAAGGAAGCTGGCACGGAATTGGCTAAACACGCGTTGCCTGCAGCACTCGCGGAGATGATGCCACCCGCCGCAATCAACGCCAGCCAGGAGCGCAAGGTCCGCAAGGGACCGCAGGTTCCAAAGGGCAAGAGCCATCTCAAGGGTCACGGGGATGTGACCGGCAAGACAGTGCCGCGGGGGCGTTCCTAACTCACCAACTTGTTTCAGTTTCCGCCGGCGATGGCTTGCTGCCACATGGGTGAGGGCGGCAAATCAAGGGGACGGTAAATGATGATGCCGGCATGGGTGGGGGAGCCATTCAGATAATCCGCGATGGGACGGTCGATAATGACCCTGCGGCCCTTGTCATGATCCGAGGTGGCGTGGCTGAAAACCGCTCGCCCGTTGATCCGCATGATCATGCCCACATGCGAGGTATAGGCGTCCTTGTCGGTGGTGGTGATTGCGCAAATATCCCCGTCCTGAAGAGATGCCTCCGCCGCTCGTACCTTCGCCTTGGGCACATGCATCACCGGCAATTGCGACACCCGCGCCTCGATCCGTCCCATGGGCTCGATGAGCGCGGGGTTGGCGCGCAGGTAGCGATAGCTCTTCCACGCCACCGTCATTTCGTGGATGTCGCGCCGCAGGCGCTGCGCACCGGGCAAACGGGCGGTGATGTTGGAGGCAAACCCGCGCTGCTGGTTGTTGGAAAAAACCTCCTCGAGTTGGTGCATACGGCTCAGGTAGCTGCCGGTACAGATGCCATTGCGATAGCGCTCGAGTTCCACCATGTGCAGCATGTCTTGTGGTTGATAGGGGCCGGGTTGGTAGTGGAGCATGCGGGCGAGTGCCAGGGCGTTCTCGTAGTACGTCCAGCAATCCATCGCGCCGAGGTTTACCACGGGGGATTCAATATGGTCATCCACTTCCAGGGTGTAGTTTACATAACGGGTGCCGACCAATTCGCGGGCCACCCTTATGCTGCGTTGGCCCAAGGGCAGGGCACGCCAGTTTTCTCGCTCGGCCTTGGCCACGATCGCTTGAAACTTCGCCTCGCCCTTGAACACCGTGGTCAGAGGCAAGCGTGCCACGCTCGGTGGCGTCACCGAGCGACCGCTGCTCGTGACCCCTTGGATCTTGCGGGCGGCGCTCATCGGCTGGCCCGCCGTTTCTGGATTTCCGCTTGCCACAAGGCCCAAACCGCCCAACACCATGACCATCATTCTGCCGTGCATAGGATCAACGCTAGCTGCGACGGTGTGAAATTGCAACGCAAGTGTTGCCGCACCTTCCTCAAGAAGAGGTGACGCCTGGCGCCATGGATTGAAGTGGACCCTTACGTCCGGCCACGCAGTGGCTAGATTAAGCTATGGTAGTGCGCGGGCGAGAGTGAGTTAGGGGTTTGATGATGTGGAGTCAAGGCGTCGATTTTTATGGAGCGTTATTCGCAGGCCCGGCAGACGAGAATGAGTCCCAAAACTCGTCGGAGGCGGCCAGAGTCTGTGAATAACCCGGTGGTTACGCGGCCTCCAGCGTTGCCGCCTCAGGGTCATCCGGAGGGTTTGCGGTGCGAGTCTGGTAAATCACGCTCGACGTCGCATTGCCATGGGTCTCGTGAGGCCGCCAATCGTTGTAGCGGGTGAACCAGGCTAGGAGGCTGGCCCGCAGCGCGGTGAGCGTGGCGTGCTCTAGCAAATAGATCCTCGCGTACTTCACGTTCCTCCACAACCGCTCAATGAAGACGTTGTCCAGGGACCACAGACGTTCGAGGCACCCTCGGTCATGATCTTCTTCCAATCGGAAACTTACATCCGGATGGATGTCGAAATCCTTCGCGATCTGCTGGATGGTCTTGACGCCCTTGAGTGCTTCTAGCGCTACGCGGGCCTTGAATTCTGGTTCGTGTCTTCTGCGTTTTGCTTGCATTTGGTGTGTGTTAGGTTCGGTTTACAGCCCGCTCCCGACCACCACAATCATAGCTTAGCCCCTGGCCCGAATTTCGGGGCCCCGCTCATCCTGCTGACTTCAAAGCGTAAACAACTATTCATCGGTCACCTTGTCATAACCCGTAAAATCCGTGGAATCCGTGGTTTCTATCTGCGGTATTTAGAATCAATGGGCAATTTTCACCCCCCCAAGCGCAAATCCCTAGCACTCCACAGCTGTCCCTTCGCGCCGCGCCCGCTGCCCCGCATCGCCCGCGCTCCATCTTTGCGCTTGGCGCTGAAGCGCTCCCGTGCCCGTGCAAACGCCTCGTTCACAAACTCCTTGCTGCCGATCACAGCGCCGTCCGTGAAGTATCTC
>WBXD01000139.1 GCA_008932935.1 Verrucomicrobiota bacterium
CATTTCGCGCACCCGGTCGAACACGACGATGGTGTCGCTGATCGAGTAACCGGCGATGGTGAGCACGGCGCCGACGTGGATGAGCGAGAGTTCGCCGCCCATGAGTACGACCATGCCGACGCAGATGATGACGTCATGGAAGATGGCCACGAAGCCGCCCAAGGCGAAGGAGAACTCGAAGCGCATGGTCATGTATAGGACGATGCCGATGAAGCCCATGGCGATGGCCAGAAGCGACTGCATGAGGAACGAGCCGCCGATGAGTGCGGAGACTTCTTCCTGGCTGGCGTCCACGGCGTAGTCAGTGGTCGAAGTGACCTTGTCACCGAGGCTGGGGACCGCATCCTGCAATTTGGCGGTGAGCGTTTCGACGTCATTGGCAGCGCAACGCACGGTGAGCGCTGTGCCGGCACTGGGGTTGGTGTCGGCTTTGGCGGTGGCGGGCTTGGCGAGGGTGGTTTTGAGGCCGGCGAGGGTCGTTTCGACTTGCTCGAGGGGGGCTTTGGCGTCCTTGCCAAGTTTGAACACGATGCTGGCGGTGTCGCCCTTGGCAGCCAGCGCAGGGATGGATTCGCGCAGTTTTGCGACGATGTTGGACGTATCCTTGATATCCTTCTTGGCGTCATCCGTGGCGCAACGCACCGTCAGCAGCGTGCCGGTGGCGTAGTTGCTTTCCAACTGCGGGTAGGCCGCTTTTGAGAGTTTGACGCCGTCGATGGCCTTTTGCACATCCTCCAGCGGAACCTTCGTATCATGACCCAGCAGGAAAATGACCCGGGTGCCGCCGGTGAAGTCGATGCCCAGCGCGCGTTCGCCGCGTACGCCAAAGGCGATGAGCGACATGATGATGGTGGCCAGAGCGGCGCCAATGCAGATGCGGCGTTTGCCGAGGAAATCGTAGTGGGCTGACTTGATGAGGTCGAGGAAGGTGAGTTTTTTCCACCAGTTGAAGTCCACCCCCCAGCGGAAGATTACCCGGGTGACCAAAATCGCCGAGAACAGCGACGCAGTGACGCCGATGGTGAGGGTGATGGCGAAGCCCTTGATGGTGCCGCTGCCCAGCCAGAAAAGAATCAGCGCGGTGATCAACGAGGTGATGTGGGAGTCGAAAATAGCGGTGAAGGCATGGTCGTAGGCGGAATCAATGGCGTTTTTGAGCGATTTGCCGCCGCGCATTTCCTCGCGCAAGCGTTCGTAGATAAGCACGTTGGCATCCACCGCCATGCCGATGGTCAGCACCATCCCGGCGATGCCAGGCAGCGTGAAGGTGAAACCGAACATCGCCATCACCCCGAACAAAATCACCATGTTGACCAGCAGGCCGACGATGGCAATGATCCCGGACACATGATAGTAAATGAGCACGAACAGGAACGTCAGGGACAGGGCGAGCACGCCGGCGAAGAGTCCTTGTTTGACCACCGCGGAGCCGAGGGTAGGGGAGACGTTGCGCATTTCATCGACCTTGAGGGCGTTTTCCAGCGGGTTCATCAGGGCGTTGGCGAGGCTTTGGACCTCGCCGGGTTCGTGGAGGCCTTCCACGATGAATTGTTTGCCCAACGGTGTCGAATTGACCACCGGAGCGCTGATGACGATTCCGTCGAGGACGATGGCGATCCGATCCCGGCGCGGGGTCATGTCCTTGGTCAGGGCAATCATCTTGTCGGTGCCTTCGTTGTTGAGGGTGATGGAAACCGCGTCGGCCTGTTGCGGTGAGGGGGTGGCGAGCGCGATTTCCTTGCCGCCGAGAGCCGAGCGCTTGTTGAGCAGGATCGGCGTTTTCATTTCGTTGCCATCGCCATCCTTATGCTTGTAAATGAAGGCCTTGTAGCCTGGGATGATTTCTGCACCGGACTCGACACGGGCCGCGAGGGTCTTGCCATCGGGGCCGGTTTCGTCGTTGCGTGGGCTCACTTCGCGTAGTTCGAGCTTGGCAACCTTTTCTAGGGTGGCACGGATTTTGGCGCTTTCTTCCGGTTCGACGCCGGGCATTTGCAGCAAAATGCCGGCGGTGCCTTGGCGGGCGATGATCGGTTCGGCGGTGCCCATGCCGTTGAGGCGTTTCTCGATGACCATGATAGCCTGGTCCACTTGATGCGGGGTGACGGCCATTTCGGCACCGGATTCGTCGGCGCGCGGTTGGATGTGCAGAGAGAACGACGAGCCACCGAGAATGTCGATGCCGCCCTTCAGGCGTTCCTTAGGCGGCAAGGTCGCCAGCACGCACAGGCCGACCACGCCGATGGTCAGGACGGTGCCGATATTGCGTTTGCGGCGCTCGAATTCGGTGGCGAAATACCAGAAAAACAGCGACATCAGGATCAAACCGACGACAAACAGTGTCAGTGGGTCTTCGTAAAAGGACTTGGCGGTGGCGGCGGCTAGGAGCATGGCGAGGATGGTGGGTTGGTTAGGGAGCGGCGGGCTTACTTGGAGTCTTTTTTGTGGACTGCAGCGATCGCGGGCTTGTCAAACTCGATCATGGTGCCTTCGGAGACCTTGAGGACCACCGTGTGCTCCTTGATGTTGTGGACGAGGCCGTGGATGCCCGAGGAGGTCACCACGCGGTCGCCGGTTTGCAGGGCGGCGATGCGGGTGGCCATTTCCTTGCGCTGGCGCTGTTGCGGCCGGATGAGCAGGAAATAAAACATCACAAACATCAGGCCCATCATGACCATCGGATTACCTAAGAGGCCACCAATGCCGTTGACGGGGGTGGTGTCGGCGGCGGCAAGGATAGCGGTAAACGCGGGCAGGGATGTCATGGGAGTGGGGGGTGGGTGTAGCGTAGAATAAAGGAGGCTTTGAAAGCTTGGAAGGTGCCGGCGCTGATGGCATCGCGCGCACCAGCAACGAGGCGGAGGAAGAAATGCAAATTATGGAAAGAAAGCAACCGCAAAGCGAGAATTTCGCCAGAGCGGAACAAGTGGCGGAGGTAGGCGCGGGAAAATCCGGCGACGTGGGGGTGTGCGGACTCGCACAGCGGGCGGGGGTCTTTGGCGTGGATGAGGTTTTTGATGTGGATGGGTCCGTCGAGGGTGAAGGCGATGCCGTGGCGTGCGATGCGGGTGGGCATCACGCAATCGAAGAGGTCCACGCCGCGGGCGATCATCTCTAAAATTTGCGGCGGGGTGCCCAGGCCCATGGCGTAGCGGGGCTTGGTGTGGGGCAAAAACGGGATGGCGTTGTCGATGGCGCGGAACATTTCGTGTTCCGGTTCACCGACGGATACCCCGCCGATCGCGTAGCCATCAAAGTCCAGTGCGACGAGTTCGCGGGCCGACTGTTCGCGCAGGTCGGCGAAGGTCGAGCCCTGGACAATACCGAAATGTTGTTGGCGGCCGTCGCCGGAGCGGGGTTCGTTGGCCACCACCCAGTCCTTGCAACGCCGTGCCCAACGACTGGTGAGCGCGAGCGACTTGGCGGCGTAGGCTGCGTCGCAAGGGTAGGGCGGGCATTCGTCGAAGAGCATGGCGATGTCGGCACCGAGGGCGCCCTGGATGTCCATGCTCAATTCCGGAGTGAGCAGCATTTTCGAGCCATCGAGATGGTTTTGGAAACGCACGCCCTCTTCGGTGATTTTGCGCAGTTTGGCCAGTGACCAGACTTGGAAGCCACCCGAATCCGTGAGCATCGGGTGCTGCCAGGTCGTGAACGCGTGCAGGCCGCCCATCTCACGGATCAGCTCATGGCCTGGGCGCAGCCACAGGTGGTAGGTGTTGCCGAGGATGATTTGGGCACCGAGTTCCTGCAATTCGGCGGGGTGCAGGGTTTTGACGGAGCCTTGGGTGCCCACCGGCATAAACATCGGCGTGGCCACCGTGCCGTGCGGCAATACCAATTCTCCGCGGCGCGCGGAACTGCTCGGATCGGTAGCTAAAACGGTGAATGACACAGGAATGGGGGATTTAGATAGCCGCTGGCACCGCCCCGGCCAAGCCCAATCCGCCGCTACAGCACCTAAAACGGCAGCATTGGCGATTTTTTGGCAACTTTTGCCGGGCCACGGAGTATTGTACTGCGTGCGGAAGGGTTTTTGCATTTTGAAAAATCTGTGAATAAACTTCCCGTATGAAGGCTCTAAGAAACGAGCCCGCTCCCTGCTCGAACCACCAATAGCCATCCCACAACCACCAGAACACCAATATGAAATCAATCCTCCGCGCGGTTTTCTCCGCATTTATCATCGCCCCGCTTGCCCTCGCCTATCCTTGTGACAAGCAGGTGGACGCAGGTAAGGTCGTCGCCGCTGCAACCAGCAAATGCGCAAAGTGCAAATGCGAAAAGTGCAAGTGTGAAAAGGCAGAAACCAAGGCCATCCTCGCGGATTGCGACAAGTGCAAAGGCGACAAGTGCAAGGGCAAGGACAAGGAAGCCGGCACCCTCGCGGATTGCGACAAGTGCAAGGGCGACAAGTGCAAGGGCAAGGACAAGGAAGCCGGCACCCTCGCGGATTGCGACAAGTGCAAAGGCGACAAGTGCAAGGGTAAGGACAAGGAAGCTGGCACGCTCGCGGATTGCGACAAGTGCAAGGGCGACAAGTGCAAGGGCAAGGACAAGGAAGCCGGCACGCTCGCCTAATTCTTACAAATCATTCAGTTTCAAAAAGGCCGCCGGAAGCCATTCCGGTGGCCTTTTTTCTGGCCAAGCCAACTTGCTGGCGGGAGTCGGCAGGCCACGGAGTGCGGCAGCTAGCTGCCGCCAGGCCAAGCCAGCTTGCTGGCGGGCGTCGGCAGGCCACGGAGTGCGGCAGCTAGCTGCCGCCAGGCCAAGCCAGCTTGCTGGCGGG
>WBXD01000140.1 GCA_008932935.1 Verrucomicrobiota bacterium
GCTCATCCTCGGCTCAGTCCTCATCTCCACCTTGCTGTGGGCCCGCCCGCTCAACCCCTTCGTCGCCCTCTGCGCCTGCACCATGGCCGCCTGCGGTCTGTTAGGGATGTGCGACGATTACAAAAAGGTCAAGGAGAAGAAGGCCGACGGCATCAGTGGCCGGCAAAAACTGCTGTGGCAGGTGGCCATCGCCCTGGTTGCGGCGTGTTTCATCTATTATAAACCGGAGGTGTCGGCCGTCGGCGCCACCCACCAACAACTCACCGATGGTGCGGGTTTTTGCCTGGGCAATACGCCGCTGAGTATCGGTGCGCTGTGTTTCCCGCTGTGGAAATTCCCCCTGCTCAATTTGCATTGGCTCATCATCCCATTTTTCGCCTTCATCATCGTCGGTTGCTCGAACGCAGTGAATCTAACCGACGGGCTGGACGGGCTGGCAACCGGTTGCACCATCAGCACGGCGCTGGCCTACGCGGTGCTGGCCTATTTGGCGCACCGGTTTTACATAGCGACTGAATATCTGGTCATTCCGCACAACCCGTATCTGGGTGAATTGTCGGTCTTTTTGTTTGCGCTGGTGGGCGCCTGCTTCGGGTTTTTATGGTTCAACTGCCACCCAGCTAAGGTGTTCATGGGCGACACCGGGTCGCTGGCCATCGGCGGGGCTCTGGGCAGCGCCGCCATTTGCACCAAACAGGAGCTCATGCTCATCATCATCGGCGGGGTCTTCGTCATGGAGGCCATGTCCGTCATCCTGCAGGTCGGCTCGTTCAAACTGCGCCGCAAACGCATCTTCCGCATGGCACCCATCCATCATCACTTCGAGTTGGCCGGCTGGCATGAAAACCAGGTCATCACCCGCTTCTGGATCCTTTCCATCATGCTCGCCCTCTTCGGCCTCGCTCTGCTGAAAATCGCCTGACCCACCCCATGACGCTCGCAGGAAAAATTGTGACCATCCTCGGCGCCGGCCGCAGCGGCCGCGCGGCTGCGGCGCTGGCCCTGCGCGAAGGTGCTAGCGTGTTCGTCTGGGATGGTGCCGGCCCCGAAGCGTTCGCCGGGATGTCTGATGGCGTCGCCCTGCATCCTCACGCCACTCCCGCACAGGCGCGACCCTGCGATTTGTTAGTTGTGAGTCCGGGCATCGATACCTACGGCCCCTTGGCCACCGCGTTTGCGGCGCAGGCGGCGGAGGTCATCGGCGAAGTGGAACTGGCGGCTCGCCACTATGCGGGACACATCATCGGCATCACCGGCACCAATGGCAAGACGACCACCACCGAACTGGTGGCGCGCATCCTCGCCCACGCCGGCCTGGGCGGCACCGCCTGCGGCAACTACGGCGTGCCATTCAGCGAGGTGGTGCTGGAGGCTGAGCCGCCGGCGGTGGTGGCGCTGGAGCTCAGTTCGTTTCAACTCGAAACCATCCGCAGCCTGCGTCCGATCGTAGCCGTCTGGCTCAACTTCGCCCCCGACCACCTCGACCGCTACCCGAGCGTGGAGGCCTACTTGGCCGCCAAGCTGCGCATTTTCGACAACCAAAGCGCCGCCGATACCGCAGTGGTCCGCGCTAACGAGGTCTTGCCGGCTTTGGCCGCCACGCGCGTCACCTTTTCCACCGTGGATGCATCCGCCGAGTGGTTTTCTGATGGCCGCCGGATTTTCCAGCGCGGCACCCTCATGCTGGACATGGAGCACGACAGCGGCTTGCGCGGCCTGCACAACGCGGAAAATGCCATGGCGGCCCTCGCTGCCTGCCAGGCCCTGGCAATTCCGCTCGCTGTCATGCGTGCGGCGCTGCACGGCTATGCACCGCCGCCCCACCGCTGCGAATTGATCCGCACCCTCGACGGGGTCGAATACCTCAATGATTCCAAGGCGACGAACCTGCACGCGCTGGAAAGCGCCCTGCGCTCGCAAACCCGCCCGGTGGTGCTGCTCGTCGGCGGCAAGGACAAGGGCTTGGACTACTCTTCCGTGCTGCCGCTGCTGCGCGACAAGGCGCTCGCCTGCGTCACCTTCGGCCAAATCGCCGCGCCACTGCGGCAGCTGTTCGCCCCAGCCGTAACCTGCCAAGCGACCGCCACCCTCGCCGAGGCACTGCACGCCGCCCGCCCGCTTGCGCCCCGCGGCTCCACCGTGCTGCTATCGCCTGGCACCTCGTCATTCGACCAATTTTCCGGCTATGAACACCGCGGCAATGCCTTCCGCGACCTGGTCAACCAACTTCGCTAACCCGCCATGCATCCACGCACCCTCCCCGTCAAACGCCGCCCCGTCTCCAACGGGTTTTTCAAACGCATCCACGCCGTCACCCGCAACCGCAACCAGCGCGTCGCCACTACCGCCACCGCCGAGGATTTGGAAAATGAAGATCACAGTGCTCGCATCTCGCGCGGCTTCACCATCATTTTCCTGATCCATGTGCTGGCCATCGCACTGTATTTCATTCACCTCAATTTCCTCAACGATCATTCGGTCGCCAAAGCCACCCCACCTGCCCCAACCGCCACCTCGCCCAAACCCCGCACCGACAGCCCGCCGATGCTCGGTCCCGACGACGCGACCTGCATCGTGGTGGCTGGCGACAACTACGCCCGCATCGCCGCCAGGGAGGGCGTGGATGAGGGGGCCCTGCGCGCGGCCAACCAGAACAAGCCCATCGCCGCGGGACTGACGTTCAAGTTGCCGCCCAAACGCATGGTGGCCAAAGATACCGCGATGGTGGTGGCGCTGCGCCAAGCGATCGCGCCCAGTGCCGATCGCGGCTTGGTGGAAGTGACGCCGGCGGCCGCCAGCGAACCCCAACGCCCGTTGCCGCTCCATCCCAAGGTCACGCATGAATCCGCCTCACCCAAAACCACCCTCCCTACGACTACCAAAACCGCCAAGGACGCCAAGGCCCCAGTGACCAAGGACGTCACGGCTACTAAAACTGCCAAGGAGGCCAAGGCGACAACCACGAAGGAGGCCACTGCAGCGAAATCCGCGAAAGACTCTGCCACCACCAAAGCTGCGGCAACCGCCACCAAGCAGAGTTACACGGTGAAGTCGGGCGACAACCTCTACCGCATCGCTAAACACTACAAAATTGACCAAGCCGCCTTGATGCGGGCCAACAACATCAGCGATCCCGCCAAACTCCATTCCGGCATGGCCCTGGTCATTCCTCACTGATCCACCCCCATGCTCCGCCAAGCATCCATCTTGCTGTGTTCGGCCGTTGCCGCTCTCCTCGCCATCGGCCTCACGATCCTGGCGAGTACCAGCGTCTGGGTGCATGGCATCGAAGAACCCTATCTGTTTCTCCGGCGCCAGGCGCTCATGGCCGCCATCGGCCTAGTCCTGGCCATCGTCGCCTCACGGGTGTCCCCCGAGTGGTTGCGCAAGCATTCGCTATGGATGCTGGGGGGCGTTTGCGTGCTGCTGGCACTGTGCTTCGTCCCCGGTATCGGGGTGGAAACCCTCGGCTCCAAGCGTTGGGTGCAATTCCCCCTGCTGCCCCAATTCCAACCCTCCGAAATCGCCAAACTCGCCACCATCCTCGCGCTGGCCTCTTGGTTCGCCCGCTGGCAGACCGAGGTGCACAGTTTCTGGCGGGGCTTTGTCATGCCTGGCATTCTCGCCGGCGTGCCGCTCATGCTCATTGCTCTGGAAACCGATGTGGGCACCGCGCTGACCCTGGCGATGGTGGTTGCAGGGTTGCTATTTTGCATGGGCACCCGCCTGCGCTACCTCGTCCCGACCGCCCTGCTCGCCATCACCGGCGCGGGTTATTATATCTATCACAACGAAGTCCGCTGGTCCCGCGTCGTCGCCTGGTTGGATCTGGAAAACCCGATCTACCAAGCTGACAAGGGCATGCAGCAATGGCGCTCGCTGCTCGCCCTCGGCAATGGTGGCCCTTGGGGCGTGGGCCTCGGCAATGGTATCGAAAAATTCGGCACCCTCACCTTTGCCCACATCGACTTCATTTTCCCGGTCGTCGGTGAGGAACTCGGCCTGCCAGCCACCCTCGGCGTCGTCCTCTGCTTCGTGCTCATCGCGGTGGCCGGCATCGGCATCGCCGTTCAAGCCACCCATGTCTTCAACCGCTGCCTCGCTCTGGGCATCACCTGCCTCATCGTCGTCCCTTCTATCCAAAACATCGCCGTCACCACCGCCGTGCTCCCCAACGACGGCCTACCGCTGCCCTTCGTCAGCTATGGCGGCACCAGCCTGGTCTTCAGCCTGGCTGCCGTCGGCTTGCTGGTAGGCATTCACCGCCGCTCCCAGTGCGCCGCCCCGCAGGAATTCCCGCTCAGCCGCAAAACCCGCCTCGCCGTGCGGCTCTAACGGCGCGCCAGGGGAGCGCAAAGACATGGTGACAGATAAAAAGTAGTAACAGCCGACGGCACGCCGCCACGAGTGGCGTGGCTGCCGCGTCTCGCGGCAGGCCGTGGCGGCGTGCCTCCGGCCGCCCCGCCCATGCAATGTGAATGGAATGCGCGCCAACCCCACGCCCATTCTCGCCGTCCTGGCCGCCACTTGGCTCACGCCGCGAGACGCGGCTCCCACGGCCTGCGGCCGGAGGCACGCAGCCACGGCGCGCAGCCGCAAAGACATGGTGACAGATAAAAAGTAGTAACAGCCGACGGCACGCCGCCACGAGCGGCGTGGCTGCCGCGTCTCGCGGCAGGCCGTGGCGGCGTGCCTCCGGCCGCCCCGCCCATGCAATGTGAATGGAATGCGCGCCAACCCC
>WBXD01000141.1 GCA_008932935.1 Verrucomicrobiota bacterium
CTCTTCGCCCGCATGCGGGCCGGCGAGTTCAAGGAAGGCGACTGCGTGCTGCGTGCCAAAATCGACATGGCCTCGCCCAACCTGAACCTGCGCGATCCGGTGATCTATCGGATTTTGCACGCCCCGCATCACAACACCGGCAGCGCGTGGCATATTTATCCGATGTATGACTTCGCCCATCCGCTCGAAGACGCGCTGGAACATATCACCCACTCGCTGTGCACGCTGGAATTCGAAAACCACCGGCCGCTTTACGATTGGTTCATCGACAACTGCCCGGTGCCCTCCAAGCCGCGCCAGATCGAGTTTGCGCGGCTCAACCTGAGTTATACGATCATGAGCAAGCGCAAGTTGCTGCAACTCGTCCAAGAAGGCCACGTCGGAGCTTGGGACGATCCGCGCCTGCCCACTCTCTCCGGCCTCCGCCGCCGCGGCTACCCGGCGGCCGCTGTGCGCCATTTCTGCCGGCGCGTAGGCATCACCAAGTTCAATGGCACAACCGATGTCGCATTGCTCGAGTTTGACGTCAGAGATTTCCTCAACGCCAGTGCCCCACGCCGCATGGCCGTACTCAACCCGCTCAAAGTCGTACTGGAAAACCTCCCAGCCGGCAGCCTCGAGCAAGTGGAAATGCCCAACCACCCGCAAGACCCCGCCGCCGGCACCCGCCATATCGCCCTCAGCCGCGAAATCTGGATCGAGCGCGACGACTTCATGGAAGTGCCACCAAAAAAATTCTACCGCCTTGGGCCCGGCCGCCACGTGCGCTTACGGGGGGCTCATATCATCCGTTGCACTAGCTACGAAAAAGACGCCAGCGGCCATATCACCCTCGTCCGCGCCGAGGTCCTGCCCGGCACGCTTGGCGCCAGCACCCCCGAGGGCGTGGAATGCCGCGCCGCCATCCACTGGGTCGATGCCACCCACGGCAGCGATGCCCAACTGCGCATCTACGACCGCCTCTTCACCGTGGAGGACCCAGACGCCGCCGAGGGCGGCTTCCTCACAGTGATCAATCCACAGTCACTAACAACCATCACCGCCAAGATCGAACCCTGCTTGGCGACGGCAGCACCCGGATTCACCTGCCAGTTCGAGCGCATCGGCTATTTCGTGGCCGACAGCGCCGATCACCAACCCGGCAGCCAACCCGTGTTCAACCGCACTGTTGCCCTGCGCGACTCTTGGGCGAAGAAGGCAGGCATCTAACAATTAAAAGCGGGAGCCGCCCTGAAACGACGACCCCCGCCAGCAAAACAGCTCACAAAACCGCCACTTCGATGTGCGGAGATCTTTTTTCCTCGCACTTGCCGAGGTGGACCTCCAGCAAACCTTCCTTGAAGTCGGCTGTGACTTTATCTGCGGCCGCGTCGTCCGGAATCGCAAAGCTCCGTTCAAAACTGCCGTAGCTGCGTTCGATGCGATGGTACTTCTTGTTCTTCTCTTCCTTTTCAAACTTGCGTTCGCCTTTAATGGTGACCACGTCGTTGTCGACAGTGACCTTGACGTCTTCCTTGTTGACTTCCGGCAACTCAGCTTTGATCAGGTACTCATGGTCATCCTCGACGATATCCACCGAGGGTGCCCATTCCGACATGGTGAGCGGTTGTTGGCCTTCGGGGATGCGGCGGCCCAGGCCCCTGCCGAAGGTGCGCAACACGCGATCCTGCATTTCTTCCAAATCCCGCAAGGGATTCCACTGTGTCATGGTGTTCATTTTTTTTGATTGGAACAGGAGCTTTGTTTGATACCGAGCAGCGGATGCCCGTCCGTTTCACCCGCCACGCCGGGTCACCAGCAGATGCGACAACATGGGCCGCACCTACAGAGCGACACCCATCCTTCTGCAAACTGCGTGCCACTTGTATAGCCGCCAGGAGTTGAGGTAATTCAAGGGTTGGCAGGCCATTCGCTGTAGCGATGGCGTCATCCTGTCCCCCTTCCGCGCGCAGAATCGACCCTATCTTGCGCCAGTTTGTCGCGTACCGACAGTCTACCGCCGGACTCTTGAGCCCGTGTGAGGTGAGGCCATACAAGAGCAGGATTTATTCAGCGTGAACCTTCGCGCCAATCGTTGAAGGCGCTGCCGAGGCGAGCGAGGGTATCGCTGGGTGTGAGGGATTGTTCGGAGGCACCGCGCTCGGCAAGAGCGAGTTCCGCAGCGCGGCCGCAGAGCCAGGCGGCGAAGGCGGCGGCGGACACCGCGGGAGTGGCGGCGGCAAGCAGCGCACCTAACACGCCGGCGAGCAGGTCGCCCTGACCGCCGGTGGCCATGGCGGGACTGCCGGTGGCATTGCACCACAGAGCTTCGCCATGGCGAGTCACAAGAGTGCGGCAGCCTTTGAGCAGTAGGGTCACCGGATGGCGAGCCACAAACCGGCGGGCCGCAACCTCGCGCGGCAACTCAGCAAGGTCAGGCGCAAGCCGTCGAAACTCGCCCGGATGCGGAGTGAGCACATGGTTGGGTTTGAGCCAGTCCAGCCGTTCCTGCTGCACCAAAAAATTGAGGGCATCAGCATCTAGCACGCAGGGCTGCGTGGCGCGGTCGAGCAACGCCAGCAAACCATCGGCAAATACGCCGCTCAGCGCTCCGAGGCCGGGACCGATGACCAGCGCGTCGGGTCCATTTTCCAGCAGTTCCAGCGGATGTTCGCAGGCGCGGACGATGATTTCGCAGGGACATTTGGCGGCAATTACGGCCGCGGCGGCGGCTGGCACATGCAACACGATCAGGCCGGCACCGCCGCGCAGCGCTCCGCTGGCGGCCAGCACGGCCGCCCCAGGGTAAGCCGCCGAACCAGCCAGTAAATGCACGCGTCCAGCCATGCCCTTGTGGAAATCAAATGGCCGCGGCGCTTTGCCAACGCTCATAGCAAGCGGGCAAATCAGCTCGAAGTCGCCACCCGGCTGCGGGTTGAGTGGTTCCAGCGGCACCACCGCCAGCGCGCCGGTGGCGGCAGCCGCCGTGGCCGTTAGAAGCCCGCGTTTGGCAGCGCCGATCATGAAAGTGACATCGGCGGTCACCGCCCCGGTCGAGATTTCGCCGGTATCCGGATCGACGCCGGACGGCAGATCCACTGCTGCCACACGGGCTCCGCCCAGCCCGCGCAGCAAGGCCATTTCGCCGGCGAGGCCGGCCAGAGGCTCGCGCAACGCCCCGCTAGAGCCGATGCCAAGGAGCCCGTCCAGCAGGACCAGCGGGCGCCGCAACCCGCGCCAGTCCGGCAGGTCTTCCAGCAAACTCACCGGCAGAGATTCCAGCCATTTGGCGCGGGTCAGCGCAGCCCAATCTGCCAGCGGCCACGCTGCTCGCGCGGCGATGCGCCAGCCGTACACCTGCTCCAGTACCCGCATGGCGACGATCGCGTCGGCGGCGTTGTGGCCTTTGCCCAGGTACGCGATAAGGGTGCCGGGAGTCGGAAAAAATGCCGCCAGCGCGTAGCCGAGTCGTTGGCCGGCATGGGTGAGCAAGCGGTCTTCGGACCACCCGTGCTCCGCCGCCCGCGCTTCAAGCGCCCGCATTTCCGCCACCGTGACCGCACTCATGGCGCCACTCTAGCGCATCAATGCCCGGCTGGGCAGCGGAAAAATCAAAACTAGCGAGGGTCCGCCTCCGACCCAAGAAGCAAGACTTGAAGTCAGCTCAGCTGAGATTTCGGCGAGCTCAGTCGAACCGCTCGCCGAACGCCCAAGACGGGAAAATTGACCTAACGACAACATCTTTGGCGCGCTGAGCAGCCACCACATTTTGTGGTGGTGGTGGTGGTGGCGCGGCCCATGAATGAGCGCCGAAGGTTTGCTTCATGGGCGAGCCTGCAGCACTTATTCATGAGCTGCGCGGAATCACACTGCCACCTGCTGACCCGCAGCAGCACATTTTATCTATCACTATGTACTGACTGGTCAGCGGGACGGTGTGAGCCTAACACTGGGCTTGGAAACGCTGCTCTAGGGCATAGAGGGCGGCGGTGGCTTGGCGCAGCGATTCGTCCCTAGCCGCCGTCAACACACCTTGGTGATATGCGTGGGCGACTTTCAAACCCTCACGCGCAAATCTCTAGCGCTCCACAGCAGTCCCTTCGCGCCGCTGCCGCTGCCCCTCATCGCTCGAGCTCCATCCTTGCGCTTGCTGCTGAATCGCTCCCGTGCCCGTGCAAACGCCTCATTCACAAACTCCTTGCTGCCGATCACCGCCCCGTCTGTGAAGTACCTCACCCGGCAATGCAGCATCTTCGCGAATCCAAGATCTTTCAAAACCGTGCCGTTGTCTTTGCTTTCCAACATCTCCGCCGTGTTAAGTATGCTCTGACCAGCACGATTTCTATCTCCAGCCACGTCGGCCCGTCCCGGCTTGCGTCCTAGGGCCAATCCCATTAGCCGTCGGTACAAGCGCGAGACCTCCTGCCATTGCTCCGCCTCTAAACCCACTCCCTGATCGCAAAAATACGCCCGCACCAGCCCCTCGCGGGCTTTTTTTCCATTCCCCTTCCTCCCGCCGCCCACCGCTTCTCCATAACTGCTCCAG
>WBXD01000142.1 GCA_008932935.1 Verrucomicrobiota bacterium
CCTTGCTGGCGTTGAACAGCACCCGTTGCAAAAACGCATTGGTCCAGGCCATCTGCATTTCCACGATGAATTGGCGGCCGCTGGCATCCTTGCAGCGCACGTCCACGATGGAATTTTTGATCAACGGGATGTCCGGCACCTGCTCGCCGGGAAGATACTCCAGCGATACGATGAACTCGCTCTCGCTTTCGAAGGGCAGCACCCCGTTGAGAAATTCCCGTAGAATCTCCGGGTGTTCACCGAAAATCCGTTTGAACACCATGTCGCTGCGGGGATCGAGAAAGCGCGTCATACCGGCATAAAGTAGCCACCTGCACCCAGCCTGTCAATGCTCTGAACTCAGCGCTCCAGTGGCTCCATCTCCCCGCGCAAGCGCTCTAGCAGACGTTGCATGTCTTCAACGTGGTGGCGCAAACGCTCCGGATCGGCCGGCACTAAGCTCGGAGCCAACGGGGCGGGCTGCGCCTGCCGCTGGCCGGCGACCACCCCACGCGTATCAGACGCAGCCTTCACCTGCGCCGGAGTCAGCGGCTGGCTTTCCAGCAATTCGCTAACTGCTGCGGAGGGCATCACAAACGAGCGGGTGCGGTCGGCCCGAGCCATGGTGATACCCAGCACGCGTCCCTGCAAATCCACCACCGGTCCGCCGATCTGATTGGGGTCGGGCCGCATGTCGGTTTGGATCACTTTAGAAAACGAATCGTGCACGCGGCTAGTCGGGCCGCCCATTTGTTCCATCTGTTGGAGTCGCTCACCGGAAAACTGTGGCAGGTCCGGCCGGTTGCCTAATAAAACATCCAGCGTCAGCGGTTTGCCGTTGCGACTGACGGTCATGGCCACCCGCCCGCCTGGAGCCACGCCGGTGAGTACATTGCGCAATTCCAGCATGCCGGAAATCGGCCGTTGGTTCACCCGCAGGATCACATCGCCCGCCTGCAATCCAGCCGCGGCAGCTCCGGAGTCCGCCTTGACCTCCTGCACTTTAACGCCGGGGCCGGCGAAGCGTGTATCGCCGAGCACCCCGAGATAGGCCTTGTCGGTTTCCCGCAGGTCGCGCTGCAGCACGCTGACCACCCCGACAGCAGCGGGCTGGCCGCCGGGCTGTGGAGCGGTTAGAAAACTCCCCAGTTTGGGTGCCCCCGCGAACCACTTAACCGGGGTGAGCGGTTCGCCGGCGAGGGTGAGCAGCGCGAGGTCCTCGTCCTGATAGATGCCGGCGAGCACCGCCGCCCGCACCGCCCCATCGCCAGTGTCCACCCGCAAGTCGCCAGCTGCGCGCGCCACTTCGCTATATTTAGTGAGCACTTTGCTGCCGTCGGCGACGACAGTGCCATAGGCGAGGCGTCGCTTGCCGGCCCACACCCGCACGGTGGATTTAGCGGCGGTGGTCAAGATCGGGGTGAGGGCCTGGTTAAATTCGTCGGTCTGGGCATCGACGGTTTGGCGCTCTTCGGGGCGGAGCAATGGAATGTCAGGCTGCTGTTGGGCGGCGAGTGAACCAGCCAGCAGACATGCTAACAAAAGTTGGGAGGGAATTTGCATTTTTTTCAAGGAGAGGGTTACTGGGCTTGGAACAACTTGTCGCGGCGCGCCAGGGTCACCTTGAACTCGAGGGATTGGTCATCGCGCAAGACGCCCAGCTTGACGACATCGCCGGGCTGTTTTTTGGCGAGGACTTGCAGCAACTCGTTGCCATTGCGGATTTCAATGCGATCAAGTGCCAGGATCAGATCGCCGGGGCGCACCCCGGCCGCCGCCGCCGGCGAGCGCGGCACCACCATCTCCACCGGCACGCCCTTGACCCGCCGCGCCAGCCCCATCTCGATGCCTAACACCGGCATCTCGGGGTTGGCAAACGGATTGAGCGAAAGCCGGCCCCAGCCCTCGCCGCTTAACAAACGGTCCCAATCCTCGCAGAAACCATCAATGCCGGCATGGTTGTTGTTTTTGAGCGCCACTCCGATGTTGGAATGAATGCCCACCAGCTTGCCGTCCAAATCAAACAAGGGGCCACCGGAGTCGCCGCCAATGAGCGTGCAATCTGTCGTTAGAAAATTTCCCGGGCCTTTTGAGATGACCCTGCCGAAGCGCAGCGGCGGGGTGCGGCCGGGATCAAAGCCGGCGGAATGACCGAGGGCGATGACCCAGTCGCCCGCTTCCAGAGGTTTGGAGTTGCCACGTGGGACGCAGGGCCAGGGGCCTTTGGCGGTGATTTGCACCATGGCGATGTCTTTGGAATAATTGGCACCGAGCACCTTACCCGGCACTTGTTTGCCATCGGGAAATACCACCATCAAATCGGCCGTGCCCTGCACCACATGTGCCGCAGTGAGCACCAAGCCGTCGGCCGTGGTCACCACCCCCGAGCCCGATGAACCGGTGGCTTCCGAGATCAAGGCGACGGTGGCCGGCGTCACTTGGGTGGCGACCGCTTCGACCCTGGCCTCCAATTTCACCAAGTCGAGCAAGCTGCGCGAGGGCTCGCGGCCCGTCACCGCCACCACACCGGCGAGCAGCCACAAGCCGGCCGCGCCCAAGGGGGAAATCCGTTGTATCATCTTCATTGCATGATTCAGAGCGACAAAGCCCGGCTCATTTGTCTGCCACCACATTCCGGGGTGGCTTGCCGCGGAAGCACGCGCTACACTGCCCTCGCCGATGCCAAAACGCCTCCCGCCCGCAAATGACCCCCGCCGCAGAGGCAAGCCCACGGCGACTTCCGTGCGTTCGCACAGCGCCATGGCGTGGCTGCTGTTGTGGCCGTTTTACCTATGCGGCTGGCTCGCCCGCGCGTTTTCCTGGCCCGTGCGCCTGCTGCTGCTGACCACCGGCTACCCGCTCATCGCTGGCCTTGGCGCCCTCGCCGTGTGCGCCGTCGGCTATGGCATCCAAGCCCAGCGCTACGATTTGGCCAAACTCGACTCCATGCCCGAACGCACGATTGTGCTCGACCGGCTGGGCGAGGAAATTGGCCGCATCCACGGCGAAAAACGCTCGGTCGTGCCGCTGGCCGAGGTCGCCGAAAATTTCCGCAAAGCTATTTTGGCGCGCGAGGATGCACGATTTTACAAGCACCACGCCATCGATCCGATCGGCATTGCCCGCGCCGCGCTGGCCAATATTCAGGGCAAGCGCCAGGGGGCCTCGACCCTCACCCAGCAACTCGCCTCCGACGTCTTCCAACTCAAGGAAGGCGAGCACCGCCACAACATCCTGCGCCAAGCCAACCGCAAATTGTTGGAAATCGCCATCGCCTGCCGCATCGAAACGAGCCTGTCCAAAGACGCAATCCTCGAGGCCTATATCAATCAAATCAATTGGGGCCGGCAAATCCGCGGCATCGGCGAGGCGTCGCGTATTTACTTCGAAAAACACCCGTCCGAGCTCACCCTATCCGAATCCGCAATGCTCGCCGGCATCGTCCGCGGCCCGGACGCCTTCAACCCGTTCAGCTCACTGACCGCCGCAATTCGCGAGCGCAATACCACGCTCGATCGAATGGTGGAAACCGAGGTGATCACCCGCGACGAAGCCGAAGCGGCGAAAAAGCAGCCGATTGAGTTGCGGCCTAAATGGCGGCGCGACACCCAGGAGAGCTATGCGATGGACGCGATCCGCCGCGATTTGGAGGTGATTCTCGAAAAGGAAAACATTGCACTCGGCGGTCTAACCATCAATACCACCATCGACCTGCGCATCCAGCACAAGGGCGAGGAGGCCCTCGACAAAAAACTCCGCGAGGTCGAGCGCATCCCCGGCTACCCCCACCAGACACGCACCTCCTGGCGGGCCTTGGCCGAGAACAAGCGCGAGGAGCCCACCTATCTGCAAGGTGCCTCGGTGGTCGTCGAAAACCACAGCGGCGCGGTGCTCGCCGTCATCGGCGGGCGCGATGCCAACGAAAGCAAATACAACCGCGCCATCCAGAGCCGCCGTCAGTTAGGCTCGTTATTCAAACCCTTCGTCTATCTGGCAGCCTTCGACGTCGGCCTGCGGCCCGACACCAGCATCAGCGACGGACCGATCCAACCCGGCGAAATCAAGGGCGCGGGCACTTGGCACCCCCATAACTCCGACGGTAAATTCGGCGGCATGGAGCCCGCCTCCTACGGCCTCATCCGCTCCCGCAACACCATGTCCGTGCGCGTCGGTAACCTCGCCGGCATCGGCCGCGTCTCCGAGGTCGCCAAAAACGCCGGCTTTGCCACCCCCATGCCCGCCAACCCCGCCGCCTTCCTCGGTGCCTGGGAAGTATCCCCTTGGGAAATTGCCACCGCTTACAGCATCTTCCCTAACAACGGGACCCGGTTCTGCCCCTATCTTATTTCCGAAATCAAGGACCACAAGGGCAACGTCCTCTACTCCGCGTTGCCCGTCCAATACCCCGCCGCCAAGGCCGGTGCCGCGTGGTCGATTTCGAGCATCCTAACCGAAGTGACCACCCGCGGCACTGCCGCCTCTGTTAGTCGCCTCGGCTTCGACGCC
>WBXD01000143.1 GCA_008932935.1 Verrucomicrobiota bacterium
AGTGCGCTGGTGCCCCGGCTGCGGCGATTACGCTATCCTCAACTCGCTCCAGCGCACCTTCCCCGAACTCGGCGTGCCCCGCGAAAATTTCGCCCTGATCAGTGGCATCGGTTGCTCCAGCCGCTTCCCATTCTACATGAACACCTATGGCTTTCACACCATCCATGGCCGCGCCCCATGCGTCGCCACCGGCGTGAAAATCGCCAACCCCGACCTCTCGGTGTGGATCATCACCGGCGATGGCGACGGCCTGAGCATCGGTGGCAACCACCTCCTCCACTTGTTGCGTCGCAATATCAACATCAACGTTTTATTGTTCAACAACCGGATTTACGGTCTGACCAAGGGCCAGTACAGCCCGACCTCGCCGGTGGGAACCAAGACCAAGACCTCGCCGAGCGGATCCTTTGAGAACCCGCTCAACCCGGTGCTTTTCGCACTGGGAGCGGAGGCCACGTTTGTAGCGCGCACGGTGGATAACAATCCCAAGCACATGGTGGAGACCTTCAAGGCTGCCCATCAGCACAAGGGGATTTCCTTTGTCGAGATTTTCCAAAACTGCGTCATCTTTAACGATGCCACCTGGGACTCCGTCTACGCCAAGGAAAACCGCGACGAGCAAATGCTCTTCCTCGAAACCGGCAAACCGCTGCTCTTCGGCAAAAATAAGTCCAAGGGCATCCGCCTCAACGGCCTCACCCCGGAAGTGATCGATGCCGCTAGCGCCGCTCCCGGCGAAATTCTCGTCCATCAACCCGGACAAGCCGGCCCGCTGTATTCCCATTTGCTCGCCACCATGGGCGAACCCGATTTCCCAACCCCGATGGGCATCATCCGCCAGATTGAAAAGCCCACCTACGAAACGCTCATGCACGAGCAAATCGCCCAAGCCCAAGCCAAACGCGGCACCGGCACTTGGCAGGAATTGCTCCATGGCAACGCCACTTGGACCGTCGCCTAGCGAGGCTTCGCCTCAGACCCACGAGGCAAGACTTGCAGACCCGACACTCGTTCACATATTCCTTGCGGCCGATCACCGCCCCGTTCTAACCATGTCCCGGTTGGCCGCACCAACATTTTGGGCAACGAACCGGTTGCACCACTTGGACATCCTGGCGTCCGATCGGACATCAGAATGTCCTAACGGAGTTGATCTGACTGCGGAGCTTCTTGCGCTGCCCGTAAGCCTTCCCGAGTAACTTGGCGCGGACGACGCATGGTAGGGAGCGACGACCTTATTGTCGTCGTGCGCAAGGACCGTCCATAATTCGAGCCGGGATCGAGTCACCCGGGTTCAGGCTCCCGCGCCGCCGTGCTGGCGACCGCGCAGGTACTCGCCGGCACTCATTCGCCGCGCGCCCTCGGGCTGCACTGTGTGCAAGCGCAGGGTGCCCGCAGCGCAACCGACTCTGAGGTGGCCGTCGGCCGTGGAGAACTCCCCCGGCGGCAGTTCGCCATGGCAGACATCGACCGGTGGGAAAATCTTCAGGCGTTTGGGTTGCCCCGCCTCACGGAGCACGGTGAACGTGCCCGGCCACGGGTCGTATGCACGAATGCGCCGCTCCAGCGCCACGGCGTCCAGCGACCAATCGATGCGGCCGTGCTCGCGCTCCAACTTGGGGGCATAAGTGGCCAGGACTGGATCCTGCGGCGTGCGCGTAGCGGTGCCGGAGGCCAGCCGGCGCAAGGTTGTGGCGAGCACCTTAGGTGCCAACACCGCAAGCCGCTCATGCAAACTGCCGGCGGTTTCCGCAGCATCGATTCGGATGGCTTTGGCGCAGATCACATCCCCGGCGTCGAGTTCGCGGATCACGTGCATGGCGCTCACTCCGGTAGCTGCGTCGCCAGCGTCGATGGCCGCCTGGATGCACGAGGCACCCCGATGCCGCGGCAGCAGTGAGGCATGCAAATTGACGATACCGAGGCGGGCCAGTGACAGAATATTGGCGCGGAGGATTTGCCCGTAAGCCATCACCACGATGACGTCTGGGGCGAGTGCCGCCAACTCCGCGCTCACATCCCCGATGACCGCCGGTTGCCACACCGCCACACCGGCCTGGAGCGCCTCCAGCTTGAGGGTCGGCGGCAACAATGTCTGGTGGCGGCCCACCGGCTTGTCTGGCTGGGTCAGCAATGCCAGCGGCCGCGGCCCCAGCTCCAACAAGTGGCGGAAAACTGGCAAGGCAATATCGCCGGTGGCAACAAAAACCAGACGCAGGCTAGCGGCATCGTTCATGGTCAGGCACCCGGAAAGGAAAAAAACACCAGCGCCGGCACCACTAAGGCTAGGTCTGCTAACACCCGCAACGCTTCCAAGGAAAATCTCGCCCGCATCCGGTTGACCACGTGCAAGAGCGCCGCGCCTGTCAACACCGCGTAGAAAAACGGTCGCGAGCCGTGCGGCTGGGCCTGCACTGCGAAAAACAACGAGGCTCCCGCCAGCAATGTCAGCGGCAGGGTGAGCGACAACTCGTCAGTGGCTTGCACCTCCGGATCGGAATGGCGACTAGCATGCTCCCACAAGTCGATCGCGGAAATGTTCAGAATGCACAACACTGCAAACGCGTGAAACTCCCGCGATAGCAACAAATCGCGGATGCCCCGGTCGTACAAGTAAACGTGCGCCACCAAAGCGGTGCCGAAGGCAAAGGCGGCACCTGCCACAATGTTTTTGGCATAGGGAACCTCCTCTGTTGCGGAAGACGTAAACGCGGCTATCGCAAAAAAAACCGCCACCAGCACCCCCTCGACAAGTAGATATGAAAACATCGCCATCGGGCTCCGCATCAGCACAATCACCATTACGACGCTCGCGGCGGCGAGCGCACCCCACACAAACTTGCGCCAGTGTTTGCGGTGAAAGTGGTGCCGCGACTTGCACCGCGGCGCATCGCCGTGGAGGGTGTAGTCTAGCAATCTATCCGCCACATACAGCACCCACACCCCCAGCGCCAGCAGCACATAACCATGCGCCGGATTGTAGCTGACCCCCCAGGTCTTGGCAAAAAGGCACAGCCACACCACCGCCACGAGCGGAGCATCAAGGCTCAGCAGGTTAGGCAGCAGCCACCATGGCTTGCGGGGATCGGGTGTCACAGCACCGACCATCCCCGACAACGCTGGCTAAGGCAAGCGCACATTAGATAATTAAGCGCCGGCCCAGCCTCACACCATGATTGCCGCGGCCACCTCGCGTTGGGCCGCCTCCCCGGCGAACCGGCGCACCAGCGCCAACCCGAAGTCCACCGCCGTGCCCGGGCCGCGTGAGGTAAGGATCAAACCGTCCTCTACCACCCGCGCATCGACCACCCCTGGCAATTGACCATGCACGCTGAAGTGGGCGGTGAAGCGGTGGTTTTGCAACAAGCCAGCGGCCTGTAGGATCAACGGGGCAGCACAGATTGCGGCCACCGGTTTGCCCGCCGCATAAAACTCCCGCGCCACCTCTGCCGCGCGACCATCTGCCAGCAACTCCATCACCCCGGGTCCGCCGGGCAGATAGAGCAAATCAAAGGCTTGCGGCTCGATGTTGTCAAAATCCTCGTCAGGCACCAGCCGCAGCCCACCGCGCCCTTCCACCACCCCGCCATGCAGCGACGCGGTGACCACCTCGAGTCCACCACGCCGCATCAAATTGACCGGTGTGACAGCTTCGGTTTCCTCAAACCCATCGACTAACAGACACAAGACACGTTTTGCCATAGCTGGGAGCGTACCAGATTCACCCGGCCCTGCAAGCGCGCGGTGACTGCTCACGTTGGAAAATACCCACAGGGCCTGCTCCCAACTATCCCGGCATGACCGTCGCCTATCTGGAATTCAAGGCCGCAAGTTGAACTCCAGAGCCACATTCTCAGTCGCCACCGGTCTTGTCAACAATCTCTCTGGCACGTCCCAGCGCGCCCAGATCGAACACGTTGGTGTAGCCGACGGCCTGTAATTTGCGCCTCGCCATGGCGCTGCGCATGCCGCTCTGGCAATGCAGCAAAAGCACCCGATCCTTATCCGGCACCCGCTGCGCTGCGGCGAGTTCGATCCCATCCAGCGGCAGGTTGATCGCATCGGGTAAATGCTCGGCGTTGTATTCGCCGGGACTGCGCACGTCGATGACCAGCGCCCCTTTCTTCAACTGCTCCAAGGCCTCGGCGGCGGATATTTCACTGGTTCGCTTTAAAAGAAAAACCATGAAGAAAATCGCCACGATGACTAGCAGGGTAGTCCATTGCATGACCACAGGGTTACCCCCCTCCGTATTGCGCCAATGATAAATGACACCGGAGGGGTTAAGTCGTTGCGCCAGGATTCATGACACCCGGCGCTTGGGTTGGTTTTGCTTCTTTGGGGTGGTTTTGACAAGGTTTTCCGCAGGG
>WBXD01000144.1 GCA_008932935.1 Verrucomicrobiota bacterium
CGTGGATCTGATCGGCAACCCGGACTTCTGCAAGTTGGCCGGCGCCTTCGGCATTCCCAGCGTGCATATCAAGCGCCCGGCCGACGTCACCCGCATGGTGAAGAAAGCCCTCGCCTACCGCGATGGGCCGATGCTCATCCATGCCGAGTGCATCAAAACCGACAACGTGTTTCCGATGATTCCAGCGGGTGCCGCGCTCGAAGATATGCTCATCGAGCCGCCCAAACACAAGCTGGCCAAACCCACCGGTTCCACGTGAACGCTTGCTCCTCATTCTAACTTCCAAATCGACCCTCGCATGCAACCCGCCCTCCCTCCCGCCGCGACTCCCGCCGCGGCCGCGCCCAAACAGGTGCCGCATACCCTTTCGGTTTATGTCAACAATCGCCCCGGCGTATTGATGCGCATTTGCCAGGTATTCGCCCGCCGCGCCTTCAACATCGACTCGCTGGTTGTCTCGCAGGGCCGCGACGCGCGCTTTTCGCGTATCACCATCGGGCTGACCGGCGATCCGGAAGGCTTGGAACAGATCGTCAAGCAGGTGGCCAAGCTCATCGATGTGATCCATTGCTCCGAGCACACGCTCGACAATTCGGTGACCAAGGAAATGGTGCTCATCAAGATCCGCTGTTCGCCTAACGAACGCTCCCAGGCCCTGCAAATCACCGAGCACTTCGCCGGTAAAACCGTTGATCTAACCCCCGTGTCGATGATTGTCATGATCACCGGCGACAGTCTCAAGCTGGACTCCGCGGTGGCGATGATCTCGCAGTTTGAGATCATTGAAACCGTGCGCACCGGCAAGGTCGTCATGGCCCGCGGCGAACAACCGACCTGAGGAAATCAATGCGCCGCTAGCCAGTTGGGGCCGATGCCGTGTTCTACGGCAACTGGTACTTTGTTAGGTAGAGGCAGGGCGGTGGTCATGGCCAGGAGGATTTTAGGGACAAGTTCCTCGCGTTCGCCAAGTGCCAGATCGAACACGAGTTCGTCGTGTACTTGCAACAGCATCTTGGTTTGGTAGGTGTTTTCTCGTAGCAAGGCGTCAATGTGGATCATGGCGAGTTTGATCATATCGGCAGCGGTGCCTTGGATCGGGGTGTTGATGGCGGCGCGCTCGGCGTTGCTGCGGAGGTTTTGGTTGGATGACGTTAGATCTGGGAATGAGCGCCGTCGGCCGCTGAGGGTTTGGACGTAGCCGCGCTCGCGGGTTTCGGCGACGGTGCGGTCCATGAACTGGCGGATGGCGGGGTACTCGCGGAAGTAGGCATCGATGATGCTGGCGGCTTCAGGGCGGGGGATGGCCAGGCGTTGAGACAGGCCGAAAGCGGAGATGCCATAGATGATGCCGAAGTTGACCATTTTGGCGCTGCGGCGCATGCTGGAGGTGACGTCTGGGAGGTCCACGCCGAAAACCTTGGCGGCGGTGGCAGAGTGGATGTCCTCGCCATTTTGGAAGGCGGCGATCATGGTGGCGTCCTGCGCCAGGGCCGCCATCACCCGCAACTCGATTTGCGAGTAATCGCAGGAGAGCAGCTGGAAGGGGGTATTTGCCTTGGCAGATGTGCGGGCTACGAACGCTTGGCGGATTTTGCGGCCGGCCTCTGAGCGCACCGGAATGTTCTGCAAGTTAGGATCGGACGAGGCGAGGCGACCGGTGGCGGCGACGAGTTGATGAAAATGGGTGTGTAGGCGGCCGGTTTCCGGCACCAGGTGGTTGGGCAGAGCGTCCAGATAAGTGGATTTGAGCTTGGTGGCTTCGCGCCAGGCAAGGATATCACTGATGATCGGGTGCTTGCCTTCGAAGGTGGCCAGCGTCTGCTCGTCGGTCTTGAATTGGCCGGTTTTGGTTTTCTTGGCCTTGGCATCGAGCTTGAGGTGGTCGAAGAGGATTTGGCCGAGTTGTTTGGGTGAGGCGATGTTGAAATGGGTGCCGGCGTGGTGTTGGATGGAGGCGGCTAGGGCGTCGATCTGGAGTTGCAATGCGTCGCCGATGGACTTGAGCGAGCCGGTATCCACTGCGATACCTTCCATTTCCATGCGCACCAATACCGGCAACAGTGGCCCTTCAATGTGTTGGAGTACCTCAAACTGGCCAGAGCTTGTTAGCAGGGGCCGCAGTGCCTGCGCTAGCTGCCAGGTCACGTCTGCGTCCTCCGCCGCGTATTCCGCCAGCTGGGCCAGCGGGATGGCGGTCATATCAAGGGTCATGGCCGGCTGTTGCGCCGCCGCAAACTCAAACAAATCGTCGCTCGCGGGTGGCGGCGGGTCTTGGCGTTTGGCCAGCGCGGCCACCTCGGCGAACTTGACCGGGGTGTAGCCCAGCAAGACTTCTGATAGATGGTCCATCGAGTGGCGGCGCTCGGGAAACACCAGCGCGTCGGCGAGCATGGTGTCGAAAAATGGTCCTGCGACCTCAATGCCGTGATGGTGCAGGATGGATAGATCAAACTTCAGGTTGTGGCCGGTTTTTTCCGCCGGGCTGGCAAACACCTTGCGCAGGCCAGCAATTTGCGCTGGGAGGTCGGTGATGGGCAGATACCAAGCGGCGTGGGCCTGCCATGAAAAGGCAATTCCTAACAGCTTGGAGGCAAACCGGTCGAGCCCGGTGGTTTCGATGTCGAAGCAATAGCCTGGCTGCCGCAGCAATTCCGTTAGCAATTGTTGTTCGAGGTGCGGAGTGTCGGCGAGTTGATAGGTGTGTGGGACGTCGTGGATATTGCGCAGCGTTGCAAATTGCGTGGGTGCGGCTGGCGAGGTGGGGGAGGAAGAGGATTGCTGCGGGGAGGGGGAGGAAGATGATTGCTGCGGGGAGGGGGAGGAAGAGGATTGCTGCGGGGAGGGGGAGGAAGAGGATTCCGGCGAGACGCCGGAATCAGCCGGCAGGATGCCGGCGCTCCCCGGAATGCCTGCGCTGCCCGGCCTGGTGGGGTTGGCCCCGAACAGGCGTCTGGTGAGGCCGCGGAACTCGAACTCATTGAAGAGGGTGGTGAGAGCCGCGTCGTCGCGCGGTGAGAGCAGCAGATCCTCCCAGGTGACCGCCAGCGGCACATCGGTGATGATAGTGGCGAGCTCCTTTGATAGAAGCGCCTGATCGGCGAACGCTTCGACGTTCTCGCGCAGTTTGCCTTTTAGCTTGGCAGCGTTGGCTAGAATATTCTCCATCGAGTCAAATTCGGCGATGAGTTTTCTGGCGGTTTTTTCGCCGATGCCGGGGATGCCGGGGATGTTGTCGGCGACGTCGCCCCACAGGCCGAGGATATCGATGACTTGTTCAGGGCGTTGGATTTCCCAGTTTTTGAGCATGGTGGGCAGATCGATGACCTCGTGATCGGAGCCCTTGCGGCCGGGTTTCCACATGGAGGAGTGGGCGGAGATGAGTTGCGCAAAATCCTTGTCCGGGGTGACCATGAACGAATCAAACCCCGCCACCTCGGCCCGTTTGACCAGCGTGCCGATGATATCGTCCGCCTCGAAGCCATCGACCTCCAGCACGGGGATGTGAAACGCCCGGCACAGCGCCTTGACGTGCGGAATGGCAGCTGCGAGCTCTTCGGGCATCTCGCTGCGATGCGCCTTGTATGCCGGAAACTTCAGGTGGCGCGGCGTCGGCGCCGAGGTGTCGAAGGCGACCCCGAGATGGGTCGGCTTTTCGTTTTCTATAATCGCCAGCAGCGTGTTGATAAAACCATAAAGTGCCGACGTATTGACGCCCTTGGAGTTGCGGATCGGGGCTTGGATCAGGGCGAAGTGGGCCCGATATATCAGGGCCATGCCATCAAGGAGAAATAGGCGCATGGGAAATGTGTTTGATTGCTAGATCTGGGAGTAGCGCCAAGTGGACGTCAATAGCATTGGCTTTTCAAGGACTCTGGGGCCGAAAAAACCTCGGCCGAATAGCAGATTTCTTGGCCCGCGGGTGCCGGCGGACTATAGGAAAGCACCGCCACGGATCAATGAAATTGTTTCAAGCCGTTAGACTATCGATTGACCATTTATCCCCCTGAAACCTTAGCTTGGTAGCTATCTCAGAGAATTGCACCGGCTCGACCCCGCGGCGATGTTGAGATTGAATGCTGGGTTTGTGGCCCAAAATTCCCAAAAAAACCCGGGTGTAATAAAAAAAAGTTAAAAAACTCAAATTAGGGCTTGCAAGGGTCTCTGCGGCCCCTAAGGTCGCCGCCCCACATCGCAACTCGCCGCCGCAAGCAACGGCACGGGATGCCACATCAGGGAAAATTTATCGGGTGCAGCACCGGAAAAAAGGCTCCTGCGAGGAATCTCGCTGGCGCACCGGTTTGTCCCCACGGGAAAATCAGAACCACGCAGGAAATCATGCCGACCATCAA
>WBXD01000145.1 GCA_008932935.1 Verrucomicrobiota bacterium
GCCGCAGGCGTCGCCAAGGCTCACGCCGATGTCATCCTCATCTCCGGCCACGACGGCGGCACCGGCGCCTCGCCCATGTCCTCGATCTATCACGCCGGCGCACCTTGGGAACTGGGCCTCGCTGAAACTAACCAAATCCTGCTGCTCAACGACCTGCGCAGCCGCGTGGTGCTGGAAACCGACGGTCAGCTGAAAACCGGCCGCGACGTGGCCATCGCCACCCTCCTAGGTGCCGAGGAATACGGATTTGCCACCGCACCGTTGGTGAGCGTCGGCTGCCTGATGATGCGCGTTTGCCAGAAAAATACCTGCCCCGTAGGCATCGCTACCCAAGACCCGGAATTGCGCAAAAACTTCGCCGGCAAACCCGAGCACGTCGTTAATTTCATGCGCTTCATCGCCATGGAAATGCGCGAAATCATGGCCCAATGCGGCTTCCGCACCATCAATGAAATGGTCGGCCACGTCGAGTGCCTGGATACCGCCGAGGCCACCCATCATTGGAAAGCGAAGGGTATCGACCTAACAAGCATTTTCCACCGCCCCGACGTGGTGGACCGGGTGGGCACCTATGCTCAGATCGCCCAAGATCACGGGCTGGCCCAGGCACTGGACAACACCCACCTGCTGGCGCTGTGCGAGCCGGCGATTTTGCGCGGTGAAAAAGTCCGTATCGAGTTGCCCATCACCAACGTCAACCGCGTGGTGGGGACCATCACCGGCAGTGAAATCAGCCGCAGGCATGGTGGTAAGGGCTTGCCAGAGGGCACCATCGAACTCAAATTCCGCGGCAGCGCCGGCCAATCGTTTGCGGCCTTCACGCCCACTGGCATGACCTTTGAACTGGAAGGCGATGCCAATGACTATGTTGGCAAGGGCTTGTCCGGTGCCAACATCATTATCTATCCGCCGCGCGGCGCCCAGTACTCGGCTGCCGACAACGTCATCATCGGCAACGTCGCCTTCTATGGCGCCACCCAAGGCCGGGCGTTCATCTGCGGCATCGCCGGCGAACGCTTCTGCGTGCGCAACTCCGGCGTAAGTGCCGTGGTCGAAGGCATCGGTGACCATGGCTGCGAATACATGACGGGCGGCGAGGTGATCGTGTTAGGCGAGACCGGCCGCAACTTTGCCGCCGGCATGTCTGGCGGTTGTGCCTATGTCTATGATATCGACGGCATGTTTGATAAACGCCTCAACATGGAGATGGTCAACCTCTATCGATTGATCGAATCCGATGACGCGGATATCGCCAAGGTCAAAGCCACCATCCAAGCCCACCTCAAGCACACCGGCTCGCAACGCGCCGCCTGGCTGCTCGAGCACTGGAATGCCGAGCTACCTAAGTTTTTCAAGGTCATGCCCCGCGACTATGAACGGATGCTCGAATGCTTCAAGAAAGTGGAGGCCCAAGGCTTGTCCGGCGACGCCGCCGCGATGGCCGCCTTCGAAGAAAACCTCAAAGACCTCGCTCGCGTCGGGGGAAACTAACAAACTTACGACGACATATCATGGGCAAGCCAACAGGATTCATGGAGCTGGAACGGAAGACCGATTCCGAAGCCGCGCCGCTTGAGCGCATCAAGCACTGGAATGAGTTCAAGATCCATCCGGATGAAAAACACCAGCGCGAACAAGGCGCTCGCTGCATGGATTGCGGCACCCCGTTTTGCCACACCGGCCACCTGGTCGCCGGCATGGCCAGTGGCTGCCCGGTTAATAACCTCATCCCCGAATGGAATGACCTGATTTTCCGCGGCCGTTGGAAGGAAGCCCTCCAACGCCTGCATAAAACCAACAACTTCCCGGAATTCACCGGCCGCGTCTGCCCGGCCCCCTGCGAAGGCTCCTGCGTGCTCGGCGTGATTAAGCCGCCCGTGGCTATCAAAAACAATGAGTGCGCCATCATCGACCGCGGCTGGCAGCAAGGCTGGGTCACCCCCAGAATCCCTACCACCCGCAGCGGCAAAAAAGTCGCCATCGTCGGCTCCGGCCCGGCTGGCCTCGCCTGCGCCGACCAACTCAATCAGGCCGGTCACAACGTTACCGTATTCGAGCGCGACGACCGCCTTGGCGGCTTGCTGATGTATGGCATTCCTAACATGAAGCTCGACAAACGCGAGGTGCTCGCACGCCGGGTGAACCTGTTGCGGGAGGAAGGCATCGAGTTCAAGACCGGCATCAGCGTCGGCACCGATCCGCAATGGAGCAGCGAGCGGATGCGCCGCGACTTCGACGCCGTGGTCCTCTGCTGCGGTGCAACCCTGGCCCGCGACCTGCCTATCGACGGCCGCGATGCCGCCGGCGTACATCTGGCGATGTCGTTTCTAACTGAGAATACGCGCTATCAGCTGGATCACGATTTCGATGGCTCGCTGCCCGCGCTCAATGCCGCTGGCAAACAAGTGGTGGTCATCGGTGGTGGCGACACCGGCACCGACTGCGTGGCCACCAGCCTGCGCCACGGCTGCAAGAGTGTGATCCAGTTGGAGATTCTGCCCAAGCCGCCGCTGGAGCGGGCAGGGGACAATCCATGGCCCGAATGGCCCAAGGTTTACAAGATGGATTATGGCCAAGAGGAAGCGGCCGCACTACAAGGCGGCGATCCGCGCCAATACCTGGTGCAGACCAAACGCTTCATCAAGGATGCCGCCGGCCAACTCACTGGACTGGAATTGGTGGACATTCAATGGGGCAAGGACGCCCAAGGCCGCTTCGTGCCGCAGGAGATTGACGGCTCGCTGCGCGTCATTCCCACCCAACTCGTCCTCCTCGCCATGGGCTTCACCGGCCCCGAGTCTAACATTGTCGACAAGTTCGGCCTCGATACCGACCCGCGCTCTAACGTCAAAGCCACGCACGGCAACTTCACCACCAACCTCGCTGGCGTGTTCGCTGCCGGTGATATGCGCCGCGGCCAATCGCTGGTGGTGTGGGCGATCAACGAAGGCCGCGGTGCCGCACGCGAGTGCGATCGCTTCCTGATGGGTGCCACCCAGCTGCCGTAGAGCCCAAAGGAACATAGAAACCACGGATTTCACCGAATGTACGGATAATCCAAGAGTTATGTTTTTTATGGCATTCACCTTTAGAATTAGCCGAATAATTGATAGGTAGTAGTCATCTTTTCCGGGAAATCCTCTTCAATCCGTGAAATCAGTGGTTAAAAATCCTCTCTGCAATCTATTCTATCTGCCTTTCTAGGCCCCCTTCCCGCGTGGAACCTATCCGCTATTTCAACCGCCACACCGGCACCCTCGAGACCGAGCACGTCTATGGCGAGGCATTCCTGCGCTGGACCTACGGCAATCCACTCGGCGCGCTGGCTCTCGCCGCGCTGGTCAAGCGCCCGGCATTTTCCAAATGGTATGGCCACCGCATGAACCGCGCGGCCTCTGCTGCCAAGATCGCGCCCTTCATCGCCCGCTACGGTTTGGATGCCTCGGACTTCGCCGAGTTGCCGGAGGCCTTTGCCAACTTTAACGAGTTTTTCTATCGGAAACTCAAACCCGCAGCCCGCCCCATCGACGCCGATATCTCCGCAGCCGTGTTTCCTGCCGATGGCCGCCATCTCGGATTCGAGCGCGCCTCGGCCATCAGTGGCGTGTTCGTCAAGGGCCAGCGCTTTGACTTGCCTGAATTGTTAGGTGATGCCGATCTTGCCGCGCGCTATGTCGATGGGGCGCTAGTGCTCTCGCGCCTGTGCCCGGTGGATTACCATCGTTTTCACTTTCCGGTGGCCGGCACCCCGGGACCGACCCGCACCATTGCCGGTCCGCTGTTCTCAGTGTCGCCGCTCGCCTTGCGCCAGAAGCTGTCCTACCTCTGGACTAACAAACGCACGCTCACCCGCCTCGAAACTCCCAACTTCGGCACCGTGTTGTTGTTGGAAATTGGTGCCACCTGCGTCGGCACCATCGCCCAAACGTATCGTGCCGGCAGCCCGGTGGCCAAGGCTGCGGAAAAAGGCTACTTCGCCTTTGGCGGCTCTTCCACCATCACCCTGTTTGAGCCCGGAGCCATCCGCCTCGCGGCCGACCTGCGCGAGCACTCGGCCTCCCGCACCGAACTCTACGCCCGCATCGGCTCTCCGCTCGGTGCCGCGCCCTGACTTGGTCGGTTAGGGAGCGCCGACGTTACCGTCATTGATCGGTGTGATTACAAGGTGACAGATGATTACAAGGTGACAGATAAATAGTAGAGAAACCTGTGGATTGTGCGGTTTTTGGTGGTATGGTGGTTACATGCGCAGGTCACGATGGCTGGCGGGTTGGAAGGGCTCGGCGACGAAGCCGGTGATTTACC
>WBXD01000146.1 GCA_008932935.1 Verrucomicrobiota bacterium
GGTGCCGTTGGCTAGAGCCGGAAAGGCCGTGGTGGATCCTTCCGCGGCAATCTCGAACTTGACGTTCTTGTTGCCAGCGGCTTTGAAGCCTTCGGCGAGCTGCGGCACGAGCTTGGCGCCAAGCGTGTCACTGCCCTTGAGGCTGAGGGTTTGGGCGTTGGCCATGGTGAGCATGGCTGCGGCGGTAATAAGTGTGCTGATGTTTTTCATAGACTGTGTATTTTGTTGGAATAATTGCTGGAGGCGGGTAGAAGTCCGTGTTCCGTGTATGAGTTAGAACGAGAAGCGCAGGCCACTCAGGAAGGTGTAACCGTTGTAGTCGCCGCCACCCAAGTGGGAATACTCAATGCCGTTCATGAGCTTGAGCTTGTGGCTGTAGAGGTAGTAGTTGAGGCCCACATAGGCAGAGGTGTAGGTGTTGCCAGCGTCCTTGGTTTTGACGGTCGGAGCAACGACAGGTGCCCATTTTTCGTATCGTGAGTAGAGGCTCAAGCCATCGGCATCCGCACTCGAGGCGAATTGAAAGTGACCAACGAGTTGCAATCCACTCGCAATGAAATAAGACGGAATAAGGGAAATGCCGAACACGTTAGATTGGTTGAGGGTCTTGGAGCTTCCAGCCTGCTGGGCTTTACCGGAATAGCCGAAGCCGTAGAGGGCATCGGTGACGAGTCCGAAACGGCCTTGGGTGATATCGTTGGTTAGGGCAATGCTGTCGGTAAAGGCTGGTGAGGCACTGGCGAAGTAAACGTTATCGTCCTTTTCCTTGAAGCCGGGTTGCGTGTTATGCATGTATTGGACCGAGGTGAGGGCGGTATCCAGTCCCGATTGGGCCGCGTAGTCGTAGCCGATTTTACCGAGGATGATGGCCCCTTGGGAGAGCGTGGCGAATTCGCGGGCACGTTCGCTGCCGTAGACGCCGAGTTCGTACGCCCAATGCTCGGCGAGGCCCTTGCCATTGGCCATGATGCCTGTGAGTTCGCCCGGGAACAGCAGGTTGGAAACCAGGCTGCGCTCGAAGGTAAGGATTTCCTTGGAGGTAATTTCCTGTTCGCGGCCGAACTTCACCTTGGTTTTGCCGACCGTCACATTGAGCGCGTCGCTGGGCGCGTAGGTGACATAAAGGTCGTAGATGTCCCGGTAGAACTCCTCAGGCCGGTCGGTCGTGTCGGCGTCGATCTGGCCCTCAAACTTCCAATTTTGGAACCACTTGGATTTGAATCCCAGGCGGGCGCGGCGGGCTTCGAACTTGTCGTCCCAGACGGTCTGGGCATTGGCGGCACTGCCTTTTTTGAAATCCTCGATATCGAAGTGGCCGTTGGAGTCGCCATCCGCGTATTGGACTTGCAAGCGGCCTTGCAGGGAGAATTCCTGGAGGATCGGGTTGGTCTCGTCCTTGTAGAGGGTGAACAGAGACCAGATTTTATCGTAGGTGGTGTCGCCGATGTAGGTGTTGCCGGTCAAGAGGCCAGTGGCCTCGGCGTGTGCCGGAATGGCGGTGCTGCTGAGCAGGGCGAGGAGGAGGAGTGGTTTACGCATGGGTGCTGTGTGGGGAGGTGTGCCTCCTTGAGTGCGGGCACCCAATAGTTATGCAGGATTGGCAAAATGAAACAACGTTGAATTGTGACAAAATTGTCACATTGGAAGGGGGCGCACAGCGGTCGGCGGATTGTGAGCTGGAAATGGGCTGCCAGCGGCATGTGACGGAATTGTCACCCAATGGGGAGTGCGGCGGGTCAGCGGTAGATGTTGACGTGTGGGGCAGCCTTTAGACACTTGCGGCAGCTTATGATGAGAAAAGAAATTATGACAGACACCGTTGCGTTGGATAAGGGGCCGGCGCGTGCAGGCGGCAAGCGGCCGAAATTCACTTGCCGCACGGTTTTTTTATCAGACATTCACCTGGGCACCGTGGACAGCAAGGCCGATGAGGTGGTCGAGTTTCTCAAGCACATCCAATGCCACAAGCTCGTTCTCAACGGCGACATCATCGACGGCTGGGCGCTGCAGCGCGGCGGTCGGTGGACCTCCAGCCACAGCCGGGTGATCCGCAAATTGCTCAAGATGACGGAGCGCGACGGCACCGAGTTGATCTATCTGCGGGGCAACCATGACGACTTTCTCGAGCGTTTGCTGCCGCTGACCTTCGGGCAGATCCAATTTTTGAATGAGCACGTCCACGTCACGCCCGAGGGCAAACGCTATCTCGTCGTCCATGGCGACGGGTTCGACAGCGTCTCGACCAACCACAAGTGGGTCGCGGCGCTCGGTTCGGTGGGCTACGATTTTCTGCTGCAGGTGAACCGGTACTACAATTTGTGGCGGGCGTGGCGCGGCAAGGAGTATTTTTCGCTGAGCCAGCGGATTAAAGCGAAGGTGAAGTCGGCGGTGTGTTTTGTCGATCGCTACGAGGAATTGCTCCAGAACCTCGCCGCGCACAAGCAATGCGTGGGCATCATCTGCGGCCACATCCATACGCCCGATGACAAGCAGATCGGGGCCGTGCACTATCTGAATTCCGGAGACTGGGTGGAAAGCCTCACGGCTATTATCGAACATCACGACGGACGCATGGAATTGGTGCGCTACGCGGAATTTATCGCGCGCTTCTCCCCCCATGAAGAGCCGACGCCGGAGCCCGCTGCGTCCCGCTCCAACGATGGCTTCGCCCTGGAGATGGGCTTTGAGCGAGCCATCGGGGCTTGACGGCAGGCCGGGGCTAGGCATGCTGCGGCGCATGCGCATTCTCACCGGTTTACAACCTAGCGGCAAACTCCACGTCGGCAATTATTTCGGAGCGATGGAACCCGCTGTGCGCCTGCAAGAGGTGGGTGAGGCGTTTTATTTCATCGCCGATTACCACGCGATGACCTCGATGCGCGATCCGGCGGCCTTGCGCGAGAATGTGCGGGAGCTGGCGGTGGATTTTCTCGCCTGCGGGCTGGATCCGGCGCGGGCGGTATTTTTTCGCCAAAGCGCCGTGCCGGAAGTCAATGAACTCGCCTGGATCCTCTCCACCGTGTGCCCGGTCGCCTTGTTGGAAAAATGCCATTCCTACAAGGACAAGGTGGCCAAGGGGATCGCCGCCAGCCACGGGCTGTTTGCCTATCCGGTGCTCATGGCGGCGGATATTTTGCTTTACGATTCCAATCAGGTGCCGGTGGGCAAGGACCAGAAGCAGCACTTGGAAGTGACCCGCGACATCGCCGTGAAACTCAACGAGGCCTTCGGCGAGGGCACCGTGGTGCTGCCAGAACCCATCATCCGCGAAAACACCGCCGTGGTCATCGGCCTCGATGGCCAGAAAATGAGCAAAAGCTATCACAACACACTGCCGATTTTCGGCGACGAAAAACCCCTGAAAAAACTCCTCATGAAAATCGTCACCGACTCGACCCCGGTGGAGGCACCGAAGCCGACGGCAGGCTCGACAATTCTGGCACTGTACAAGTTGTTCGCCAGTCCGGCGGACTACGCGCTGATGGTGGCCGACCATGAGCGCGGCGGGGTGGGCTACGGCGATTTGAAAAAACGCCTGGCGGAGGCGTACTGGGATTTTTTTGCGGCGATGCGCACGCGCCGAGCGCAGATTGCCGCAGATCCGGGCTACGTCGATGCGGTGCTCGCCCAGGGCGCTGTGCGGGCACGCGAGGAAGCCGCCAAGGTGCTGGCCCGGGTGCGCCGCGCCGTGGGCTTGTGCTGAGAGTCGGCAATATCAAGGGAGGGGCGCTGCCACCAGCCGCCTGTGGTGGCGTGGTTTTGATTTTTGATGGGTCTCGTGATGACACAGCCACAAGCAACTTGGTCATTGTAGCTAAATTCCAGCGGCCATTGCCGAGTGTGATGAACTCATCGCGATTTTCGTGAGCAGCACAAAAACTGCCGCTGCGAAAGCCCATTGACATATCAAAAATCAGCAATCATCAGTCGTCAATCGTTCGACTGAGCTCACGCCGAAGTCATCAATCAAATTGTGGAGTGCATGGTTTTCAGATGACTCCGTTTCGAGTTTTGCTTGGTTAAGTTAGCGCTTATGGGGCAGAGCCCGCATGTGATGCGGCCAGGCGTGGGGCGGCTCATCCAACGCTCTTACGGTGTATTTTACGGTTTTTCAGGTTATCGGGCACCGAACCTTCGCAAAGTTTAACACTACCCCCGACTTTAGGCCATTTTACGTTGAAATCTGTCTAGTTTTGCTCCGGCAAGAAATCCAGTTTTGAACCAACGCGTATTGCGCCAATGA
>WBXD01000147.1 GCA_008932935.1 Verrucomicrobiota bacterium
CTGCGGAAAACCTTGTCAAAACCACCCCAAAGAAGCAAAACCAACCCAAGCGCCGGGTGTCATGAATCCTGGCGCAACGACTTAACCCCTCCGGTGTCATTTATCATTGGCGCAATACGGGCGCATGCGCAATTTTCCCTTGCAGACGGCCGCCACCTCCCTAGCATCTGCCCAACCCGCGTGACTGGCACGTGGCAACTACAACCCCAATCAACACCAAACTCTATGATGAAATTCGTCAAAATCGCCGTTCTCGCCGCCATGACTGCCGGGGCCGTGTGTGCCGTTTCCAGCTGCACAAAAGACGCTCCAGCCCCGTCTAAGCACGTCTACGTGCAGCCTGCTAAGTAAATTTTCCTTCCGGCTCTAGCCGAGCAGTGGGGACGAAGCGTCGCACCCGCCACCCGTACAGAGCCGTCCCCCCCCCCAGACGTATTGCCAACCATCTCCTGAATCATGATCCGAACCCTTCTTGCCCTTTGCGCATCCGCTATCGCTCTCACTTCCGTTTCCTGCTGCTGCACCGGTGAATCCGTGGCACCGAAGTTGCGGCCACTGCCGAAATTCAGAGAAATCGAAGCCGCACCCGCGGTCACTCCTGAGCTTCCGCAAGTGCACCACGAGAAGTAATCCCAAGCACTTGCTGCTTTGAAAAACCCCCAGACGCCCCCCAACCGCCACATGGGGGGCGCGTTTTTGATTCATTAAAGCGGCGGTTGTGATCCAGTGGCAGCACGCTCGGATCCCTTATAGGCTAGTCATTTCGAGTACCCATTCTTTACCATGCAGCGCTTATCACCGAAGAACCAAAGATCCCGCTTCCAGGGCGGGGCTAAGCATTTTCATCACTCCAAGGCCCGGAGATCGTCGTGGGATCAATGGGTCGACGGCGGGGCCCCACCTCCCAGCTCACTCAACAAATGGCTGAAAATCCTCGGCCTCATCACCGTGTGCGCTGCACTGGGCAGCCTCATCGCAGGCTTTATACTCGTGCTGCAACATAGCTGAGTGCCCGCCAAATAACAACTTGTCGGAGGCCATCCGCGCTGTGTGAGCGCCGAAGCCAATGCGATGGCGCCTATCCGAAACGCGGGTTCATGGGTGGTTCGTAGGCAGCCGCGGTCACAGATGCGCAGCTACCA
This sequence comes from Verrucomicrobiota bacterium, assembly GCA_008932935.1. Classification (GTDB taxonomy): domain Bacteria; phylum Verrucomicrobiota; class Verrucomicrobiia; order Verrucomicrobiales; family Akkermansiaceae; genus Luteolibacter. The sequence continues at coordinate 1,143 of WBXD01000147.1, forward strand.
TGCGACAGATATTCCGGCGCGGCTCCTAAGCCCGATGCGCGGCAAGGAGTTTTTAGTTGCGCCACGAGGATGCGGCTTTGACAAGGCGGATGTTCCGCTGCATGGTCCCGCGCTCGCCCGCAAACCTCGGCGAACTAATTACTATGGGCAAAAGCCTCTTCCAAAAAGTCTGGGAATCCCACCGCGTCGGCACTCTCGCCGACGGTCGAACACAACTATTCATCGGCACCCACCTCATCCACGAGGTCACCTCACCGCAGGCCTTTGGCATGCTTCGTGATCTGGGCCTCAAGGTGAAATTCCCCCAACGCACCTTCGCCACCGTCGATCACATCGTCCCCACGGTCAATCAGGACGCACCGCAAGATCCGCTGGCCGTAGCAATGATGACCGCGTTGCGAGAAAATGTGGATGATTTCGGCATCACCTACTTCGATCTAGCCAGCGGCAAGCAAGGCATCGTGCATGTGGTGGGGCCCGAGCAAGGGATCACCCAACCCGGTACCACCATTGCCTGCGGCGATTCGCACACGGCCACCCACGGAGCCTTCGGGGCGATTGCCTTTGGCATCGGCACCACCCAGGTGCGCGATGTGCTTGCCACGCAGACGCTGGCGCTGGAAGCCCTCAAAGTGCGCCGCATCGAGGTCAATGGCCAACTTGCTCCCGGCGTTTACGCCAAGGATGTGATTCTGCATATCATCCGTCTGCTCGGTGCCCGCGGCGGCATCGGCTATGCCTACGAATACGCCGGCGATGTGTTTGAGCGGATGTCCATCGAGGAACGCATGACCGTGTGCAACATGTCTATCGAAGGCGGCGCACGCTGTGGCTACATCAACCCCGATGCCAAAACCGTCGAATACCTCCGCGGCCGCCCGTACGTCGATATGAGCGACTTCGCAGCGACCGCCTCGCGCTGGCTGGCTTTTGCCTCCGATGCCGACGCCGTTTACGACGACGTGGTAAGCATGGATGCCGCGACCATCGAGCCGACGGTGACCTGGGGGATTTCCCCGGACCAAGGGATCGCCATTTCCGAGAGCGTACCGGATCCGGCGGCTGCGCCCGACTCCATCACCAGGGACAGCATCGTGGAAGCCCTCGCCTACATGAAAATCCCCGCCGGCTCCCCGATCAAGGGCGTGCCCATCAACGTCGCCTTCATCGGCTCGTGCACCAACGGCCGACTCTCGGATTTCCGCGAGGTCGCCAAATTCCTGCCAGGACACAAAGTCGCTCCGGGCGTCACCGCACTGGCCGTGCCCGGGTCCCAAATCGTCGCCATCCAATGTGAAAACGAAGGCTTACCACAAATTTTCCGCGATGCAGGTTTTGAGTGGCGCGATGCGGGTTGCTCGATGTGCCTGGCAATGAATCCCGACAAACTCGTCGGCGACCAACTCTGCGCCTCTTCGTCTAACCGAAATTTTAAAGGCCGCCAAGGCTCGTCCACCGGCCGCACCGTGCTGATGTCGCCGTTGATGGTCGCCGCCGCGGCCATCCGCGGCTCCATCGCCGATGCCAGGGAGGTCTTTGCCATCCAATGAGAGCAGCCGTCGCCTAACTGTCATGCCCCCCAGCGCCGCACACAAACTGCCGATCACCGCCGCCGAGTATCTCGACGGGGAAACGCGCTCGGAAATTCGTCATGAATTCGTCGATGGGCGCATCTATGGGATGTCTGGCGCCAGCCTGCGCCACAATGCCATCTGTCTCGAAACGGCGGCCCGCCTCAATGAGCACCTGCGCGGCGGCCCCTGCCGCACGTTCATCGAGAGCGTGAAAGTGCAAATCAGCGATGAGCTCGGCGAGGCGTTCTACTATCCCGATGTCTTCGTCACCTGCGAGGCCGCTGATGACGACAGCCATGTGGCGCGCCACCCGATACTCGTCATCGAGGTGCTCTCACCATCCACCTCACGCAACGACCGCGGCGACAAGCTCGCCACCTACAAGCGCCTCCCCAGTATCCAGGAAATCGTGCTCATCGAACAGGACTGGCCCGAGCTCGTCATCTATCGCCGCCTCGAACGCTGGAAACGCCATATCTTCACCCAGCCCGAATCCATCGTGCGCCTCGAGTCGATCGCCTTCGAAGCCCCGCTGGCCGCTTTCTATCAATCCGCCCCATTCCCCACGGATGTCCAACGCCCGTGGTACCTCATCAACCGCGAGGACGGATGACATAAATCCGAAATCCGAAATCCGAAATTCAAAATCTCTTCCCTCGCCCCCCCCATGTCCCTCGCTCCCGTCACCCAAGTCTCCGGTCCCGCAGTTTACATTCCTGGTGCCGACATTGATACCGACCGCATCATTCCGGCTCGCTTCATGAAATGCATCACCTTCGATGGTCTTGGCGAATTCGCCTTTTACGACGTGCGCTTTGACGAGCACGGCCGCCCCACGACCCATCCGCTCAATGACCCGCGCTTCGCCACAGCTTCGATCCTGCTCGCCGGATTGAATTTCGGTTGCGGCTCGTCGCGCGAACACGCCCCCCAATCGCTGCGCAAATATGGCTTCAACGGCATGATCGCCGAATCCTTCGCCGAGATTTTCTTCGGCAACTCGACCACCCTCGCCATGCCCTGCGTGATTGCCGGCGCCGCGGATCTGGCTGCTTTACGCCAACACGTCGAAACCGATCCGACCACTCTCGTCACCATCGATGTGGTGGCGCTGCGCGTCCGCAGCTCCGGCGGACTGGACTTTGCCGTCACCATGCCGGAATCCGCCCGCGAGGCGCTGGTCTCCGGCCGCTGGGATCCCATCCAGGAA
>WBXD01000148.1 GCA_008932935.1 Verrucomicrobiota bacterium
CCAAATATTCAGTTTTGCTCTTTTGACTCATGATTCCAGATATCGTTTGCATCTGGGTGTCATTCTTTCTGGCGCAACGACCGACTAAAGCCGATTTTTCACCCCCTTCCCGGTGTCATTCTATTTGGCGCAATGCGCAACGCCGAAATTATGTGAAAAATGTGTTGCGCCCCGCCTCATGGGATGATAGATCCCTAGGTGTATGACGGATTCGGTTAGAAAACAGTGTGTTATTTATGCTTCCGCTTGGCAGCGCCACATCGGCGCGATGTCGGTATGCGGACCTCGGGATGCACCCGTACATCGTGAAATTTTGGTCGACGGGAGGGCTGGATGATGGGTGAACATGCGGTGTTGGTGTTGGATGATGACCGGTTCATTCGTACTGGTTTGGATCGCTTGCTCGCAGCCCACGGCTACAAGGTGATACTGCATGCGGAACCCGACGAGTTATTCCGCGACGGCATGCCAAAGGTGCCGGCGTGCTTGTTATTGGACAATCAGCTTGGCGAGGGCATGACCGGCGTGGAGGTGCATGAGGAATTGTTGCGGCGCGGGTGGTTTATTCCGACGGTGTTTCTCACTGCCCACTGGAATGTGCAGTTGGTGGTCAATGCGATCCGCGCCGGAGCCGATGGCTTTCTGACCAAACCATTTGATCCTAGCGAACTGGTGGATGCCGTGGCGCTGGCCTTGCAGCGCTCGCGCGACAATCGCCAGGAGGGATTTGTCGCTGCCGAAGCCCGTGTGTGTGTCGCCTCCCTCACGCCCCGCGAACGGGATATCGTGCGCTTGGTCGTGGAGGGGATGCTCAACAAGGAAATCGCCGACCAGCTCAATTTGGCCCTGATCACCGTGAAAGTCCACCGTGGCCGCGCCATGCGCAAACTCGCTGCAGGCAATCCCGCAGAGATGGTCCACATAGCAGAACTCGGCGGCATCGGCAGGTAACCCTAATGGTGCCTGCCGCATCGGCAGGTAACCCTAATGGTGTCTGCCAAATGCTTACCACAGAGGCGCGAAAGTCGCAAAGGGCCGCGGAGTAAGACCAGATTTTTCTCGATAACTCATTCTCCTTTGCGGCCCTTTGCGGCCTTTGCGCCTCTGCGGTAAATCTTCAAGTGAGTCGGGAGCCACTCAGAGCTTGAAAAGTCCGCCGCGTTTGCCGCCGAGCAGGCCGGCACCTGCAATCGCTATTGCTAGAAAAACCATCGACCACACGCCGAGCGCGGCGGACAATTCGGTGCCGTTGCCAAGGCTGCCCAGCAGCGTATAGATGGCCTTGGTAATGGGGAAATGTTGCGCTTGCTGGGCCAAAATCAGGCTGTCGCTCACCTCCATCATGGCAAACGCGAAGGCGAGGAGGGTCCCGGCAGCCAGGTTGCCGGCGATGAGCGGCAGGGCGATGCGCCGCAGGACCCGCGCCGGGCTGGCGCCCAGCGTGCGGGCGGCTTCCTCCAGGGCCGGATTGCTTTGTTGGAGACCGGCCACCGCTGCGCGCACCACGTAGGGCAGCCGGCGGATGGCATAGGCGATGGCCAGCAATAGAAATGGGCTGCCGCCCGCGCCCACCAGCCAATGCAATGCCTTGCCCTCCTGCGACAGCGCCAAATAGCCGAAAGCCATCACCAGGCCGGGCACCGCCAAGGGCAGCATCACCAGCGCATCGAGCCAAGCGCGGTAGCGCAGGTCGGAGCGCACCACCACCCAGGCCACCGCCAGGCCGCAGGCCAGAGCTAACAAGGTGGCGCAGCCGGCATAGAGCAAGCTGTTGTGGATAGAGGGCACCACCAGGCCGTTGCCGAGGGCTTCGACGTAGTGGTGGAGGGTGAGTTGCTCGGGCAGGATCGTGCCATACCAGCGCCCCGCCACTGACAACATCACCACCCCGAGGTGCGGCAGTATGGCCAGCGCTAACACCCCCACAAACAATGCCGAGCAGCCGAGAGCTTGCCAACGCCCGATGCGTCGCACGGCCGAGCGCCCCTGCGGCCGTGGCGCGGCCCCGTGGCGGGTGCCGCCGACCGTCCATTTCGATAGGCAGAACACGGCCATGGCGATGAGCAGCAGAATGGCGGTTAGTGCGTAAGGCAGCGGGTTTTTATCCAGCCCCTTGATGCCGTCGAAAATTTGCACGGCGGCCACCCGTGAGTAGTCGAAAACCAGCGGCACGCCCAGTTCAGTGAAGGCCCAGATAAACACGATGGCCGCCCCGGCAAACACCCCCGGCATCGCCAGTGGCAGGGTGATGCGCCAAAACCGCTTCCACGGCGGGCAGCCGAGGTTGTGCGCCGCCTGCTCGAGCGCTGGGTCTAGGGTGGCCAGCGCGGCGGCAATGTTGAGGTAAAGAATCGGGTAGAGATGCAGCGCGTTCATCGCGATCATGCCGCCGAAGCGGCCGTGGGCCAGCCAGTCGTAGGGCAACTGCGCGTCCATCGCGCCTAAGCGGATGAGCAGCGCGTTGAGTGCCCCGTTGCAGCCGAGAATTTGTTTGAGGCCAACCGCGCCGACAAACGGCGGCAGGATTAACGGCGCGAGCACCAGCACGCCCAGCACACGTTTTGCGGGAAACTCAAACCGCTGGCTCACCAGCGCCAGCGGCATCGCGATGAACAGGCTGGCCACGGTGCTGGCCACGCCTAACATCAGCGCGTTGACCAGGCCTTCCTGATAGATCGGGTTGCGCAACACCATGCCGAGGTACTCCAACGTGAAACACGCCGAGCCATCCGCCCGCTGGCCTGCAAACGCCTGCTTGAGCACCGTCCACGCCGGAAACACGAAGAACACCGCCAGCAGCAGGCTGGTGATGGCTGTTAGAAATATGGCGCGGCGGCGGTTCATGACAAGAAGACGCAAGACTGCAAGACACAAGACTGCAAGACACAAGACACAAGACAAGACGAGCGCTTGATTAACAGACGTTTTTTCGGGGAGCTATGGCTTGTGAAACCGAAGCCAAATCCGCCCGAATTCCTTCCCGCCGTCAAGAATGCTTTTCAGTATGTCAGCTTTTCATCCAAGAAGCAGGCGGACGGGGCGTCGCTTGAGCGCCAGTTGGCCCGAACGCGAAAATACAGTGAGGACAACAACCTGATCCTGGCCAAAGCCCTGACTTTTACGAAATTTCACGAATTGAGAGAGGATGGAAATATCACATCATTTCAACCATTAGGTGCATCTGGAACAAATCCGAGAGCGTTGGGTCATTCGTGAATATTCGTGAGATTCGCGGTTAGAACTTCTGTTCTCGAGCGCAAGGTGGGAGCAGTGCGGCGAGGCCATCTTCTCTTCGGTTCGACGTTGGCAGTTTTTTAATTTGATAGAATCGAAACGCGGAGGCCACGAAGGGCGCTGAGAAAGACGCTGAGCGAATCGATGAAGTCGTAACCTCCCAGCACGGCGGCCATTCCAAAGCGTTCCCCAACCCAATCCGCCTCAGCACTCCCCTCCGCGGTCTCGGCCCCTCCGCGTTGCGCTTGTTCTCTGCCATAAAGCGCCCCCCACGCGCGCCCTCTTACAATCTTTGATTACAGGAGACTCCTGTAGTTTTAGAAGACGTTTTGTAGCCTCGCGCTGGCTGCGTTTTCTTTGGTGAACGATACAGAAGGTTGCTATCGCTCAGAATCTGCCATATAATGACCGGTGAAACATGGCCCTATCGCTCAAAACTTGGAACTGGCAACAGACGGATTGGCCTGATTTTGGCTATGACGAGGCGG
>WBXD01000149.1 GCA_008932935.1 Verrucomicrobiota bacterium
CCGCACTCATGGGAGCGGCGGTTGCCAACCGCCGTGGCCCATGGATAGAGTAAGGGCAGTCGCATGGCGGCTTGCTCTTACGCGTCTCATGGGCAGAAGGGGGCAAGCTGCCCCCGCTCCTTGACGCCCGCCACGCGCCAGCAAGCTGGCTGGACCAGGCGGTGGCGAGCCACCGCACTCCTTGGAGGCCCACGAAGAAACGCAAATGGGCTCTTGTCACTGGAAACCGGCCGGATATGCTCGCCCGCGACGCCGCTATCAGCCCCCCCCAAACAAGACTCCTCCTGCCAAACCGCATGCTCCGCTCTTGCCTACTCCACCCGCTCTACGCAGTGACTCGCCCGAGCGCAGCCAGCCTCAACCCGCTTTTCTAGCAAGCAGTCCGCGGATTGCCCGGCCGATGCTTACCATGCTCTCGATTTCCATTGTCATCCCGGTATACAACGAGGCCCCGGTGCTACCGTTGTTGTTCGCGGGGTTGGCGGGCACACTCGCCGAGTTGGAGCAGGCGCATGGACCGGTGGAACTGGTACTGGTCAACGACGGCAGCGCGGACGCGAGTTGGGACCTCATCCGTACACAGTGCCAACGCGACGCCCGCTACGTCGGGGTGAACCTGTCGCGCAACTTCGGCCACCAACGCGCACTGGCAGCGGGCTTGGAGAGTGCGCGCGGCGAGGTGGTCATCTCGATGGACGCAGACCTACAGGACCCGCCGGCGGTGTTGCCGCAATTGGTGGCGAAATACTGCGAGGGCTACGACGTGGTGTACGCCACGCGCTTGACACGCGGCAAGGAAAGCTGGGGCAAGCGCATCACGGCCAACATTTTTTACCGGGTCATCGAAAAAGTCAGCGGGGTGACGGTACACAAGGATACCGGCGACTTCCGCCTGATGAGTCGGCGGGCACTCGTCGAATTGTCGCGGATGCGCGAGGTACACCGGTTCCTGCGGGGGATGGTGCCGTGGATCGGTTTCCCGCAAACCCAGGTGTTTTATGACCGTGGCGACCGCCAGGCCGGCGAGACGCACTATCCGCTGCCCAAGATGCTGGCACTCGCCTTCGACGGGATCGCCTCGATGTCCACGGCACCTCTGCGATTGGCCTATCTGCTGTGCCTGCTGTTGTTCAGCGTTTTCATTGGTTATATCATGTGGGTGTTGTTTGACCACTTCGTCTATGGCAGCGAACTGGTCCAGGGCTGGACCTCGCTGATGTCGGCGATCACTATTTTCGGCACCATTGAGTTGTTGATGTTCGGAATTTTCGGCGAATACCTCGGGCGCACCTATGAGCAAGTAAAACAGCGCCCGCTCTATATCATCGCCGACGTCGAGCGCAGTGCCACCTCCCCAACGCCCACCCGCTCCGAGCCTTCATGATTGCCAATTCAGAATTATCCGCGCCGCCGTTCATTGCGCCTGGGGACCGCCCGACCCGCGCCTTCGGTCCGCTGCTGGTGGCGGCAGCGATTTTGGGCGCGCTGACTCTGTTTCGGCTGTGGTATGTGACGCGAATCGAACTGGTTCCCGACGAAGCCTATTACTGGGTTTGGTCAAAACATTTGGCGGCCTCGTACCGCGACAAGGGCCCGGCGGTGGCCTGGGTCATCGCGCTGGGCAACTGGTTGTTTGGCGACACGGTGTTTGGTGTGCGATTTTTTGCGGTGATGTTCAGTGCCGGCACCAGTTGGCAACTCTTTGTGCTGGCCCGCCGCCTCGCCGGCGAGCGCAGCGCCCTGTGGTGCCTGATTCTGGCGAATATCATTCCGCTGTTAGCCGTGGGCTCGTTGCTGATGACCATCGACATCCTGAGCCTGTTTTGTTGGGCGTGGGGGATGAACGTGTTTTGGACCGCCATCCACAGCCGCAAACTCTGGCAATGGCTCGCGCTGGGCCTCATCGTCGGACTCGGGTTTCTCGCCAAATTCACCAACGGCCTGCAGTTGCTCTGCATCGTCGCGTTCTTGTGCTGGTCCAAACCGCATCGCTCACTGGTGATTAGCAAATTCACCGTGGCGCTGGGGTTGGCCTTTGGCATCGCGATCCTGCCCATCGTGTGGTGGAACGTCCATACCGGTTGGATCCATGCCGCCGCCCTGCATTCGCGCAGCGGCGTCGAAACCTCCTTCCACATCCGCCCGCCCGAGTTGCTGCGTTTCATCGGCGGCCAAATCCTCGTGCTCTCGCCGCTCATCGGGCTGGGCATGATCGCCGCCATCACCGGCACTTGCTGGAAAAACCACCGCGATTTGCAGGCGCGCTTCTTGTTGTGCCACTGCCTGCCGGTGTATGCCGTGTTCGGGTTCTTCAGCCTCAACCACGCCGGCAAGGAAAATTGGGCGGCACCCGCGCTCATCGCCGGAATCGTCGTTCTAACGGTGTTCTGGCGGCGTCTCGCGGCTGCCAGCCCGCGCTGGCGGTGGGGGATTGGCGCGGCGCTGGGCCTATCATGTCTGGCCAGCGTGGTGCTGCACAACACCGATTACCTGCACCTGCCGAGCAAATACGAACCGCTGCGCCGCGCCCAAGGCTGGGCGGATTTCACGGAGCATGTCCAACGGGCGCGCACCGAGCATCAGGAGGCGACGTTGCTCATTGGCAACCACTACTCGCAAGCCAGCATGATGCAGTTCTATCTGCCGGGCCAGCCCGTCACCTATCTGCCAGAGCAGCCATACGGGCAGAACCAATTCACCTTGTGGCCGTCCTATCAGATCAAGGAGCATTCGCAGGCGCTGTTCGTCACCGACAAGCCAGGCGATGCGTTGCCGCCCTCGCTACTTCACGATTTTCCCAAGTGCGAGGTGGTGGATGATTTCTGGTCGCAGCACCAAGGCCGCGACATGACTCATTTCATCATCTATCTGTGTCATCGCGATTGAGAAATCAACCCTCTGCTCCGCTCATGCCGCCCCGCCAGAATTGAACTCCGAAGCTGAAATCTATAATTCAATCATGAAACCACAAATTACACGGATTTTTTGGATTTGGATTCTCTCACCATTTGCAGCACAGCAGAAGCTCCAGACAGCCCTTATTTCAATCCGTAAAATCCGTGCAATTTGCCTGAATATTTGAAAAGCAGTCAGTCAGACCATCTCGCTTCGCTCGGTTGTGGTTCATCTTCCCCCGAGTATGGTCCAACTTCGGAGTTGGGTATGCCCCGCCGCCGCGCGTTGTGGCTCACGCTCGCCGGCCTACTGGCACTGACGCTGTGCGCCGTGCTGCCGATCCATCCGCAGGGCCCCTTCGATGCGCGGGACTTCACGCGACTGTCCGGCATGCGGCTGGAGTCCTCCGTCATTGGCGCCCTCATTGAACCATGGACCGCGCCGTTTCACATCCTGGCGGGAGCTCCGGACTTCCGCTTGGCTGGCTTGGCGAGCGTCATTTGGCTGATCCTCGGTGCTGCCATCTGGCGCGCGATGGCCGACCGGCGCGCCCGCCACCGCCGATCTATCAGCACCCGCGTACTCAGGAGCGCCGCCGCCGGCTTGGCGGCGGGCCTGGTGCTGGCCCTGTGGATTGCCGCGGTGGTGACCCTGCGGGTGCCGCGCTGGTGCCTGCGGGTTGACGA
>WBXD01000150.1 GCA_008932935.1 Verrucomicrobiota bacterium
AACATGAACATCGCCGAGCGCCGCCTCCCTCAGGACGGCCGTATCGTCAAACAAGTCGGCGAAAAAATGGTCGACATGCGCGTGTCCACCCTGCCCACCCACCACGGCGAATCCGTCGTGCTGCGCGTGTTGGACCGCTCGTCGGTTAACCTGACCCTTGAAAACCTTGGCCTGCCAGACGCGATCTACACCTACGTTACCGAAACGATCGAAAAACCCAACGGGATCTTCATTGTCACCGGCCCCACAGGCGCCGGCAAGACCACCACCCTCTACGCCGCGCTGCGCCGCATCAATACCATCGACTCCAAGCTCCTCACTGCCGAGGATCCCGTCGAGTACGACATTGATGGCATCCTCCAAATCCCCATCAACGAGGCCATTGGCCTGGATTTCCCGCGCATCCTGCGCGCCTTCCTGCGCCAAGACCCCGACCGCATCATGATCGGGGAAATGCGCGACAAGGAAACCGCCACCATCGCCATCCAAGCCGCGCTGACTGGCCACTTGGTACTTTCCACCCTGCATACCAACGATTCTGCCGGCGCCATCACCCGCCTCATCGACATGGGCTGCGAGCCATTCCTGGTTTCTGCCTCGTTGGAAGGCGTGCTTGCCCAACGCTTGGTGCGCACCATCTGCAAGGAATGCCGCAGCCCCTACGAGCCTAACGAATCAATCCTCAACCAGCTTGGCATCTCGCCCCACGAACTCGGCGACAAACAATTTTTCACCGGTGCTGGCTGCGATATCTGCGGCCAATCTGGCTACCGCGGCCGCCGCGGCCTCTACGAATTGCTCAATATCACCGACCCCATCCGCGACCTCATCACCGGCCGCGCGCCCACCGTCGTCATCAAACAAAAGGCCATGGAGCTGGGCATGAACACGCTCCGCGAAGACGGCCTGCGTAACATCTACCTCGGCACCACGACCATCGAAGAAGTACTCAAATACACCTGATGACCCGTGCCAATTGATTTTTCCATTCGCGTTCCCCACCGCCCCCTGCTTTAATCCGTCAGTAGCAACTCAGCCCCTCACAACCAAACCCACAGCCATGGCCAATTTCCAGTACTCAGCGCTTGACTCCAAAGGTGAACAAACCACCGGCATCGTCTCTGCGACCAACGAAGCGGAAGCAATCCAGAAACTCCGTGTCCAAGGCCTCTACCCGACCCAGATCATCGAGGAAGGCAAAGCCAAAGGTGCTGCCAAAATCAAGGTGCCGGCCAAGTCTAAGAGTAAAAGCGTGGCCGCTGGCAAGGGTGGCGTCGGCGGCCGCATCAAGCCCAAGAGCCTGATGATTTTCACCCGCCAGCTTGCCACTCTCATCGATTCCGGCTTGCCGCTGCTGCGTAGCCTCACCGTGCTGGGCAAACAGGAACCCAACCCAGTGCTGCAGGCCACTCTCGCCGCCCTCGCCGATTCCGTGCAAAGCGGCTCCACCTTCTCTGAGTCGCTCGCACAGCATCCGAAAATCTTTAACAAACTCTACGTCAACATGGTCAAGGCCGGCGAACTCGGCGGGGTCCTGGAAGTGGTCCTCAACCGCCTCGCCGAGTATCAGGAAAAGGCCCAGAAACTCAAAAACAAGATTGTTTCGGCGATGGTTTATCCGGTGATCGTGATGTTCATCGCGGTGGCCATCCTGGTATTCCTGATGATCTTTATCGTGCCAAAATTCGAAACCATGTTCGCCGAAATGGGCAATGCCGAATTGCCCGCCATTTCGAAGGTCGTCTTCGGCATCTCCAAGTTCTTCATCGACAACCCCTACGGCGTTCCCAACATCGTCTTCGTGCTCATCCTCTTGGGCATCGGCGCATTCTTCTTCGGCATCTGGGGCCGCACCAAAGGCGGTCGCATCGCCATCGATAAGCTCAAACTCAAATTGCCCATCTTCGGTGATATCCAGCGCAAAAGCGCCGTGTCGCGCTTCTCGCGCACCCTCGGCACCCTCGTCACTTCCGGCGTGCCCATCCTCCAGGCCCTCAACATCACCCGCGATACCGCTGGCAATGTCGTCATCTCCGGTGCCATCGAAAAAGTCCACGAGGCCGTCAAGGAAGGCGAATCCATCGTCACCCCATTGCAGGCATCCGGCGTCTTTCCCAACATGGTCATTTCCATGGTCGATGTCGGCGAGGAAACCGGCCAACTCCCCGAAATGCTCCTCAAGGTGGCCGACGTCTATGACGACGAAGTGGACAACGCCGTCACCGCCCTGACCTCCATCCTGGAGCCGATCATGATCGTGATCCTGGCCTTGGTGGTCGGTTCGGTGGTCTTCGCGTTGTTCCTGCCCCTCATCAAGGTCATCACCACGATGGGCCAAGCCTCCTGATTTGGCACGGCACGCGCCGCGCTGCGTTCTCATTCCCACCTCTCATGCACTCGTCATCATCGCGCCGCCCCAGTGGTTTCACCCTCATTGAGATGCTGGCCAGCATCACCATCATCGTGATCCTCGCAGGACTGATGGTGGCGGGAATGGACTATGTTCAGGAAAAGCAAAAGCGCTCCACTGCGGAGATGCAGATCAAGTTGCTGGCCACTGCCTGCGAAGAGTTCAAACTCGACTGGGGCTTCTACCCCGGACGCGCGAATAACAGCCCTACCGACGGTAGGAATATGTCTAACGAATTATTCTCGGACCTTTATTGGGACTCCAACCGCGATGGCGTCGGCCCTCTCAACGACAGCGCCCAGAGAATCTACCTCTCCGAACTCGATCCCGAGCATAGCCGACAAGGCTGGATCGACGGCAAAGGCCAGGCCGCCAAAATTCTCGATCCTTGGAGAAACGAATACCGCTACCGCAAGGGTTCAGGCGCCCAAAGCCCCGACTTTGACCTCTGGTCCGTCGGCAAAGATGGCAAGAGCAATCCCGATAGCCTCAAGGACAAGGCCAATCTGGACGATATCCGCAACTTCTGAGCCAGGCCCTGCCTCAGCTGTCTCACCCTAGCAATCCGACCAGCGCCCTCGTGGCCATGCCACCCCATCACATGACCGACAAGAAACCAGCCCCCGGCAAAGCCCCTGGCGCTGCCCCCAATCCCGCCCCGCGCCGCACCTCCCAGCCGCGCCTGAAAAAAATCCCGGCTTTGCCCGCTCCCAGTAGCGCGGGCAGCCTGCCCGCCGCCTCTGCGGCCGCCGCGAAATCCGAGCAAGATGCCCGGCCCACAGCGCCCCGTGGCGCGGGTAGCCGGCCCGCCGTCGCTGCGGCCGCCGCGAAATCCGAGCAAGATGCCCGGCCCACAGCGCCCCGTGGCGCGGGTAGTCGGCCCGCCGTCGCTGAATCTCCCTCACCAGTTACCAGCGAATGGCCTGATCCAGAGGCTGCCAGCAGCGGCGGCACGGCATCCCCGGATCACAAGCGCAAACGTCGCCGCCGCAAGGGTAAAGGCCAGCCGGCCCAAGCTCATGCCGGTACCGGTGCCATCGAGGAACACCTCGAGTCCGACGCCTCCGACGCCTCCGACGCCTCCGACG
>WBXD01000151.1 GCA_008932935.1 Verrucomicrobiota bacterium
CGCCTCCGGCCGCAGGCCGTGGGAGCCGCGTCTCGCGGCGCGAGCCAAGTGGCGGGCCGGGCAAGGAGAATGCGCAGAGCGTGGCACGAGGGTCATTCGCCTCACATGGGCGCTGCGGCCGGAGGCGCGCAGCCAGCCTCACAGTGCGCCGAAGCGGCGGTGGCGGCGCTGATACTCTTCGACGGCCTCAAACAGGTCGCCTTCACGAAAGTCCGGCCAGTTTTTTTTGACGATGATGATCTCGGCATAACTGATCTGCCAGAGGAGGAAATTGGAGATGCGCATTTCACCGGAGGTGCGGATGAGCAGGTCGGGATCGGGGATGCCGGTGGTTTGCAGCCGCGAGGCAAACAGCTCAGCATCGATTGCCTCGGGCAACAAGCGCCCGGCTGCGGTATCCGTAGCCAACGCGCGGGCGGCTGCCACGATCTCCTCGCGTGCGCCATACGAAAGGGCCAGCACCATGGTCATGGATGTGTGCGACGCGGTGCGGGCGATGATCGAATCGAGTAAAGCGCGGGTCTTGGCTGGCAGCCTATCGAGTTGGCCAATCGCCTGCAGTCGGACGTTTTGGCGATCGAGATCCTTGGCTTTTTCACGCAAGAAGCGTTCCAGCAGAGTCATCAGTGCGTGCACTTCGGCCGCCGGACGGCTCCAGTTTTCAGATGAAAACGCGAAGAGTGTTAGATATTCGACGCCCAGTTCCTTGCATGCCTCCATGATCTCGCGCACCGACTCTGCTCCGGCGCGGTGACCTTCGCGGCGCGGCAAGCCGCGTTCCTTTGCCCAGCGTCCGTTGCCATCCATGATGACGGCGATGTGGCGCGGAATGGTTGGAAATTCAGGCACAGACTGGGTTTTAGTGGGTTGGGGTAATGCGTTAGACGGCAATCGTTTGGGCGCGGTCGGGGCCGACGCCGATGAAGGCGATGGGTGCGCCGCACAGCTCGGCCAGCCGGGCGAGGTAGGCTTGCGCTTGCGGCGGCAAGTCGGCAAAGCGGGTGCAAGCGGTGGTGTCGCACTGCCATCCTGGCAACGATTCGTAGACCGGCACGGCGCGCTCCCAGGCATCGCGCTCGGCGGGCGGCAGCGGGTGCTGGTGGCCGTCGATATCGTATGCGATGCAAATTTGCAGTGTCGCGTAGGAATCGAGGCCATCGACATTGGTGACGGCTAGGCCGGTGACGCCGTTGACCATGCAGGCCAAGCGCAGGAGCACGGTATCGAGCCAACCGCAGCCGCGTGGGCGGCCAGTGGTGGCGCCAAATTCTCGACCGAGGCCGTGGAGGTAATCGGAGAGCCCCTCATCGACGGTGGGGAAGGGGCCGGAGCCGACGCGGGTGGTGTAGGCTTTGCAGACGCCGATGACGCGTTGGATAGCCATGGGTGGCAGGCCGGAGCCGGTGCAGGCGCCGCCGGTAGTGGTATTGGAGGAGGTGACAAATGGATAGGTGCCGAAATCCACATCCAGTAGGGCACCCTGGGCGCTTTCAAACAGTAGCGTTTGCTTGGCCTTCCACGCCGTGTGGAGCACGGCAATGGTGTTGCTCACATGTGGGCGGAGACGCTCGAAGGCAGTGAAGACCTCGGCGCAAACCGCCGCAGCCTCGTAGGTCGGCAATTCATAGCGGGCGAGAATTTCGTTGGCCTCGGCGACCCGCTGGGTGATTCGCTCGGTCACATATGCCGTATCGTGGAAATCGGCCACCCGCAGGCCGCAACGGTTGATTTTATCGGCGTAAGCCGGACCGATGCCGCGCTTGGTAGTGCCAATTTTGTGCGCTCCCAGCGCGGCTTCACGCGCGGCGTCGAGCTCCTTGTGGATCGGCAACACAATGTGTGCGCGGTCGCTAATAAGCAATTTTTCCGGGGTGATGGCGACCCCCTGCGATTCGATCCGTTGGATCTCCTGAACCAGGCCCACTGGGTCGATGACCACGCCGTTGCCGATCACGTTGACCTTGTCGTCCCACAAAATACCCGAGGGCAGCAGGTGGAGGACGTACTTAACGCCGTTGGTGATCACGGTGTGGCCGGCGTTGTTGCCGCCTTGGCTGCGAATGACAACGTCCGCTGATTCCGTTAGATAATCGACGATTTTGCCTTTGCCTTCGTCCCCCCACTGGAGGCCTGCGATGATGGTGTTCATGTTAAATTTGAAATCCTAGGTATTAAATTCTAAATGGGGAAGCAGACGCAAGACTTGAAGACACAAGACATGGAAATGAGCAAGGCTCCGCGCTGGGGCTTTTCTCTTGCGTCTTGGGTCTTGTTGTCTTGCGTCTCATGCGGGTCTAGCGCTTGTTGGTGTCGATCATGTCGGCAAATTCTTGGAAAAAATATGCGGCATCGTGTGGGCCTGGGGCAGCTTCCGGGTGGTATTGGACGCTGAAGACCGGCAACGCGCGGTGGCGCATGCCTTCGACGGTGCCGTCGTTGAGGTTGACGTGTGTGACTTCGATTTCCGGTGGCAGCGAGGCGGGGTCGACGGCGAAACCGTGGTTTTGGGCGGTGATGGCGACCTTGCCACTGCGCAGGTCCTTGACCGGTTGGTTGCCGCCGCGGTGGCCGAACTTGAGTTTGTAAGTGCTGCCGCCGAACGCGTGGGCGAGGATTTGGTTGCCCAGACAGATGCCGAAAATCGGCAACTTGCCGAGCAAGTGGCGGATTTCATGGTGGATGTAGTCGAGTGCCGCGGGATCCCCGGGACCGTTCGAGAGGAAAACCCCATCCGGGTTTTTCGCCAGCACCTCGGCCCCACTGCAGCGGGCATTGACCACCTCCACGGCAAAACCCGCCTGCCGCAGCCGTCGTAAGATGTTGAATTTCAGGCCGAAATCGTAGGCCACGATCCGGTGGCGCACGGGTGGCAATTCGTCGTAGTTGCTGGTTTCCCCGGTGGATGCGTTGGGCTGGCGCCAGCGCCGGCTCTCCTCCTGCCAGTGGTACCCCAGCGGCGTCGACACCTCTTGCACGTAGTCCATGCCCGCCATCGACGGCGAGGCTTGCGCCGCGGTAATCGCCGCTGCACGGTCCAACTCGGTGGTCACGCAGGCACGCATCGCCCCCAGCGAGCGCAGGTGCTTGGTCAGCGCCCGGGTATCGATGCCCTCAATGCCCAAAATTTGGTGTGCGCCGAGGTAGTCGCCCAGTGATTGTGTGGAGCGCCAATTGGACGGCAGCGCGCACAATTCGCCGATGACAAATGCCCGGATGTGGGGTGCGGCGGACTCGGAGTCCTCGGGGTTGACCCCGTAATTGCCGATCTGCGGGTAGGTCATGGCAACGATTTGGCCGCGATACGAAGGGTCGGTGATAACCTCTTGGTATCCGGTCATGGAAGTATTGAAGCAGATTTCACCGGTGGTGGATCCGCTGGCTCCGAAGGCTGTTCCTGTGAAACAACGTCCGTCTTCAAGGGCTAGTAGGGCTGGTTTCGGCACGGCGGCGACACCCTAGGCAGCACCCGCCACCCTGGC
>WBXD01000152.1 GCA_008932935.1 Verrucomicrobiota bacterium
AGGCCGCCGTCTTGGAAAACCTTGACGATCTTTTCCCAGTTCTGCTTGTGGGCGGCTTTCTCCTTGGAGAGGACGACCATGCCCTCGTCATTTTCAAGTTTTTCGAGGAGGACCTCGATTTCGTCGCCGATTTCGATTTCCTCATCCTCGAATTCGTTGGATGGGATGGCACCTTCGGACTTATAGCCGACGTCCACGAGAACGACTTGGGGGCGGATTTCGAGAATCGTGCCCTTGACGATCGATCCTTCGCGGAATTCGCGGAATTTGGAGTCGATCAGTTCGTTCAGTTCTTTGTTGGTGGGTTCCGCGAGTACGGTACTCATGTTGTGTTTGGTTTGGGGTTGTGTTGGGGGTTCGTTTTCTTGCCGATATTGCCCCGGAAAAATGGCTTCTGACAAGGCACCGGGGCTCCAACCGCCTGCCAGAAGAAAGAAAAACGGACGCCGAAACTAGCCGTCGGGTGACCAATGGCAAGGCCAAAGAACGGTTTTTTCGGGAAAAACCGGGGGTGCAAGGCAAGTAACGGCCGTAAAATCAGCGCAAAGCCGCAAAGTTCGCAAAGGAACACTGAGCAAGACGCAATTTCTCCCAATAACCCATACCCTTCTGCGTCTGGCTCAGTGGTAAATCTTCTAGTTGTTCTGAAGGTCAGCCGAGGCTTCTCAATTTGGATTGATGAACCGCAGATAGACGCCGATTTACGCCGATGGGAGGAAGAGAAGAGATTATCAGGTTTTTTAGCTGGCAGAAAAAACTCAATTCCACCTCTTAGCCCTTCTTTATCGGCGTCCATGGGCGTCCATCTGCGGTTTGATTTCTGAAATCTCCAATGCATGGTGCCCCCGTCGTAACTTTCGGCTTTGCTGATCGGGTTTTTCGGGTCAGGCTTCCCGCATGCCCGGCGCTGTTGAAACCGATCCCCGATTCAGTGAATTTATTTTGCTGCAAGCGCAGAATGCCGGGCTGTTTCTGGGCCAAATTCCCCATCCAGTTAGCGGCGAACCGCAAATCAACCTGCGGGCGGCCCGCTCGGTGCTCGACTCGCTGGAAATGCTCGTCGCCAAAACCCGTGGCAACCTCACCCCGCCGGAAGCCAAACTGCTC
This sequence comes from Verrucomicrobiota bacterium, assembly GCA_008932935.1. Taxonomy (GTDB): domain Bacteria; phylum Verrucomicrobiota; class Verrucomicrobiia; order Verrucomicrobiales; family Akkermansiaceae; genus Luteolibacter. The sequence goes on from WBXD01000152.1 coordinate 1,108, forward strand.
ACCGCCGCGCTCACCAATTTGCGCCCCCTCTACGCCACGGCCGCCGGCCACAGCGCCGCCAACTCCTAACAAATCCCCGAAATGTCCTTCGAACCCTTCAATATCGGCCAGGTGCCAGTCGGCGGCCCGGTGCCGTTTTTCATTCTCGGTCCGTGCGCCTTGGAAAGTGAGTCCTTTGCCTGGGAGATGGCCCGTTCGCTCAAGGAAATCGCCGAGCGCACCGGTATTCATTTTCTGTTTAAAGCGTCCTTCGACAAGGCCAACCGCACGTCCGTTGGCGCGTTCCGCGGTCCCGGCCCGCGCGAGGGTTGCCGCATCCTCGGTGAGATCGCCAAAGAACTCGGCGTGCCCGTCACCACCGACATCCACACCGCCGAGCAGGCCGAAATCGCCGCCGAATACGTCGATTTGCTCCAAATCCCCTCATTCCTGTGCCGCCAGACCGACTTGCTCGAAGCCGCCGCCAAAACCGGCCGCGCCGTCAACGTCAAAAAAGGCCAGTTCCTCGCCCCTTGGGACACCGTCAACATCGCCGGCAAACTCCGCGCCTTCGGCTGCGAGCGCTTTGTCCTGACCGAACGCGGCACCACCTTCGGCTACAACAATCTCGTCGCCGACATGCGCTCGCTCTACTGGATGCGCAAGGAAGGCCTGCCAGTGGTCTTCGACGCCACCCACTCGGTCCAGCGCCCCGGCGGCCTGGGCGGCAGCACCGGCGGCGATGGTGAACTCGCCCCGGTGCTGGCCCGCGCTGCGGTGGCCACCGGGGTGGATGGCTTGTTCATGGAAGTGCACTCCGATCCAGCCAACGCGCTATCGGATGGCCCCAACCAAATCCCCTTGGAATTCATCGAGGATCTGCTGGTGAAACTCATCGCCATCCACCACGCCTCGCACTGAACCCTGCCCGTTTTGACCGGCAACCTTCCAGCCCTGCTGCTGCTGCTCGCTCCCGCCTTGCTGATGGCGCGCGACGCCCATCCAGCCGACCCGTCCAAGCCCAAAATCCCCGTGGCTTCACTGCTACCGCCTGGCAGCATCCTCTCGGGCGTGCTGCTCCCCCGCTACGATGAAAACCACCGCCTCGTCGGCCTGCTCCACGCCAAGAGCATGGCCCTCGTCAGCGCGGAAATCATCGATGCCGAGGCCGTCTCCATCGAGTTGTTCAACCCCGACCGCAGCCCCAGGGGGCGGCTCTATCTAACAAAAGCTCGGTTTGATCAAATGACCGGCACCCTGCGAGGCGACCACTCAGTCACGCTGCGTTTCGACGGTATCAGCGCCATAGGCAGCGGATTGGTCTATGAAATCAACCAAGCCCAGGGCTTCCTGATGGGCCCCACCACCACCCGCATCCAGGCCCCGGCCACCACCGCTATGAACTCTTTCGAGACCCCCCGCCGCGTCGCTTCCATCCTTGGCGCTTCCCTCATCGCCCTGCCTGTGACCACCGCCGCGGCCCAAGCCCAAGACGCGAGTCCCACCCGCGACGCCACTGCGGCGGCCCCGCTCGTAGCCGAGGCCAATGCCCAGGCCCGCAGGGATTTGCGCAAGACGCTGGACGTTTCGGCGGCAGCCACGCGGGCGGCCACCGTCTTTCTGGAAAAAGAGGACCTTCTCGCCGCCGCCGCGCCCCTCGCCGCCGCCTCGGTCACGCCGGTGCTGCCCCTCGAGGTCACCCCCGATCCCACCGACACCGTCATCAATTGCGAGGGCGGCATGTATTTCGATGCCGACACAGGAATCTTGGTCTATCTGAAAAACGTGACGGTGGCCGACCCGCGCTTCTCGCTGGATGGTGCCAACGAAATCAAAGTATTTTTTGAGAAAAAGCCCGCCAGCCCGAAGCCCGCGACCAAGCCAGGCGACAAGCCCGCACCCGGCGGCCTCGACGTGCAACTCGGCGATGTGGAGCAGGTGGTGGCCACCGGAGCGGTGCACCTGTTGCAGAAAGCCGACGCCAAAAATGAGGCCGTCGAGGCGGCGGGAGCGATTTTCACCTACAACGTGAAGACCGGCGAGATTGTTCTGAGCGGTGGTAAACCCTGGGTCAGGAAGGGCGGCATGATCAACCGCGCCAAACAACTCAACCAAACCTTGCGCGTCCTCGACGGCAAATTCACCTTCTCCGAGGGCGGCACCGAAACCATCCTGCCCCTCAACCAAGTCAAACCACCCAAGAAATAGACCCAAGACTGCAAGACCCAAGACTGCAAGACGCAAGACAGAAGATAAGAAGACCCAAGACAAGAAGACAAGAACCTCCAACATCTGCCTTTTCATGAACCCTCTTTTTCTTGTCTTGCGTCTTG
>WBXD01000153.1 GCA_008932935.1 Verrucomicrobiota bacterium
TGCAACGGTTGTAAGCCATCGCGTTGAGACCGTCCTCGGTGTGGACCGTGGCGTTGACGGGGCAGACGGTTTCGCAAGGGGCCAGTTCGCATTGGAGGCCGGCGACGGGTTGCGGGATGAGCGCGGGATTGTCCGCATCGAAGTCGTTGTCCTTCTGGGTGGCGAAGTAGCGATCCATGCGGATCCAGTGCATTTCGCGACCCTTGGCCACTTGTTCCTTGCCGACAATGGGAATATTGTTCTCGGCCTGACAAGCAACCAAGCAGGCGTTGCAGCCCATGCAGGCCGACAAGTCGATGGCCATGCCCCACTGGTGGAGCGTATCGCTGAGGAAATCCGGGGCCTTGCCGTCCTTGTCGGGATGCCAGGTAGCGGAGCCCTTTTGTTGATAGAGCGAGAGATTGGGCGGGGCGTGGGCGTCGTTGCCCTGCTTTTTAACGTTGGCGAGCTGGCTCTCGAACGACCCGCGTTCGACGTCGTCGATTGTAGAGATTTCGCGGGCCAAGGCGCGGCCATACATCGCGCTGTGTTCTTGCGTGACGGCAATCGAATACACCACAGCGGTTTTCACGGCGGTGGCACCGCTGGCAAAATACGGGCTGGCAGCAGTGCGCAATGGATAGGCGTTGAACCCGCGGTTGACGCCGACGCGGCCGACGTGGGCGGCATTGACGGTGGAGCGCTTGAGTTCGTCGTCGTCGTCGCAGCCTTGGCCGTAACCTAACGGAATGACCAAGGTGTTTTCGGCTTGTCCGAATGAAATGAGGACGGGGATATCCAAGGTGACGCCGTTGACCACCAAGCGGATCATCGGTGAGCGATGGTTGCCGCCTTCGCCATCTGGATAGGAGCGGCCAAATGTGCCCTCGACGCCGAGCACTGTGGTGACCGGTTCAGGGCTGATAATCAGATCGTAGATGCCGAGGTTTTTGGCCGTGAGCGGGGCGATGAGTGCGGCATTGTCCCAAGTGAGTTTGGAGATGGGATCGGGCGCTTCCTGCAACCAACCGTTGTCGATCCAACGTCCATCCAAAACTGAGGAATCCGTGGCAAACAGGATTTCCAGCGCCGTCGGGCTGGGCGCGGGAACCTTCGCCGCAGCCACGTCGGTGGCGGCGGAAGCGGCAAGTTTCGCCAGCACCGGCGGATACGCCAGCCCTTGATAGAACCCGTCGCGCAGAAAGTTTTTCCAGGCCTCATCCCCTGCCTTGCCCTGCACGCTGAAGGTGGCACGCACGGCAGCATAGGCCGGCGACGCCTCGCCTTTGGGCCCTTCGCCATTGAGGAGTTTGCCTTCGTCAGACAGCAGGGCGAGGAGCAACTCGAACTCGGACACGCAATCTGGATAGAGCGGCAGGATCATCGGCTGGACCACGGTGTATGTGCCGCGGCAACTGCGGGCATCGGCCCACGTTTCGAGATAATGGGCAGCGGGAACGTGCCAAGTGGCGGCATGGGCCGTGGCATCGCTGCGCAATCCCAGATGGATACTGGTCTTGAGCTTGGCGAACGTTTCCCCGAACTTCAGGTCTGGCAATGCGTCGTAAAGCGGATTGGCCGGCGTGAGCAGCACCAGTGTCTCGATCGTGCCCGCATCGATATCCGCCTTGAGGGTGGCCAGATTGCCAAGACCGGCAGTTTCGGTCTGGACTGCCGCGAGGGGTTTGTCAGCGCCGAGGTTGCCCAACACCAGATTGATGGCGAGAGCGAGGTGATGGATGGCGGCGGGTTGGCGCGAACCGGCGAGCACCATGGACTTGCCAGGGTTGGCCTTGAGATCATTGATGACGCCCTGCACCCAGGCGAGTTGCTTCTTATCAGTGAGCGGCGGAATTTCGCTGACCAGCGCGGTATTGCTAATGATGCCGCGGGCGATCTCCGCAGCTATCGTTAGAACCTGGCTCGGAGCCACCCGCAAGCGGTGATCGGCCATCCCGCCGGTGAGCGTGTAAGCGGCCTCCACCGCGTACAAGCGGTTCATTTTGGCGACCTCTGGCTCGTTAGAGTAGCCGTGGCCTTCCGGCTTGCGGCGCTCGAAAAACCCCTGCAGCGGCCCTTGTGGGTCGGTTCCCGCAAAATCACAGTCGAGCGACAAGATCCGATCCGCCTTGGCAAAATCCGCCAACCATTTCACCCCGTCGCCAAGCGCCACGGCGGCCTCGCCGGTGAGCGCCTCATATTGATAGAACTTGGCCGCGGCAAATTTGCCAGCCAATTCCTTGCGCAAGCGGTTGCGCGTCGGGCTGTCGTCAGCCCCAAACACAAACCCGATTTTAGCCGTTTTATCTGCGGCCAGCGCCGCGAGAACCGGCTCGAACTCACCGCGTGCAGTGGCAGTTCCAACTTTGAGAAATTTACGCGAACGCGACGGCGAGTATAGGTCGAGCACCGACGCTTGGGCGAAGGCGTCGGTACCATCAGCCTCTGGGTGGCGGTGGTTAGGCGCCACCTTGGTCGGGCGGCCTTCGAACGACGTTACCACCAGCGGCGTGGCACCTTGGGCACGCGGCATACTAGACGCATAGTAAGTCGCCTTGCCTGGAATCACCCATTCCGGGGCCTTGGTGAACGGGACGATGTAGCTTTCCGGACGGCGGCAGGCGGCCATGCCGAGGCCGGCGAGTGCGGTGGAGGCGCCCATCAATTTGAGGAACGAGCGGCGAGACACCTCGGCGTCGCCCGCATCGGCCATTTCGGCGGCACCTTGGGGGAATTCGCGCTCCAGCCAGTGGCGGAATTCGGCGCTGTCTTCCAGCTGCCCGGCGCTGCGCCAGGCAACGGTGGATTCATTGGCGGGCACTGCGGGGTGATTCCAGGTACGCTTGCTCATGTTAGACTGCGGAAAAAGGGATAGAACATCGGGAGAAATTCGTGAAAGATCAATGGTGGCAGGTGGCGCAGGTGATTTTGGGCGACACCCGGAATTGTTCCTTGAGCTTGAGGCCGAACTCGCCGGGCGTTTTCACCCCGGCCTGTGGGTGGTCCTTAAGGTATTGAGCCGCGTCGTACTTCATGTTGTACACCTCCTCGAGCGGGCGCAGTTTGGTTTCCGGCGCGCGGTGGCAATCCAGACACCAACTCATCGACTGGGGCTGATCTTGGTACACCACATCCATCTGATCGACCCGACCGTGGCAACTCACACAGGAAATCCCACGGTTGAGATGCGCCGAGTGATTGAATTTCACAAAGTCGGGCGCCTTATGAATGCGCACCCACTCGATTGGCTTGCCATCGTAGCCGGCAAA
>WBXD01000154.1 GCA_008932935.1 Verrucomicrobiota bacterium
CACCCAGCCCGGTGTGCCATTGGAAATTGGCACAAATCCTGCTCGGTTAAAAAAACGGAATAGTCTTCTGGTAAGAGTAATTAAATAAGGTTTTTTATTGATTGTTCCGCCGCGGCAGGCATGAGTGAGTCCGCCGCCCAATAAAATCAGAATATTTCCACAGCCCCTGCGTCTCATCGCTGAGCCAGTCAAATACCGACCTAACACCATATAATTATGTCACACGAATCCGATGGTAGTTTGAAAATTTATTTGCGCGAAATCTCCAAAACGCCCTTGCTGACCGTAGAGGAGGAGGTCATCTTGGCTTTGCGGATCAAACAAGGTGATGAGGAGGCGCGTGCCCAAATGATCCGCGCCAACCTGCGTCTGGTAGTCAAAATCGCCCAGGACTACGCCAGTTACGGCTTGCCGGTGACCGATTTGATCTCGGAAGGCAATATCGGCCTGATGAAAGCGGTGGAACGCTTTGATCCAGGCAAGGGTGGCAAGCTCTCGACCTACGCCGCATGGTGGATTAAGCAATCCATCAAGCGAGCGCTGGCCAACCAGTCCAAAACCATTCGGCTGCCGGTGCACATGGTGGACAAGATCGCCAAGATGCGGCGTATCGCGGTGATTTTGGCCGAGGCCTTGGGACGCGAGCCCACCGATGAGGAATTGGCCGAGGAAGTCGGTTTGCCGCGGCGCAAGTTGGCGATGTTGCGCCAAGCCTCGCAAAGCCCCACCTCCCTGGATTCGCCCATTAACGATGGCGAGTCGACCGAATACGGCGAAGTCATCGGCGACGAACGTGCCATCAATCCTCACGACACGCTGGCCGACAAGAATATGTTCGGTGAACTCGACGGCTTGCTCGATATTTTGGACGAGCGCGAGCGGCGCATCATCGACGTGCGCTTTGGGCTGACCGGATGCACGCCGCTGACTTTGGAAGAAGTGGGCCGGCAATTCGGGGTGACTCGCGAGCGCATCCGCCAGTTGCAAAACTCTGCACTGGTGAAAATGCGCAATGCCCTGCGCAAGAAGGACGGTCAACGCCCGGCCAGCGGGAGACTGGCGGAGGTGTAGGCATCGCGCCCGCACACCGGGTTTTGCGGCTAGTCCGAAGCCGGGACATGGGGCTCGAAGGTCATCGAGCGCTCGTGTTCGCGGGCCTTGGCGGCCTTTTTTGCTTGCTGATAGAACTGGTCCTGGACGCGGAATGATTTCTGGCCCTTGGCACGGCTGAGGCGCTGGGATGAGCCGTCTGGCAGCAGGCGATAGGCTTGGGTGTTGTCTTGGAAGAACGCTTCGAGCACGCGCACCAAGCGGCGTTTGAGGGCGGGTTGCTCGATGGGAATCATCAATTCGATGCGCTTGTCGAGGTTGCGCGTCATCCAGTCGGCCGATGCCAGATACAGTTCGGTGTCGCCGCCCTGATGGAACAGGAAGACCCGGGCGTGTTCGAGAAATCTATCAATGATGGAAACCACCTCGATGTTTTTCGAGTACTTGGGGTCGCCGGGCTTCAAACAACAAATACCGCGCACGTTGAGGCGGATGCGCACCCCCGCTTGTGAGGCCTTGTAGAGGGCTGCGATGAGCTCGGGGTCCTGTAGCGAATTCATCTTGGCGACGATGCGTGCGGGCAGGCCTTGTTTGGCTCGCTCCGCTTCACTCGCAATAAGGTCCAACAGCAGCGGCTTCATCGCCGTGGGGGCGGGCACCAACCGCCGGAAGCGCAGCAGCTTGGAGCGACCGGTCACCGCGTTGAAAAACAGGGTGGCGTCGTTGCCAAATTCCGGCTTGCAGGTCAGATAGGAAAAATCGGTGTAAAGCTTGGCGGTGGACTCGTTGTAGTTGCCGGTGGCGAGGTGGACGTAACGGCGCAGATGGCCGCTTTCGCGCCGCACGATGAGGCAGATTTTGGCGTGGGTTTTGAGGTTTTTCACGCCATAGACGATTTGAGCGCCGGCGTGCTGGAGTTCGTCGGCGCGGTGGAGGTTGCGCTCCTCATCGAAGCGGGCCTTGAGTTCGACGATGACGGTGACGTGTTTGCCGTTTTCCGCGGCTTTGATCAGCGCGTTGATGATGCGGGATTGGCGGGCAGTGCGGTAGAGCACCTGCTTGATGGCGATCACGTCGGGGTCGGCGGCGGCTTCTTCGATGAGGCGCAGGATCGGCTCAAAAGATTCATAGGGATGATGAAGCAGCAGGTCGGCCGCAGCGATGGATTCAAACATTGAGGCCCCTGGAACGATACACGGCGGATTTTGTGGCGGCCAATCGGCATCGCGCAGGTGGTCGAAGCCGGCGAGGAAGGCCAACTCCATAAGCGAGGCCAGGCCGGGCGGTCCTTGGCAAAGATAGACTTCCCGCGGGCTGGCGGCGGCGAGCGCTTGAATCAGCCGCGCGAGTTCGCGCGTCGCGTCGTGGCGCAGCTCAAGGCGCACGGTGTCGGCAAAGCGCCGAGCGCTCAGGACATCTTCCATTTCTCCGGCAAGGTCGATGGCGTCTTCCTCATGGACGGCGATGTCGCCGTTGCGGGTGACCCGGAAGGCAGTGGTGGAGGTGACGGTTTCGCCGGGGAAAAAGCGTCCGGCCAGAGTGGCTACGAGGTCCTCAATGAGCACGAACGCGTGTTCGCTGCTCTCGCTGGACACTGGTACGCGGCGCCCAAGGGTGTCGGGCACTGGGATAAGGGCGTGGCGGGTGGCGTGGGTGTCGGGATCCAGCAGGCTGCAGGCGACGATCATGTGCAGGCCAGGAATGGCTGGTGCCGGCGTCTCGGCATCGACAGCCAAGGGCGTGAGCAGCGGGAAAATGCCGTCTTCAAAGGTGGCGGTGGCCTTGGCGAGTTGCGTTGGGGTTAGCTCGAGTACCTGCCGCAGGCGGATGCCGGCGGCGTCCATGGCCGGCAACAGGGAGTTGGCCAACAGCGAGTATTGGTCGGCGCTCATTTGCAGCACCCGCTCACGAATAGCCGCGAGGCAGCGCGCCGGAGTGAGCCCAGAAGCGTCCGGCGCCTTGCGGCCACTGCGCCGCAGCAGCATCAGCCCGCCGACGCGCACTTGGAAGAACTCGTCGAGGTTGGAGGCAGTGATAGCCAGGAACTTCAGTCGTTCTAACAGCGGCAGATCCTCGCGCAGGGCTTCGTTGAGCACGCGCTGGTTAAACTCGAGCCAGGAAAGTTCACGGTTAATGTAAGGGGCCATGGGGGGAGGAAGAGTTAAGACGCAAGACGGCAAGACGCAAGACGCAAGACG
>WBXD01000155.1 GCA_008932935.1 Verrucomicrobiota bacterium
CGCCAGCCGCCGTTCGACTTCCTTGGCCAGTTCCGGCCGTCCGAGTTGAAAGGTCTTTGCCATGGCTCTTGCATAGCATTTAATAGACCCGTTTTCAACTGTTTGTGGTATCACTCCGGCGGGAAGTCCGGCCGGGCTCACGGTCGTGCGTGATAACATCGCCACCACCGGAGCAACCCGGCGCTTTTTCAGGCTGCGAGTCACCATGCCCTGAGTGAATGCTGGCGAAATTCGCGGTCGAGTGAGGCATCAGCCCCACAGGCCCTGCAACAACTCTGCATTCTTCACACCGAGAGGAAATTTTTTGCTGAACGGGTGATCCTCGATACCGGCAAACTGGCGGAGGGCGTGATGGATATGTTCAGGACGTACGCGTATGCCCTGGTCCTTGTCGGAGAGGAGCGATTGCGGGTTGAGCGGCACGTGCAGCTGGCCATCGTCCGTGGCGCCGAGGACACGGTTCCCGCGAATGCCGGAGCCGATGAACATGATGGAGCCGACGGACCAGTGGTCTTTGCCGTTGCCTTTGTTGTAGGTGGGAGTCCGGCCCATTTCGCTTTGAATGATGATCACCAGTTTGTCGCGGATCTTGAGTTCCTCGGCGCGGCGGAGAAAATAAGCGATGCCGGCGAGAAATTCGGGAATGAGCTTCATCTGGTCGGTGTCGTTGTTGGCATGGCTGTCGAACTGGCCGATGTTGAGATTCGCGGACACGCAAACGCCCGCTTTGAAGGAAGCGAGCGTGATCTCGGCCTGCTGTGACAGGCGTTCTTTCGGGATGTTTCTCGGAATGTACGGGGTCACGCGCTGCATGGCCTTCGAGTTGATCTGCGCGGCGTACAGCATGTTCTGGGCGCGCTCCACACGCGGGAGGCGCGCTGCTGAGGCGCGGGCTGCATGCTGTTCATCCAATGCCTTGTTGATGCGCTCCAGCACAAAGTCCTCATGGTACGGCGAGCGCACGTTGCCTTCCACGGAGTCTGCGTTTGCAATGCGTTGCAGCGACTGCGGATACGACACGCGCGACATGGCCACGAGGTTGCCCGTGTTTGAATAGTTGCCGAACGTGAGGTAGGAGATCGGGCATGCGGGGCCTTTGCACGCAGCCACCAGCGCGGCAAAGGTGGGATAGGCGAGACTGTCGAGTTTGCCAGTGGCCATGTATCGCGCGCCGGGGGCGTGATTGTTCACGGAGTAATCCAAGCCGTTGAGGGTGAGCAGTTCGCTGCCAAACTCCTTGTAAAAGTCCTCGTTGCTCATGCCTGCGGCGATGTGCATCGCGTTTGGCGCAAACTTGTGCGCCCCCTGGGTGAGAATGTCACCCTCTTGGTAAAGGCGGTTGATTTCATGGATGCCCTTGGGGTCCATCAGGTAGCTCGTGTCCCAGCCGCCGGAGGCGTTGAACACCACATAGTACGGCCCTTCATAGGCCTCGCCCTCTTTCGTGGCGGCGCGCGCGCCAGGGCATGCCAGTCCCAGTCCGGCCAGCGTGCAGCATTTCAAAAAGTCGCGTCTCATGAGGGTCTATTCGTAGAGGAAGTCGTATTGGCGCAGCAGGTAGGTCACCACGGCACGCCAGGCTCGCACGGTGTACCGCGGGTCTGAAACGGGCTGTTCCAGACCCTGGCGGCAAAAGTAGTTCTCCTCCGTGTCATGACGCCGCGCCGCGGCTTCCTTCACAATATCGGCGAAGAGTTGAAAGCTGCGCTCCGCCTCCGTGGCTTCCACCCGGCCCAGCAGGCGCTCATGCAAGTGGGAGATGGTGCGGCGGATTCGCGCATCATGCTCGGCGGTTCCTGGTGTGACATCGGGCTCGATGTACGGAAAGAGCAGACGTTTTTCCGCAGGCCGGCTGAAATCGAGCGCGGTTTCCTTGCATGCCACGTCGTTGGCAAGGATGCGTTGCAGGGAGCCCATCGCTCCGCTGGGGTCCGTGGCACGTTCGGTGACTTCCTTCGAATCAATGCCGCCGTAAAGCATCGCCAGCTGATCGTTGAGCCTGCCCCACGGGCGGCCAAACACCGCGGCGACTTTGCGCTCCACTTGTTCGGGTGCGAGCATGCGCACGATGCCGATGTCATCGAGATCGGCCTGACGTTCGGGATTCAAAGCGACGGTGGTGAGCCCGTCCGCGCGATAAAAGTCTGTGGCCACCCAGTCCTTGAACACCTGCTTCAAGTTGAAACCGTTTTTGGCAAACTGGGTGGCGATGGACTCAATCACTGCCCGCTGTTCCTGATGCGCCCGATATTTCGCGGCGAAGCCCGGATCATCGAGATCCTTGGGCGGCAGCAGCACCTTGCGTCCGGTGAGGATGTAATAGACATGCTCGACCATCGTGACGGCAAAGCGTGGGTCCTTCGCCGTGTGCTCGCCGAGCCACTGCAGGGCGCGCCAGCGCTCCTTCTCGGGGAGGTCGTCGCCCTCGCAGCCGGCGCCGAACATGTCGGTGAACCAGCCTTCCTTGCGCTTCCCATACACGCCTTCAAACCGCCAGTAGTCCTGAAACAGCCCGGCGATGGGATCGAGCGTCTTATGGCAGACCACACACTCGGCCGCCTCCATGGTCGGCACTTTGTATTTGGCGGTCGTTGCCGCCGCGTCGGACACCCGCGCGGCCAGTTCCAGTACATCCACTCCAAGGAAATGCTGGAAATACATGCGCGAGCGCAGGCGGTTGCGGTTCGTCTCGGTCGTAGGATAACGGCGCAGGTATTGAAACGTGCTGAGAATGCCCGCATGTGGATAAAATCCCGTCTCGCTGTCCTGGTTGTCAGCCTTGTTGCGTCCCACGAGGGCTTTGAGCTTCACGGGGATGTATTCAAAGGGGTCGTCGGGGTTTTTGAAATTCGCTTTGATCTCCTCGAAATTGCCGTAGCCACGCGCCGTGTAGGGTGTGACCATGATGTAGTCGGCGGTGACGATTTCCATGAACGGGCGGTCATTGCGCACGATGTGCTCGATCAGCTTCATCGGCTCGCCCAACAGCGCCTCGCGATATTGACGTGCGAGTTTGTAGCCCGCCTGCCGCCGCTCCTTCTCGTCCTGGATGTGGCTCAGGTCGTAGGACTGGAACCAGTTCCGGGTCTTGCTGAAATGATCGTAGGACAGAATGTTGCTGTCCCCGCCATCGGCGCCGAGGGTGAGAAAGATGTCGTTGAATCCTTCGCGCAGCCGGTCGTAAAAGGCGTCCTCCCGCATCAGAGAATCAAGCAGCTGGTCAAACGCAC
>WBXD01000156.1 GCA_008932935.1 Verrucomicrobiota bacterium
CCAGATATCGTTTGCATCTGGGTGTCATTCTTTCTGGCGCAACGACCGACTAAAGCCGATTTTTCACCCCCTTCCCGGTGTCATTCTACTTGGCGCAATGCGATAGAGCAAGGGCCGTCGCATGGCGGCTTGCTCTTGCGCGTCTCATGGGCTAGGGGGCAAGCTGCCCCCGCTCCATGATGCGACACGCGCCAGCAAGCTGGCTGGTGGCCTGGCGGTGGCGAGCCACCGCACTCAAGGAGTGGCGGTGCGGCGCTGTTGCAGGAACCAGTCGATGGCGTCCACCAGCGCCAGCCAACTGGCCTCGATGATGTTGTCGGACACGCCAACCGTGCCCCAGTCGTGGCTGCCATCGGTGCTGACCATCAGCACGCGGGTCTTGGCGGCGGTGGCATCGTGGCCATCGATGATGCGCACCTTGTAATCGACGAGTGCCAGTGCGTCGATGTCCGGATAGAACGGCCGCAACGCCTTACGCAAGGCCAGATCCAGCGAGTTGAGTACGCCGCGGCCCTCGGCGACGGTGATCGTCCGCTCGCCGTTAACAGAGAGTTTGACGGTGGCCTCGCACACCGGTGTGTGGCCGTCGCAATATTGGCGGAAGCTGGTATGGTACTCGTGCAAGTCGAAGGCTTTGACGTAAGTGCCAACCACGCGCCGAATCAGCAATTCGAGCGAGCCGTCGGCGGCCTCAAACGAATAGCCGTCGTTTTCAAGTTGCTTGACGCGGCGGAGCACCTCGGCGGCCTCCGGCGACCCTTTGGCCAGTGGGAGGCCGAGCGCCTCGGCCTTGACCAAGATGTTGGCTTGACCGCTGAGTTCGGACACCAGGATGTTTTGGACATTGCCGACGCTGGCGGGCGCAATGTGCTCGTAGCTGCGGGCGAGTTTTTGCACGGCGTTGACGTGCATGCCGCCCTTGTGGGCGAAAGCGGTGCTGCCGACAAACGCGGCGCGGGCGAAATGCGGGTTATTGGACACCTCGTCCACGAAATACGAGAGATCTCGTAGTTTCTCCAAGTGGGGCACCGCGTTGAGGCCGAGCTTGAGTTGGAGGAGCGGGATCACGGATGTTAGATTGCAATTGCCGGTGCGCTCGCCATAGCCATTGATGGTGCCCTGAACTTGGCTGGCACCCGCCTGGATCGCAGCGAGGGCGTTGGCCACCGCCAATTCGCAATCGTTGTGGGTGTGGATGCCAAACGCCACATCTGGCAAGCGAGCTTTCACCGCTAGGCAGATCTGCAAAATCTCACTGGGCAGCGAACCACCGTTGGTGTCGCACAGCACCAGGCAGGCAGCACCCCCTGCGGCGGCGGCTTCCAAGGTGCTCAGAGCATGCTCGGGCGAGTCCTTGTAGCCATCGAAAAAGTGTTCGGCGTCGTAGATCACTTCGCGGCCGTGGTTTGCTAGATAGGCCACGGTGTCATGGATCATCGCGCGGTTTTCCTCGACGCTGGTGCGCAGGACTTCGGTGACCTGCAGCTCCCAGCTTTTGCCGAAGATGGTCACCACCGGCGTCTCAGCCTCTAGCAGCAGGCGCACTTGCGGATCATCCTCCACCCGGCTGTCGGCACGACGCGTCGAGCCAAAAGCCGCCAGCCTGGCGTGCTTGAGCGGCAGTTTTTTGGCCTCGCGGAAAAACTCGATGTCCTTGGGGTTGGAGCCCGGCCAGCCGCCTTCAATGAAATCCACGCCAAAATCATCCAGGCGTTGGGCGATGCGCAGTTTGTCCAAGCCTGACAATTGAAAGCCTTCACCTTGGGTGCCGTCACGCAGGGTCGTATCGTAGATGTATACTGGTTTTCCGTTCATCGCCTCGTCGCGCACTCTGGAACATCGCCTGCCCCGCGGCAAGGGCATTTATTAGCACGGGGGCGAGGCGGCCGATGAGATGCATGGTTGCGGCGCTCCGTGAGCGTCGATGGGCATGAGGTGGCGTTGGTCAGAAACGCGCGGAGGCTGGGCGCTTCGGGGCATCGGCCGTTCTCGACACGCCGCTACCATGCAATAGAAATCCTTGCATTTAGGGGCTACTCCGCAGCAATGAGGCTCTCGCGCAGTCGCTCGAGGTCCTCCCAGCGGGTGTAGAGGCGGGCGAGTTGCGCTTTGGCGGCGTCGAGTTGTTGGACAAGGGCCGGGATCTCGGCAAAAGATTCGGCTTGGAAGGCCGGATCATTCAAGCGGCCCTCGATGTCCCTAACGCCTTGCTCGGCGGCGTGGATGAGCCCTTCGATGCCATCGAGCTCGCTGCGCTCCTTGAGGGTGAGCTTGCGCGGCTTGGCGGCGGACGGCGCGGCAGCCTTGTGGCGGGCAGCGGCGGCTTTGGCGGCGGCTTGAGCCTGGATGCGCTGGGCGGATTCGCGGGCTTGGCGCTTTTCGAGATAATAGGAATAGTTGCCAGGTTGGACGATGACCCCGTCGTCCTCGAAGGCGATGATTTGATCGCAGATGCGGTCGAGGAAATACCGGTCATGTGACACGCAGATGACCGTGCCGTCGAAGTCCGCCAAGGCTTCTTCCAACATCCGCAGCGACGGTAGGTCCAGATCATTGGTCGGCTCGTCGAGCACGATCAGGTTGCCGCCGTTTTTGAGCACCTTCGCCAACATCAGTCGCGCTCGCTCGCCACCGGAGAGCAGATCGACCCGGTCGTTGATCCGTTGGTCGTTGAAGAGAAAACGCCGCAGATAGGCGCGGGCACCTAGCGATTGGTTGCCAAACATCAGCTTTTCGTTGCCGTCGGAAATCTCATCTAGCAGCGATCCGGTGCCGTCGAGCTGCATGCGGGTCTGGTCGATGTAGTTCACTTTTACGCGTTTACCGATGACCGCAGAGCCCTCGCTGGCGGCGATTTGGCCGAGGCAGAGTTTGAGCAAGGTGGTCTTGCCGACGCCGTTGCGGCCGACGATGCCGGTGCACTGGCCGGGCCGCAGCGTGAGCGTGAGGTGGCGGAACAACCAGCGCGGGCTGGCGGCGCTGGCAATGTTCACGCCGGCGTCCTCGAGTTCGACGACGATGTTGCCCAGATCTGGTGGTGGCGGAATGAGCAAGTCCATTTCGCGCTCCTCGGGCGGGGCCTCCATGCCCTCGATCTCGTAGTACTGGTCCATGCGGTGGCGCGATTTGGTGCCGCGGGCTTTCACCCCGGAGCGCACCCAGTCGAGCTCCTCGCGCAAAAACCGCTGC
>WBXD01000157.1 GCA_008932935.1 Verrucomicrobiota bacterium
CCGCTTTTCTTCTCAACGGAACGGGCGAGTGTGCGTTCCACCTGTGTCCCATAAAAGTGGGACGCGGCACCCACCCAGCACTCTCCCCATCCAAATTAATACCCAATCCCCACAATCCCCCCAACCAATCCCGCTCCAATATTATGAAACTAACCTATGCTCTCATCCTCGCCGCCGCCGCCTCAGGGCTCGCCTCGGCTCAAACCGCCTACACCACCCCGGTGGGCTACGTGACGCAGACGATCCTGCAAAACTCCGACACCTATGTCGGCCTGCCTCTGCATCAGGCGGTTGCCTATGCCGACGCGGCCAGTGCCGTGACCGGAAGTGTTGTCACCATCACCAGCGCGACTCCGCTCACCGCCAGTCAATTTGCTGGCACCTACTACCTCAAGTTCACTTCCGGCACCGCCTTGGGCATGTGGTTCCCCGTCACCGCCAACACCACCACGACCATCACCTTGAACCTCAATGGCGCCACCCTCAGCGCGGCCGCTCCTGACACGTTCGAAGTCATCCCGTTCTGGACGCTTAAAACCTTGTTCGACCCCACCGTCTCCACCACCGATCCCACCACCACCGCGAATGCCATCGTCGCTTCAACCAGTACCTTGGCTGGCGGACGCCGGACGCAACTTCTGGTTCCGGACTTGGTGACGGCTGGGACTAACTTGTCTGCCGCATCGGTTTATTATGCCCATAGCGGTTTATGGAAGCAGCCTGGTCAAGGGAATACCGATTTCGGCAACACCCAACTATGGCCCGATACCTATTTTATTCTGCGCCATCCCTCGACGGTCACTTCGAACACTGCTTACACCATCAGTGGCAGCGTGGATATGGCTGCCTTCAATGTGAACCTGGCCACACAGGCAGCAACCGCACAGGACGTTGCTGTTGCACTTCCCCGCCCGGTTGATGTCACACTCAATCAATTGAATCTTGGTGGCACGACCGCTTTCATGAACTCCACGAGCACTTTAGCCGGTGGGCGCCGCGACCAGCTCTTGGTGTTTGATAACACTGTCACAGCTCAAAATAAGTCCTCCGCCGCAATTTACTATTACCATGCGGGTCTTTGGAAGCAACCCGGTCAAGGTAACACCGATTTCGGTACGAACACAATTAAGGCTGGTACCGGATTCATCATTCGCAAGTACCAATCTGGAACTGGCGCTACGAGCCTTTGGAACCACACGTCTCCTTATTGAAAATAACACTGTTTAAGTAAAAAGTTACATTACTAATCTCTATCACAAAAAACAAATAAACTAAATGAAAGCAAAAATTGCATTATTACTCATTGCTACTGCTATTAGCGCATCTGCATCGGTCACAATTGTTGGTCAATACGGCGTCAACTACACTTCGGCGTTGACTCCAATTGAGGTCCCTAACGGATCCCTTTGGGCGCTCGTGGTTAGTTCAGATGGCACCTTCGGAAAGACGGGGACAACATTCGGTGCCAATGGTTTTATTACAACAGCCATTGCCAATGCGACTTTTACTGCTGGCCAATCCCTCTCATTGGGTGCTATTGCTGGTACGTCTGACTCCGTCTTTGCAATGGGTACCTTCGACAGTTCGTTGAGTGGTATGCTTGGTCTAGCAGCACCGACTTCGATCCTGACCCTTGGCACTAATGGTGTAGCTGCGGGTAAGGATTATGCGTTCTTTTTCTTCCCTGGTGGTACTTTATCGGGTGGCACAGGCACTATCGGTAGCCAAGCTGGTGCCTATAATACCACAATTGCCGACGCAGGTAATAGCCTTGTTGGGATGGTGATCCCGTCAGAGGGTGGTACAGTCACAGCCGGTGCTGCTGATCCCAGTGCTCTATCTGGAACGTCACTCACTCAAACTGCGTTCAAAGCAGTGAACTTGGTCCCCGAGCCCTCGGCTGCGCTGCTGGGTGCTTTGGGTGCTTTGGGTCTGCTCCGCCGCCGCCGCATCTGATCCGCTCGGCTGCTTACTAAACAATTAATCCAAGAGGCGGGCGCAAGCCCGCCTCTTTTGTGTTCTGCTCATTACATGGTGACAGATAAATAGAGGCGATTGGCCGCGCCGCAGGAAAACGCTTGCGTCCGGGCCTGATTTGAGTGAAGCATTACATGGTGACAGATAAATAGTGGTGATTGGCCGCGCCTCGGGAAAACGCTTGCGTCCAGGCCTGATTCGAGTGAAGTATCAATCACATGACTGTCCGCTTTCATTACAGGGTGACAGATAAATAGTAGAGAATGATCTGCTCGGCCATGGCCGCGATGCGCCGGCTGCCACCACCCATACGCTCAGAGAGTTCTTCGCCGGTGAAATTTCAGCTCATACCATGTATTACTTCTTGCTACCCATGAAATCCCAAGTAAAATTCCGCCATGATCTTTGAGGAAGACCCCGAGTTCACCGACAAAGCACTCCGCTTGATCGGCGATGACGGGATTTTCGACATCCAGGTGTATCTCCTCGACCAACCGGACGCGGGCGACATCATCCCCGGTTCTGGCGGTTGCCGCAAGCTCCGCTGGGCCGCCAAAGGTCATGGCAAGCGAGGCGGTGCCCGCGTGATCTACTACTGGGTCACGGACGACGAGCGCATCCTCTTGCTCGACATTTATGCCAAGAACGAAGCGGAAAATTTAGGCGCCGCCAGATTGCAGCAACTCAAACGCAGGACCCCATGAAAACCATCCCCACCACTACCAAATCCAAGACCGGACGCCCCACCAGCAGCGCCCCGGATGTCTCCGTGCTAAAGGCCCGGAAAGAAGCCCTGGAGCGGGGCGAGCGTGCCCCCTCCCGCGTGTTCCGCTTGGAACGGCAAGCGGATGGCAGCATCGTCCGCGGCGCGGTCAATCCTGAGTTCCAGCGTAGCAACTCAGCCAAGGCGTGGGAAGCCAAGAGCGAGGTCTCCAAGGTCCGCCTGTCCCTCAACCTGACCCAGAAAGCCTTCGCCGGCCTGCTCGGTATCGGGCTCAGCACCCTCCGCAGTTGGGAGCAAGGCAAGCGCGATCCCTCTGGCGCGGCTCGGATGCTCATCGCCATAGCCCTCAAGCATCCCGAAGTCCTGCAAGAAGCCGTGGCGTGAAACACTCTTACTGGCAATGAAAACCGAACATCACATCATCACCCTCAAGAGCA
>WBXD01000158.1 GCA_008932935.1 Verrucomicrobiota bacterium
AGGCTTTGAGAGTGGTTGCGGGAGTAGGATTTGAACCTACGACCTTCAGGTTATGAGCCTGACGAGCTACCTGGCTGCTCCATCCCGCGATTGGAACCATGCGCCTTGCGGCGCGGGACGGGAGACTAGGCTGGCGTGGATGGGGAGGCAAGTCTATTTTTGGGTTTTTTGTGGGGAAAATCTATTTTTGTGAGTGAGGGTAGGGGATAGTAGGGGATAGGGGCGCAACTTTTGATGAGCAGGCTTGCCGGGGGCAGGTAACTCGGGTAGGACTCGCCCCGATGAAACGTCGTTCTGCACTCCTCGCCATGCTCCTGATTCCATTTTTCACCTTCTGCCAAGGGAAAAAGGAGCCAGTCGCTTCGATTGAAGGCCAAACAGCCCCAGCAAAAATGCCTGCTGTCAGCGGCACCAAGGTTCGCTTTAAGACGAGCCAGGGTGAGATTGTGGTGGAACTCGACGCGGAAAAGGCCCCGGTGACGGTGGCGAATTTCCTCGGCTACGTGAAGAAGAAGCATTACGACGGCACAGTTTTTCACCGGGTGATCAATGGTTTCATGATTCAAGGCGGTGGCTTCGCCGTGGAAGATGGCAAGCTGGTGGAAAAAGTTTCCGGGCAGGGGATTGCCAATGAGGGCCAGAACGGGCTCAAGAATGACCGCGGAACCATAGCGATGGCGCGCACCTCCGATCCGAATAGTGCCACCGCGCAGTTTTTCATCAACGTGGCGGACAACGCCGCACTCAACTTTCCGAGCAACGGCGGCTACGCGGTGTTTGGCAAGGTGATTTCCGGCATCGAGGTGGTCGATAAGATCAAGGCGGTGGCCACCGGCCAGAAGGAATTGACGATGCGCAACCCGACCTCCGGCGAGAAAATGACCCAGCCCAGCGGCGACGTGCCGCAGGCCAACGTGGTGATCGAATCCATCACCGCCGAGTAAGCGGCCCCTTCGCTCCTCCCATGCAACTTTGGATCTGCCCGCTACTCGCCTTTTTGCTAGGCTCGATTCCCTTTGGCCTGCTCATCGCGAAGGCCAGGGGCATCGATATCCGCAAGCAAGGGTCCGGCAACATCGGCGCGACGAATGTGCTGCGGGTGATGGGAAAAAAATATGGAGGTGCCTGTCTGGCGTTGGATGCGCTCAAGGGATTCATTCCCACGCTGCTGGCGATTAATCTGATCCGTTTCTGTGGCGAGCCAACCAGCATGGTCATCACCGGGTTGTCGGATTACACTTGGGTATTGCCCAGTGACCAGCAATGGCTGGCGCAGCTCATGCAGGTGCTCACCGGCTTGTGTGCCATCCTGGGTCATAATTATTCACCGTGGGTCGGGTTCAAAGGTGGCAAAGGCATTGCCACTTCCGCCGGAGTGATCATCGCCCTGATGCCCGCGGCAATCGTGATTCTTTTGTTAGTATGGTTTCTGTTGTATAAGATCACCCGCTACGTCTCGGTGGCCAGCATTGCTACGGTCGCCATTTTGCCGGTGCTCACGCTGTCGGGGTCGTGGTATCATGGGCGGATTCAGGATGGCACATGGAACAAGCCGCTGTTCGCATTTTCGGTGGTGGTGGCATTATTAGGAGTCTGGAAACATCGATCTAACATCCAGCGCCTGCGCCTCGGCACCGAGCATAGATTTGAAAGAAGACGCAAGACGCAAGACTGCAAGACGCAAGACGCAAGAGAAGAGCAGATGTAGAAGCGCTGCGCTCTCTTCTCTTGTCTTGTCTTGTCTTGTCTTGTTTTGTCTTGTGTCTTGCGTCTTGCCGTCTTGCCGTCTTGCGTCTTTTCCCAATAACCGATAACTATCCTTCCCATGCCCTTACCCTTCACCTCAGCTGCGATTCTTGGCGCGGGATCACTCGGCACTGCTCTAGCCAAATTGCTCGGGCCCAAACTCGAGTCCATCGTGCTGGTTTCCATCCAGGCAGAGTGCGTCGAAGGCATCAACCGCGAGCACCGCAATCCGAAGTATCTTACCTCCATCGAGTTGCCACTGCAGGTCCGGGCCACCACCGAGCATCGCGAGGCGCTCGGCCACCCGTTGGTCATCTTTGCGGTACCTTCGGCGGCAATCCGCTCGGAGGCGGAAAAGCTCGCCGCGCTGGGGTTGGCTGCCGATGTGCCGCTGCTGTCGTGCGGCAAGGGCATCGAACGCAACACCGGCGAGCGGCTCAGTCAGATTTTGCGTGACGTGTTTCCGCAAAATCCCATCGGCGTGCTCACCGGCCCGAATCATGCTGAGGAAATTGCCATGGATTTAGTCACCTGTGCGGTGGTTGCCTCCAGCAATGCGCCTTTGGCCGAGGCGCTGCAGGAGTTGTTCACGTTGCCGCATTTCCGCGTTTACACCAGTGATGACGTGGCGGGTATCGAACTCGGCGGCGCGGTGAAAAACGTCTATGCCATCGCCGCCGGCATGGCCCACGGCCTCGGCCTCGGCGATAACGCCGTTGCCGCCCTAGTCACCCGCGCCCTGGCTGAAATGACCCGCCTTGGCGTGGCTCTCGGCGGCCGCCAGGAAACATTTGCCGGACTTTCCGGCGTCGGCGACCTCATCGTCACCTGCTTTTCCACACACTCCCGCAACCACCGCGTCGGTCTTGCCATGGGCGCCGGCCAATCTCTCGACGAGGCTGTCGCCGCGCTGGGCATGGTGGCCGAGGGCGTGCCTAACGCACTCTCGATCCACGACGCCGCCCGCAAGGCCGGGGTGCGCACGCCGATCATCGACGCAGTGCATGCGATTCTCTATCAAGGCAAGCCGGTCGCCGTGGCGATGCGCGAATTGCTAGACCGCGACCCGCGCCCTGAGTGCAGTTAGAGATGTGAACGCTACATACAGGCCCGTTGCGGGAAACGGGCGTATCTCAGTGAATGCGAGTGAGCCCTGAGACTCCGGGCAGGATGCTCGGATGGCGGTGGCTGCGAGCCTCCGGCCGCAGGCCGTGGCAGCCGCGTCTCGCGGCGCGTACCTGTGGATGCCCATGCTTGGATAATGCGCTGTGCTTGGCGCATGTTGCATTCGCCTCGCATGGGCACTGCGGCCAGAGG
>WBXD01000159.1 GCA_008932935.1 Verrucomicrobiota bacterium
AAGAGTTTCTCTAATTACCGAAATAACCGATATGACGAACAATATAAATATTTACAAACCGCCGCACAGCCGAAGGCTGACGAAAGAAGAGCGGTTCGAGGTGAGCGAGAACTTCTTACCGGTCGGTGCCCTGCTTTTGGCGGGTGGAGGCCTCATTGCTGCAGGACTTGAAATGGCAGCACCTGCTTGGGTCAATATGTGGCTGTTATGCGTCGGGCTATTCTTATTGGCCAAAGCTGCTGTTTTGCCCACAGCAGATCGTCTCGCTTTTGTGTTTCTTTGGCCGGGATTGGATGCGGCGGCCTTCCTCCGCAAACCCACGGAGGCAATGCCCTTGATGCGCAGAGGCACCGTGAACCTCATCATTGGAACAGTCACTATTTGGGGGATGGCGCACACGGTTGCGGATCCGTTTGTCGCTACTTGGGTGGCGATGGTGGGCTTTATTTTTGCGCTGCACTGCGGCGTCTTCACCTTGCTTGCCGCAGGATGGCGCAACCAAGGGCGTGATGTGAAGCCTTTGATGTCGGCTACAGTTCTCACGGGATCAGTGACGGAATTTTGGGGCAAGCGCTGGAACCACGCCTTTCGCGATGTGGCTCATACGCTTCTGTTCAAGCCTGTGACACGTCGCTTCGGAGCCATGGCTGGGATGTGGGCTGTGTTTCTGGCCTCGGGGTTGGCGCATGAAGTTGTCGTTTCGGTGCCTGCGGGTGCCGGCTATGGCGGCCCAACGGTCTACTTTGCGCTGCAAGCCCTGGGCATGTCGCTGGAGAGAGGATGTCCCATCAAGCCGGGCCTGTTCTGGCGGCTTCGAGCGCTGGTGTTCCTGCTTTTGCCTCTGCCGCTGCTCTTTCACACGCCCTTCGTGATGAATGTTTGCCACCCTTTCTTTAACGCCATCGGAGCACTGCCATGAACAATATCACACTACTTCTTCAACTCGCTGGCATCGGCCATTTCGGCATCCTCATTGCCAGCGTGCAAGTGCCTGCCATTCTGGACTGGAAGCACGAGTTGCCAAAGCTGAACCCTTTCATGAGGCGGCTCTTTTGGGTCTATGGCATCTTCATTGCCTTCACCATCATCGGCTTCGGCACATTGACGCTGACCCACCTCGAAGACCTGGCGGCAGGCGGGCGGATGGCACGTGGCGTTGCTGCGCTAATCGCCACTTTTTGGGCAGCAAGATTGGCGGTGCAGTTATTCGTCTTCGATGCGCGCCCTTACCTCACAAATGTCTGGCGCAAGCTAGGCTATCACACCTTGACCGCAGCCTTTGTATTCTTCACCGCCGTCTATGGCTGGGCGGCCTTCCATTGATCGCATTATGAAACCCAAACGTATTATCATCGCCGGTGGCAGCGGCTTCCTAGGACGGCTCTTGGCCAAGGCCTTGGCCGCAAGGGGAGACGAGGTTGTTGTTCTGACCCGGCGTCCAGGAACCAACTATGGCGCGGCTCGCGCCGTCTTTTGGGATGGCCGAACACTCGGCCCCTGGAGCGCGGAATTGGACGGAGCCCATGCCGTCGTGAACATGGCCGGGAAGAATGTGAGTTGCCGCTACACGACAGAGGCGCTGCGCGAAATCAATGCTTCGCGAGTTGATTCGGTGCATGTTATTGGCGATGCCATTCGCCGCTGCGCAAGGCCGCCTGCAGTGTGGGTGCAAACCGGATCGCTGGCGATCTATGGCGATGCCGGAGATCGCGAATGTGATGAGAACGCGCCAGCAGGGGAGGGGATCCCGGCGGATACTTGCCGCCGCTGGGAACAGGCTTTTGCGGATGCGCCGACGCCTGATACGCGTCGCGTTTGGTTGCGCATCAGCTTTGTGTTAGGCCGCAGCGGCGGCGCGCTGCGCCTCTTGGAAGCGCTGACTCGCTGGTATCTTGGTGGTTCAGTCGGCAACGGAAAACAGTACATCAGTTGGATTCATGAGGAGGACATGGTTCGCCTGTTTCTCCGCGCCATTGATGATCCAAGCCTGACTGGAGTGTACAATGCTACGGGCCCTGAACCCGTCACAAACGCTGAGTTCATGCGTGAGTTGCGACGCGTTTTGCACAGGCCCTGGAGTCCGCCCACGCCCGCTTGGGCGGTGCCCATTGGGTGCTGGTTCATGCGCACCGAACCTGTGCTGGCGCTGACCGGTCGGCGCGGCATTCCGAAGCGACTCGCCGCTGATGGTTTCAACTTCCGTTTTCCGCGCCTGCCCGATGCGCTCGCCCATCTTTATCAACCCCAGAACCCCACCCTATGAATATCATCAACGATCATCTCGATGTGCTCCTTCGCCTTGCGGCAGGAGGTCAAATCTTCATCGCCTTTCTTGGCCCCATGATCCCGCGATTGCTAAACTGGCGCGAACCCATTCAAAGAATGCCGCTGCTGGTGCGTGAAGTGTTTTGGATTCACACCTTCTTCATTGGTCTTACGTGCGGTATCTTTGGCCTCATCACCTGGGTGTTTGCCGCCGATCTGGCGCATCCCGCCCATGACATGATGCGCTGGTTTTGCTTCGCGATTGGTCTCTTTTGGGGCATTCGCTGCGCGATGCAGTGGACACACTACAGCGCATCACACTGGCGCGGTCTGTTCGATAAAACGGTGGCCCATTGGGCGCTGTTCCTTGGCTATGGGGCCTTTGCCACCACCTACTTCATCGCCGCTTTCCGAAAATGAAAACGATCATCAGCACCATCGCGCGAGGCAAGTTGCTGCGTGAACGATTCGAGCCCTTTTTGCTCGCCGATTGGTCTGATGCTGTCTTCCTCCACTACGCCGTGAAGCCCGAAGCTCTGCAACCTTTCGTTCCCTTCCCTCTCGATCTGCGCGATGGGGTTGCGTACGTGAGTTTGGTGGCTTTCACCATGAAGAACATGCGCCCGCGAGTGGGCGGTAAATGGACTGCCGGGCTCTTCAAGCCCATTGCAACGCACGAGTTCCTGAACGTGCGAACGTACGTGAAACACAAGGGTGAGCCTGGTATCTATTTC
>WBXD01000160.1 GCA_008932935.1 Verrucomicrobiota bacterium
GATGGACTCGTTGTTCGTGATCTGGTTGTTGACGAAGCGCAGACAGCAGTGCTGGTAAACCGCGCGCGTCCGCTCGTCCGGCGTGAGGTTCTTCAGCGGCTTGTAACGCGAGAGGATCACGGTCGTATGATGACTCCCGAGCCGGCACTGGTAGGGCGGCAACTGCGCGCCTTCGATCTCCGTCACCACGGCATCCATCCCGTGCCCGCGCTCCTCGCAAATGCCGAGCTGCCGCAGCGCATCGGCGAACTTCTCATTGCGCGACTGATTTTCGTCAATGAACCGGTCCACCGGCAAAATCGGCAGTCCAGGATTCGTCACCTCAATCCGGTCGTCGAAGACTTCCACCGTGACGCCTGTGCCGCGCTCGTCCAAATCCTGATGCACGAGCGCATTCCCGACCACTTCGCGAATCGCCTTCTTGGGATAACCGTGCGTCGTCTTCCGCAAGGCGGCGCTCATGTCCTCGCTGGCGGACTCGTTGTGGATGAAATCAATCAGCGCCTCGAACCCGGCCGCATAACCCTTGGGGTCGGTGGAGTCCTTCCAGCCCTTCACCCTCGCCTTGGAAATGCCGTCATACACCAACACGCGAACCGCCTTCCGGGCGACGCTTTCGAAGTCGCCCAGCCGTTTCGCCAGCAGCAGCGCCCCCATGTTGGTGATCGTGAAAGTCGCGCCTTCCGCGCGCAGAAAGCCCTTCTGCACCAGCGTTTCCAACACCTCCGTGCGGGTGGAAGGAAACGGGCGCTTCTTCAGGTCAAAGTAGCTCTGCACGTCCAGCAGCCGAATCACGTCCTCCTCCGAACAGCCCCGCCTGGCCGGTTGCTCGATCCACTCCACCCGCCCCTCGTCGAAAATCTTTTTCAACTGATCCGGCGACATCGGCGCGAGCGACGAACCCGCCCGCATGAAATAGCGCCCGCCGTAGTGAATCGGCTGGCCCTGCGGACGCGGCGGCACTTCAAACACCAGCACGCGGCCATCGGGATGAGGAATCTCCTGCCAGGCCACCTTCAGATGAATGCGCTCGTGGATTCCAGCCACCGTCCGCTCCGGCACATCGAACGCCTTCGTGCCCACCACCCGGCGGGGCGGCGCGTCGGTCACACCGAGAACCATTCGCCCGCCGACCTCGTTGGCCAAAGCCACGCAGTAACCCACCAACTCCTCGAAGTCGTAGCGGTTTTTCGCTTCCTTGAATTCGACGTGCTCGCTCTCCGAGCGCGCCAGCAGCAATGCGTTGAGTTCTGCGACAGTCATGACCGTGAGGCAGTATGGCGATTCCGCTCCGAAACCGCGAGTTCCACCTGCCCCGACAGCAGGTGCATAGCCGAACGGTCGCGGGTCAATTCATCCACGGCGGCGGTGATGGCCTCGGGCGGCAACGCGGGATTCAGCCGCTCCAACGCCGCGCACAACCGGCCCGTGAGCACCACCTCTCCCCTCGTCTCCCTGCCCAATAACCCCACGTCCGCAACGCCGGCACAGGGAATTGGCGCAGCCAATTCCCAGGCAAGCTCCGCGAACAACCCGATGGCGGGCTGCTCGACAAGCTGGTCTTCGGTGTTCGGCGCACAGCAAATCTCACCAGAGTAAAGACACCCCTGACCGATGGCGTGAAAGCGTGTGTTGGCGTGCGGCATGGCTTAAGGTGGAATGCGGCCGATGATTGCGGTTTCGATGCCGAGAATCTGATTGTAACGAGTCTGGAACATCGCCTTGTCCGTGTTTACATAAGCCGTGCGCGGGTCGTCATGCTCGGTGATGCTCAACTTCGCGTAGAGGTCGCGAAGCGTGGTCGCTTCGGCTGGGAGCAACGCGACAACCTTGGTGAAGTGTGGGAATGCTGTGATCTGCTGAGTCTTCTGCTTGAACTGATGTCGTTGGTCGTTAAAGACGTGCGTGTTCACGACCGCTTCGATCAATCGCCTCATCTTCCCTGCAATCTCCTCTTTCTTTGCCTTGCTCGGCTCGCCCGCAGCGGTGAGCACAGCGCTGATGTCGGTCTTCAGAACATCAATCTTCTCGCTGTAATCAGCTACCACGGCACAATTCTCAAGGACTTGAACCGAGAGATCGTTGTTGAGGCCCGCCGTGTTAACCGTCGTTTGGAGTTGAACGAAGAACTCCCAGTTGTGAGTTAGAACGATGACTTGGCGGTCAGGGAACTTCACAGCGAAATCTCGCAGCCGGGCACAATAGTTCGCGATATAGTTGTAGTCGAAGCTGGAGATGGGGTCGTCAAACACCAAGACCGACTGCGGGCACGTTTCAAGTTCGGCGAAGAACAGCGCCAACGCATGAAGCCGCTGCTCGCCCTCGCTCAATACGCCGTCGATGCCTTTGCCGCCGACCTGCGGCAACACCGTCACGGCAGCATCAGCGCCTTTTCTGGCGAGCTTCACACCGAATGCCGCCATGTCCTTTTCCGCGAGCGCCCTATATTCCGCGTCCAACCGCACCTCAAAGTCCGCGACCACCAAATCCTCGTGAGCGTCTTTCGCTGTCTCGGTTATCCGCTTGAGCACTTGCGTAAACGCCGGGAGCTTCGAGTTCCAAAACTGCGCGTTTGTTGCCATCCGCTGCGCCTCTCGCAACTTTTCCAGACCATCCGCAATGGCCAGCGCATATTCCAGCGGTTCAAGCTCGGTGCGCAGTTTTGCCAACTGCTTCACCAACTCGTCTCGTCCCTTTGCAGCAGTTTCAATGGCGGTCTTCTTGGACTCCAGTTGCGTCGTCCAAGTGACCGCGGAA
>WBXD01000161.1 GCA_008932935.1 Verrucomicrobiota bacterium
AACGACATGTTGAATACAACCCAGGACAGGACAACAGCATTGTATGTGGTGGCGACGCCGCTCGGCAATCTTGCTGATATCACGCTGCGTGCGTTGAAGGTGATGCGCACCGTCAGCCTGATCGCCTGCGAAGACACGCGCCACGCACGCCGCCTGCTTGACCATTACGACATCAAGACGCCAACCGTTTCCCTGCATCAGCACAACGAAGTGCAGGCTGGCGGGAAATTGCTCGAATCATTGCGTCAAGGCAAATCCGTGGCGTTGATCTCCGATGCCGGCACGCCGGCCATCTCCGATCCCGGTGCTCGTGCAGTGGCCTTAGTGCAGGAAGCTGGTTTTCCGGTGGTGCCCTTGCCGGGGCCCAATGCAGCGATTGCCGCACTTTCGGCTTCGGGTCTGGTTGATGAACGATTTCTGTTTGTCGGCTTTCTTCCAGCCAAGGCCGGCGCTCGCCGCGCGGAAATCGAGCGGTTGAGGGCAGTTCCTGCGGCACTGGTGTTCTATGAGGCACCGCACCGTATCGAGGAAACCGTCGCAGACCTGCTTGCGCTGCTCGAACCGCAACGTGAAATCGTGGTTGCCCGCGAGTTGACCAAGATGTTTGAACAAATCGTGCGCATGCCATTGGCCGAAGTGCCTGCCTGGATTGCAGGAGACGAAAACCGCAAGCGTGGCGAATTCGTGCTTATCGTTTCGGCTCCGCCTTTGCGTGAAGCGATGGATGCCGAAACGGAACGTGTGCTCAGGCTGTTGCTGGCCGAATTGCCAACCAAACAAGCGGCCAAACTCGCTGCAGAAATTACCGGGCATTCAAAGAACGAACTCTACGAGCTGGCTCTGGCGTTCAAGAACGCCCCGATATAATCGCGTCCATGCAAACACTCACCATTACCCGCCCGGACGACTGGCACCTTCATCTGCGAGACGGCGATGCGATGAAGTCGGTGCTGCCCGATACGGCAAGCCGCTTTGCCCGCGCCATCGTGATGCCGAATCTGAAGCCGCCGGTGACGACAGTTGCGTTGGCGGCGGCCTATCGGCAACGCATTCTTTCCGCTCTGCCTGCCGGCGCGTCTTTCCAGCCATTGATGACGCTTTACCTGACCGATAACACACCGGCTGCGGAGATAGATGCCGCCCAATCGAGCGGCTTTGTCCATGGCGTGAAGCTGTATCCGGCGGGTGCGACAACCAACTCGGATGCCGGCGTCACCGGTCTCGCCAAATGCGACGCTACCCTGGCGCGCATGGAAAAGCTTGGCTTGCCCTTGCTGGTGCACGGCGAGGCGACGGATCCGGCGGTGGATGTGTTTGATCGCGAGGCGGTTTTTATCGACACCGTGATGTTGCCGCTGCTGAAGAAGTTTCCAGGTCTGCGGGTCGTTTTCGAGCACATCACGACCAAAGACGCGGCGGACTTTGTGATCGGTGCGACTTCCAATGTTGCTGCCACTATCACGGCCCATCACCTGCTGCTCAATCGCAATGCGATGTTTCAGGGCGGCATGCGGCCGCATCATTACTGCCTGCCGGTGCTGAAGCGTGAGACCCACCGTCAGGCGCTGGTGAAAGCTGCAACATCGGGCAACCCGAAGTTTTTTCTCGGTACCGATTCAGCGCCACATGGCAAGCGCACCAAGGAAGCTGCCTGCGGCTGTGCCGGTTGCTATACGGCCCACGCCGGTATCGAGTTGTATGCCGAAGCCTTTGATGCTTCAAGCGCGCTCGACAAGCTCGAAGGGTTCGCCAGTTTCCATGGCCCCGACTTTTATCGTCTGGCGCGCAATACGGATCGGATTACCTTGATCAGGAAGGCGTGGCAAGTGCCTACAGAACAGGCTTTCCTTGCCGATGATGTGCTGGTGCCATTGCGTAATGGCGAAAATATTGCGTGGTCCTTGCAGGAATGAAAAAAGTACGTCAATCATTCTCGTGTCTTGCTGTCGCCGCAATATCGCTGCTGGCCGGATGCGGCGGTGACTCGGCTTCGTATATCGAGGGTGGAAATCGCGACACAGCGTTTTCGTTGTTCCGCGATAAGAACTACCCCGGCGCAGATTGGGAATTGGCGTTGACTCTGGCGCACATGCCTGACTGCCAGCGCCGACATCCGCTCAAACGAGAGCCCAGCAGCAAGCCGTATCAGGCTGACTTGTACCGAACGCCGGACGGCGGATACACGCTGCGTTCCGGCGATATCTGGTATCTCATGCAACTCACCACCTGCTCGCTGCAGGAAGCGCAGTCCCCGCCGGCTGCACCGGGCGAACTGATCGGCAGTTGGCAGGAGAGCGATTCAGGATTCCACTTCTCCCCGGCCGGCAAGCCATAGCCCGGTACAATCGGGACGGGAAGTTCGCTAGGCAGCCGCTGTGATCGCTTAGGTCATGGAGGAAAGTCCGGGCCCCGTAGAGCAGGATGCCGGCTAACGGCCGGGCGCTATAAGGCCGCAAGGTTGAAGGCGACGGAAAGTGCAACAGAAAGATACCGCCAGTCCGACTTTGACGCCGCAAGGCGGCAAAGTCCCTTCCTGAAGAGGCGGGGACCCTTTCACGAGGGAAAGTCTGGTAAGGGTGAAATGGTGGCGTGTCGCAAGACACGTCAGCACCGCGAAAGCGGTGCTGAGGTAAGAGCCCACCGCGTTGCTGGTAACAGTAACGGCATGGCAAACCCCATCCGGGGCAAGGCCAAATAGGGGAGTAATGACGTGGCTCGCGTC
>WBXD01000162.1 GCA_008932935.1 Verrucomicrobiota bacterium
AACTCGAGCGCGCATATCACCGGCAGCGGCACGCTCCTCGTCACGACCGGCCCCCCCGCCAGCGTCAGTGTCAGTTCCTACACCGTGACCTTCGACGCGCAAAGCGGGTCGACACCCAGTTTGGCCACCGTGTCAGCGACTGCCGGCTCGACTTACCCGGCACTCGCCACGACGTCACGCACGGGCTACACGTTCAATGGTTGGTTTACGGCGAGCAGCGGCGGGGGCACCCACATTCTAGCCGGTGACGCGGTCGCGATTGCCGCCAACACCACGGTGTATGCCTCTTGGACGGCAATCACCTCCACGGTGACCTTCGACGCGCAAAGCGGGTCGACACCCAGTTCGGCCACCGTGTCTGCGACCTATGCCTCGACTTACCCGGCACTCGCCACAACGACACGCACGGGCTACACGTTCAATGGTTGGTTTACGGCGACCAGCGGCGGGGGTACCCACATTCTAGCCGGTGACGCGGTCGCGATCACCGCCGCCACCACGCTGTATGCCTCTTGGACGGCAATCACCTCCACGGTGACCTTCGACGCGCAAAGCGGGTCGACACCCAGTTCGGCGACCGTGTCTGCGACCTATGCCTCGACTTACCCGGCACTCGCCACGACGACACGCACGGGCTACACGTTCAATGGTTGGTTTACGGCGAGCAGCGGCGGGGGTACCCACATTCTAGCCGGTGACGCGGTCACGATCACCGCCGCCACCACGCTGTATGCACAGTGGCTCACGCCGTATGAGGCATGGCTCGTGGAGCATAGTCAAACGACCAGCGACGCGAATCTGAAGGAATTTGCCTTCGGAACCGCCACCACTGGAGCGCTGGTGCTCAACGGGGATGGGACGATAGCGACCCGTGGCCAGGGGCCGATCATCCAAACCGCCGTGGGCAGCGCGCTCGTCCAACTCACGTATGCCCGCCGCAAGGACTCGGGATGCAGCTACAGCGCCGAGTTCAGTAATCAGTTGGGTGCCTGGCTGGCAAGCAGCGACGCGAGTTTCATCTATCCTCCAGCCGTGCCCACCGAGGTGGTTGTGGATAACGGCGATGGCATGGAAGTGGTCAGCGTCAAATTCCCGATCTTCAGAAACAACGGCGGCAGCTTTGAGAAGATGCAGCAGAACTTCTGCCGGATTTCCGTCACCGCCCCATGATTCACCGCCCCCTGATTCACCGCAAAACCCACTCGATCATGAAATCCCTAGCTTATAACATCTCGGCCCTGACCCTCCTGCTGACTACCGGTCACGGTGCGGCAGACATCATCTACAGCGGCTTCCAGAACATCACCATCCCGACGACCTACGCCGGGACGTACATCGACGTCGATGGCATGTCCTCGTCGTCCAGTCCGACCGCGGGCTGGGATTTTAATCCCTTCATGGGCGGCGTGTATTTGTACAACAACTCCACGTTCCAACCCGCCCGCACTGGCACGGGTGGCTTGGATACAGTCCTAGACCTAGCCGCCGGCACCGCCATCAACTCCAGCGCCAGCGGATTGCATTTCGCCAGCTCCGGCACCGGCGGATCCTTGGACCAGCTGGGCAGCAGCAGCGCGGCATTGCCCTCGTTCGCAGCTAACCATGAAGGCTACCTCGGGTTTAAACTCAACGGCAACTATGGCTGGATGCGCGTGGTGTTCACCAACAACTCCGCCGGCGCCAAGGTCCTCGACTGGGCCTACGATACCAGCGGCAGCGCCGGCACCACCGCCACCGGCAATATCCAGAGCAACGGCACCACCGTCACGCTGGATAGCAGCCTCGGCTCCTACACCCTCAGCGCGGCATCCCCCTCGATCGCCGGTTCCAACAACCTCGTCAAGAATGGCGCCGGAACCGTCACCCTCGCTGGCGCCCACAGCTACAGCGGTACCACCACGGTCAGCGTCGGCTCCTTGCTCGTCAACGGCAGCCTCAGCGGCAGCGGCACGGTCACCGTCGCGGCCGGCGCCACCTTGGGCGGCTCCGGCAGCATCGCCGGACCAGTAGTCGTCAATGGTTCCATTGCGGCGGGCGCCACGTCCGGGGCGGCCATCGGCAGCCTGTCGACCGGAGCACTGACGCTCAACAACGGTTCGACCTTCGCCTATGAAATGAATTCCGCGGCCGGCTCATCCGTCGCGGCCGACTTTCTGAAGGTGTTCGGCAACCTGACCCTCAACGGCACGGTCAACCTGGACCTGACCAATTTGGCAGCTGCGACCGACGCGTTCGCAGTTGGCACCACCCTCGCGCTGATCAATTACACCGGCACCTTGGACGGCGGGTTCTTCTATGCGAACCACCTCGTCGCCGACCACTCGCTGGTGACCGTCGGCCACAACACCTGGCAAATCAACTATGGCGCCACCAGCGGCGGCTTGAATTTTGCCAGCGACTACACTCCGGGGAATTTCGTCACGCTCACCGCCGTGCCCGAACCTGGTTCCTGGATCGTGCTCGGTTGTTTGGTCGGCTCCGGATTCATCCTCCGCCGCCGCAATCGGTAAGGAGGCTTCGCCTCAGACGCAAGACTGCAAGACGCAAGACACAAGACCAGAGAAGTGAGCGCGGCGCTTCTGCATCTGCTCTTTTCTCGCCTTGCAGTGCGGTGGCTCGCCACCGCCTAGCCAAGCCAGTACAAGGTGACAGATAAATAGTGTACTGGAGTGCGGTGGCTCGCCACCGCCTGGCCAAGCCAGCTTGCTGGCGAGTCGG
>WBXD01000163.1 GCA_008932935.1 Verrucomicrobiota bacterium
AGTGCCGCGGACTTGTTCGATCATGCGCAGCATGCCTATACCCGCGGCCTGCTGCAATCCATCCCCACCCTGGAAACCCCCTCGAAGTCGGTTCTCAAAACCATCCCTGGGATGGTCGCCTCGCTGGCCGATCACGTCCACGGTTGCCGCTTCTGCCAGCGCATGGGCCGCAGCGCCGGCATATCTAACGAACGCCCGCGCCTGGCCGAACTCGCTCCCGGTCACTGGGCGGAAATCTGTCCGCTGTGCACGCCGGACATTGAACAATGACCAGCTCATCCGCATCTTTGTCACCAGCATCACCACCGCCGAAAAGCGAAGGAACTAGACTTCTTACTCTTACTTCGATGTTCAATGTTCAATGTTCAATGTTCGATGTTCAACCTCCCATGCTGGACGTGCGTGACCTGCGCGTCCACTTCCCGGTGCGCAGCGGTATCATCCCGCATCGCGCTGGGTTTGTCAGGGCCGTCGATGGTGTTTCGCTGCACATCCAACCCGGCGAAACACTCGGGCTGGTCGGCGAGTCCGGTTGCGGCAAATCCACGCTCGGCAAGGCGATCGTGCGCCTGCTCAAGCCGACGTCCGGCAGCATCCATCTGGAGGGCGTTGATATCACGGGGTTGAGCCAGCGTGCGCTGCGTCCGCTGCGGCGCGACGTCCAAATGATTTTCCAGGATCCTGCGGAGTCGCTCGATCCACGCATGAGTGTGCAGTCCATCATCGAAGAACCCTTTATTATCCATGGCCTGGGCGATCGTGCCAACCGCCGCAAGCTGGTGCATGAATTGTTGGATAGGGTCGGCCTGCCGACCGCCGCGGGCGAGCGCTATGCGTTTGAGTTTTCCGGTGGCCAACGCCAGCGCATCGGCATCGCCCGAGCGCTGGCCCTCAAGCCCAAGCTCATCGTGTGTGACGAACCGGTGTCCGCACTGGATGTGTCTGTGCAATCACAGATTCTTAATTTGTTAGTCGAGTTACAGCGCGACTTCGGACTGTCCTATCTTTTCATTGCCCACGATCTATCCGTCGTCAAGCACGTCAGCGACCGGGTGGCGGTGATGTATCTGGGAAAACTCGTCGAGATTGCTCCGGCCGAGACAATTTACCGCGACCCTCGCCACGCCTATACCAAGGCGCTGCTCTCCGCCATCCCCTCGCCCGATCCCAAGGTAAAGCGTGCCAAGATCCTGCTGGAGGGCGACGTGCCCTCGCCGATTGATCCGCCGCCGGGCAGTGCCTTCGGCCACCGCATGAGCCACCCGCGCTACGCCGAGACCATTGGTGCCGACCTCTCACTCGGCCAGATTGCCCCCGGCCACTGGCTCGCGGCCGACCCCTGTTGCATCTCCAACGAGGATTTGGCAACACTCAGGCATGGGAGCGGGACTTGCCAAAGTCCCGCGTGAATGAAGCGACGGGGAGAAGCCACTGCCACGACACTTGGCAAAGACCACTGCTCGAACCGTCGCCACGAGGGCTTGACAAAGCCGGCCAAGTGCATTTGCTTGCTGGCCGACACAACCCATCGTACTAGCTACTAAAAAAGCCTCCTCCACCCATGACCTTGCCAACATTCAAAACGTTGCTGCTTGTTTTCATAGCGTCTGCCAGTTGTGCCAATAGCCAGATCTTCGCGGATTTTCAGACTTCGATGGGGGCCTTTACCTGCCAGCTCAACTATGTCGCGTCGCCGCAAGCAGTGGCCAATTTCATCGGCCTCGCCGAAGGGTCCCGCCCGTGGGTGGATCCTGTCACTGGGAGCGTACGCATCGGAGTTCCCTATTACAACGGGGTGATATTTCACCGTGTGATAGCCGGATTCATGAACCAGTCCGGGTCGCGCAATGGCCTGGGTACCGATGGACCGGGCTATGTCTTTCGTGATGAAGTCACCAACGGTCTGAACAACTCCACAGCCGGAGTTTTGTCGATGGCTAATTCTGGCAAAAACACCAATGGTGCCCAGTTTTTCATCACCGTTGCACCCCAACCCTCCCTCGACGGTGGATACACGATCTTCGGCAACGTCACGTCTGGGATAAGCGTGGTCAATGCCATCAATGCCGTACCAAAAAGTCTCAACTCAAGCGGCGAACTCGCGGTGCCAATCACCCCGGTGGTGATCCAATCCATTGCCATCCGCCGACTCTATGCGGAGGCACAAGCCTTCAATATCAACGCTCAAAACCTGCCGATTTGCGGCGGGGTGGCGGGCACGCTCAAAGTGGTGCCGGCTGTGGCGGTGAGCTACGCGATGCCCGCCGCGCAACCGGCAGCCACTGTGTTCCAGCTTTTTCGCAGCACCAACCTGCAATCCTGGAGTAAGCGCGGTGAAATCTATCAAGGCACCGGCAGTCCCGGCGGTCACGAAGTCGTCTTCGAGAATCCCAGCCTCGCGGCGCAGGCATTCTACAATATACCTCTGATCCGATATCCAGACGCTCTCGGGCCGGCATCAACGGCGAGCCGGACGTTGACGGTGAACTTTGGGTCGGAGTACCTGATCTATCAAATTGACGCTACAGGTAGCGGCGGGACTTATCAGTATTTCAGTGGCACGACGCTCTTGAGCGGTACGATCACCTCTTTGAATTTCCAGAGCGGCCCCTGGTCCGGAGTTTGGATTATCTACCACAGTGGATTGGCGCCTCTGCGCATCACCGCCGCGTTGGACAGCTCCACCGCCACGCTCATCCAGGGCCGCATGGC
>WBXD01000164.1 GCA_008932935.1 Verrucomicrobiota bacterium
CACTGCTTCGAAATGGTCCGCGACAGGCTGGAACAGGGAGGTATCGAGGTTGTGGGTATGGCCCTTCAACTCGACATTCTTGGTCATAATCTCGGTCGATGGCACCGAGGGGCCGTTGGCCATCGGGCGGCTGGCGGTATGCAGGATGGTAACGCCGAGTTATATGGCGTCAAGATAAGCCTTGGCCGACATGCCGAGCAAGTTGTTGGAATGAAACTCGATCGGTTTGCCGCGTGCCTTGGCGACAATGGCAGGTAACAGTGTCTTCAGACGCTCCTTCTCGAGGACCCCGGCGGTGTCGTAGAGCAGAATCGAGTTGACATCCGGCGACGCCGACAGCTTGTCTGCCTTGTCGGCGTAATACGCGTCGGTATGCACCGGGGACAAGGCAAACATGATCGCTGCTGCTACGTCGGCCTTTGCCTCCTTCGCCACCTTGGCCAGGCGAAGCATCTTGTCGATATTGAAAAGAACGTCGTAGATCCAGAACGAACGCACGCCATGGGCACAAAGCCGGCGTACCCACAAATCCATCAGTACATCCGGACTGACGCCGAATGTCACGTTGGCGTTGGATCGAAGACCGGCACGCACTGGCGTCCGCGGCATGGAGGCAACCAGGAGATCCAGGCCCTCCCAGTAATTTTCGTGGCAGTAGCGCGTCAGCACATCAAGCATGCCACCACCGGTCAGGTCAATGACGCGAAACCCCGTTCGGTCGATCAAAGGCGATACCGGCAGTGCCATGCCTGCCTGCATGCGCAGGCCCCACAGGCTTTGCTGACCATCTCGCATGGTCTCATCGAGAAACTCTATGTGTGCCATGAATTTTCCTTACCACTCTTCAAAGGCCGGTCTTCCGGCCTTGAGACATCAATCAAGCATTGCCGACTAATCTGGCTCAATGTAAAAAAGCACTTCATCGTACTCGACCATCTCGCCATCACGGGCACAGATACGACGCACCACACCTGAGGTCTGCGCCTTCACCGCGGTAAACAGCTTCATGACCTCGAGCAGGCAAAGCTCAGCCTCAACGGCGACGGCCTGCCCTGCTTCCACATATGGCGGAGCACCTGGTTTCGGGGAGCGATAAAAGGTGCCGAGGTGCTGCGCGGTGACGGCGACCCAATTTGACGGCACCTCATCCTGAGCGCCGACAGATTGTCCATGGATATTGTTGGCGCCCTCTAAAGTCGCTACCGGAGAGGCAGGTAATGACTCCGGCAGGGGCAACGGCCCCGGCCCTCGACCAGCGTCAGGGTCTGTCGACAGGAATAGTTGAACGCCGTCGATCTCGAGTTGCAATTCATCCCATCCGCACGCTGCAAACATCTCGACCAGATTCTTGATGTCGTTGTGACTGAGTGTCATGGGTCTCTACCTCAAAATTGGTTCAGGGAACGCGAAGCGGATACGACACTCAACCGCTAACCGGATTCGCCATCTGCGCAGTCAGGCTTTCCCTGACTGTTCGACGCAAAATCTTGTTGGCCGCGCTCTTGGGTAATTCAGGCCAGACCAGAATCTCCTTTGGCCGCTTGAAACTGGCTAGATGATCGCGCGCGTACTGCATCAGCCCCTCGCGGTCCAGATCGGCACTACCCGCCACTACGGCGACCACCCGCTCGCCCCAATACTCGTCAGGCAGACCAACGACGGCAACTTCCACGACACCTGGAAAGCCGGCCAGAACGTCCTCGACCTCGCGTGGATAGACGTTGTAGCCACCCGATATCAGCAGGTCGTTCTTGCGATCGACGATGTAGAAGAAACCCGCTTCATCCATGGTGCCGATATCGCCGGTATGCAGCCACCCATTGCGAAAAGCCTCTGCGGTCTGCTCGGGGCGATTCCAGTAATAGGCCATGGTCTGCGGGCCGCGACAAACAATTTCGCCGCGCTCACCGGGAGGTAGCGGCTGATCGTTCTCATCGAATATCGCCACCTCGGCAACGGAAAACGGCCTTCCGCAGGAACCAATCCTGTCGTGATCCTCCGGTTGGAGACAGGTGATCACCATGGGACTTTCGGCCTGACCGTAGCACTGCACAAAACAACGACCAAAACGCCGCTCGGCCCTTTGAATCAGACTTGGCGATATCGATGCGGCACCATAAGCGATGCGACGCAAGGCGAGATCAGCTTGATCGATCCGCGGATCTTCCAGGATCATCGCGATCATGGTCGGCACCAGAAAAGTGAACTCGGCGCGCGAACTTTCTGCAAGCGACAGAAATTCACCTGCATCGAATTTCGTCATCACCAGCGAATGCACGCCACGCACCAACGACGGCAGGAAGAAGGCGCCAGAGGCGTGAGCGATTGGGGCAGCATGGAGAAACGTGTCACCCTTTTGAAGCTCCGGAACGAGATCGGTCAGGAAGGCGGTTGTTTCCACAAGATCGCTGCGCGTAGTCAGCGTCACTGCCTTTGCCTTGCCGGTGGTGCCGCCGGTATAGCCCAGCCGCAAA
>WBXD01000165.1 GCA_008932935.1 Verrucomicrobiota bacterium
CGTGGCGGGCGTGAAGGAGCGGGGGCAGCTTGCCCCCTGCTGCCCATGAGACGCGTAAGAGCAAGCCGCCATGCGGCTGCCCTTGCTCTATCCATGGGCCATGGCGGTTGGCAACCGCCGCTCCTTGAGTGCGGTGGCTTGCCACCGCCCGGTCCAGCCAGCTTGCTCACGCTAGGCCGTGGCGGAATGGATCGGTGGGGTCAAAGAAATAGGTGCTGTCAGCATTGACCCAGGCGTGGCCGGTAATGCGGGCGATGATTTTGCCATCGGGTAGGGGTTCGAGTGCGGCCTCAAAGACGGTATCGAGAATGCCCGACTGGCGCCAAATCTGGCCAGAGCGCAGGGTGCCGGAGGCGTGCAGGCAGGCGAGTTTGGCGCTGGTGCCGGTGCCACAGGGTGAGCGGTCGTGGGCATCACCGGGGCACAGTACATAATTGCGGCTGTCGGCGAGTGCCGGGTTGGCCGGTGGTCCGAACACCTCGATGTGGTCGATTTCCATGCCGTGTTCGCCGGTGATGCCCTGCTCTGTGAGACAGCGGCGCACGTCCCGCGTAAAACGGTTGAGCGCCTCAAGGTGCTCGATAGCCACGGGCGGCCCTTGGTCTGCGATGAGAAAAAACCAGTTGCCGCCCCAGGCGACGTCGCCGCGCACGCTGCCCCAGCCCGGGACTTCGACTGTTACTGCGGCGGCATGCCGGTAGCTGGGCACGTTGGCCACTTCGACCGAGCCATCGCTGCGCAGATGGGCGGTTACGACACCCACCGGGGTGTCGATGCGGTGCGTGCCCGGATGAATTCTCCCCAGATGAGCGAGGGTGACGGTCAGTCCGATGGTGGCGTGGATGCACATGCCGAGAGTGGAGACGTTATTGAAAAAGATCACCCCGCAGGCGCAATCCGGTTCGTCGGGGGCGCACACCAAGGCTCCGACGACTGCCTCGTGGCCGCGTGGTTCGCAGCATACGGCCCCGCGCAGCCAAGCGTGTTCGTCGCGCAGGCGTTGTGAGCGCTCGGCGAGTGTGCCGGTGCCGAGGTCTGGTCCGCCGTCTATGATGACCTTGGTGGGCTCGCCGGCGGTGTGAGATTCGATAATGTGCAGAGGCGCGTGGCTCATGTTTTTAGTCCTAAGTGAGGCGGCTCCCGATCGTCGGCCATAGGCTAGCTAAACTAAACTAGCGTGGCTGGGGGCGAGGAAGACGTAGTAGCGCATGGCGGCGGGGTCAATGATTTTTTAGAATGCCGGCGCCAAAGGGTTTCGCAATTGGGCAGATGGAAGCTAGGCACAGCTGGCCATAGTGTGTGGCGGAGTGGGGTGCTGCGCCGGAGTGGAGTTGGCCAAATTGCGGCTGGCCGGGGGCCTGTGAATAACCCGGCCAGCTTGATGCTCGTTGTTAATGAGGGGCCCTGTCCAGCAGTTGCACAATTGCTTGGATTCGGGTGTGGCAAATGCTGGAACTGCCGCTGAGAAACCTCCGGCAATAGAACAAGCCGGTGGTTAATGGCGGGCGGCCCTAAACCTGACGCGCAGCGCTCCGAGGGACGGTTTCACACCGTGTCTTTGATATCCATGGCGGCGAATTCACCGTCCTTGCGACGATAGACGAGGGTGAGGCCACCGCGGCGGGCGCTTTTATAGAGGACGAAGGGGCGGTCGGAGAGTTCGAGTTGCATGATGGCATCTTCCTTGAACATCGTGCGGATGGAGTAGTGGTCGGGGTGGATGATGTAGGGTTCGGGATCAACGTCGGAATCTTCCGGATGATCGAGTACCGCCATGGTAAAGCGCCGCTCGTCTAGGTGGCGGATAGATTCGTTGCGATGCGGGCGGTGCTTTTTCATCAGCCGCGTCTTGTGCTTGCGCATGCGGCGGGCAATTTTCTCCATGGTTTCGTCGATCGCGGCGTACATATCGCTGCCTTCGGTATGGGCCTCAATAGTGATGTGATTGGCGCAGAACAGAATAAACTCGGCGACGTGACGGTTTTTAAGCACGTCGAGAATGGCCTTGGCACCCATAATGCGCGGATAATCGAGGTGGAGGCCCTCGATTTTTTTGGTGACATAGTCGCGCAGGGAATCAGTCACTTCCTCATGGCGGACGGTGATGGTGATCGGCAGATTGACGTTGGCAGTTTGCATGGGGTTGGTTGTTTTGGTTGAGGTCGGCGGGCACCGGTTTACCAGTCCCCACCGATGTCGTAATATAGAGCGGATCCTTCGGATTATGCTAGAAAAAATCACGCTTGCAGGCCAAGGCACAGGACCTGCGCGTGAAGCTTACATTCCGCAAATCCCTCGGTTCGTCGCGCATGGACCTCAGGGGCTCGCATGGGGGCCTCAGGGAGGGGCTTAGGGGGCCTTTAGGGGGCCTTTAGGGGGCCTTCAGGGGGGCTTCAGGGGGGCTTCAGGGGGTCTCGGCGGGGTCCGTTGC
>WBXD01000166.1 GCA_008932935.1 Verrucomicrobiota bacterium
GATTGTTCGATCGGTACGCCCGACGTGACGATGCCGATCGGCGAATGGCTCAAGCGCGGCTTTACGCCGGCCAAGGGGCGCAAACTTTCGCCGAAGGAACTGTCGCTGCGGGCGTCGCTATTGCAGCCGGAAGGCAATTACGGGCCGTCGTTCCTGACGCCGAAGAACTACTTCGTCATCAAGGAATACAATTTTTCCGACCTCTATGTGCTGTTCGTCGGGCATCTGTCGGATCGTATCGCCGGCGCGGGGCCGTTCGAGACGGCGTGGAGCAAGAGCGACCAGCTCAAGACCAAAGATGTCGAGGCGATGCAGCAGCGGCTCATCGAACTGGGAATCTACAAAGACAAGATCGACGGCAAGGCGGGGATGCTGACCCGGGCGGCGCTCGGCCAATATCAGAAGGCGAACAGCTTGAAAGTCGATTGTTGGCCGACCGCG
Organism: Verrucomicrobiota bacterium; assembly: GCA_008932935.1. Lineage (GTDB taxonomy): Bacteria > Verrucomicrobiota > Verrucomicrobiia > Verrucomicrobiales > Akkermansiaceae > Luteolibacter. Next base: position 442 of record WBXD01000166.1, read on the forward strand.
GCGGTGCTGAGCCATATGCGGCGGTAGAAACGATCATGCCCGGCTTTTTGGGCCGGGCGTGACGAAGACGTGTTGAAATGAAGACTTGTTGGAATGAAGACTCGGCGAAGCGCAGCCGACTGATCAGTCGCAGACTTCGACGCGGCGGTGACGCCAGGCGTAACCATCCCAGAAGCGCTGACGCTCGACATGGCAGACCGGGCCTTCTTCCTCGACATAGACGCGGCGCGGCGGCGGCGCATCATAGACGGGGGCCGGCTCGACATAGCGCGGTTGGCCGTTGGCGATGGCCGAGCCGATGATGGCGCCGGCGGCGAGGCCGCCGATGACACCGGCGCCGACCGCGCAGCCGTTGCAGCGGGCTTCGGCGGCGGTGGGCAAGGCGGCGGCTGAAAGGCCAGCCGCGACCAGAGCGATGATCTTGAAGTTCATGGACGTCCTTTCAGGCCGAATCCGGCGCGATTGATTTGCCCGCAGTCTGCACCGGGGCGGTTACGCGAAGCTTAAGGGCAGATGAAGCGCGGGCGGCTGTAGCCACGCACATTGCCCCAGCGGTCATAGACCGGCCGGCGCGCCCAGAAGCCGCCCGGGCAGGACACCGGATAACGGGCGGAATAGCCGTCATAGGCGACATAGCCGGGGGCCGGCGCGTAATAGCGCGGCTGGCTGTTGGCGATAGCACTGCCGATGATGACGCCGCCGAGCACACCGGCACCGACGGCGCAGCCGACGCAACGCGCCTCGGCCGGCACTGGCGCGGCCAGCAAACCGGCTGCGACAGTGGCCGCAGCGGCGATGCTGAGAATGGCACTTTTGATATTCTTCATGGGAAGCTCCCTAGGTGACGAATAGTGTTTGGCCGGATTTCCTGTGCGACGTTTGGTAGCAGTCAGTATCGATTTCATTATGGCGGAACTTCGCCGGGTGCTGTGACTCCGATCACAAAAATGCCCGGAAACAAGGCAGTTTCCGGGCATTTTCGACGATTTTCAGGTCAAGTTCCAGGCCCTGCGTGACGCGATAGGCGGCCTAATCGCAGACGCGGACGCGGCGCAACCGCCAGCCATAGCCGTCCCACACCCGTTCGCGGGTCCACCAGCAATGCGGACCGTAATAGACCGGGCCGGGGCCGTAAGCGTAGGCCGGGCCGTAATAGCCGTAACCGTTCGAGGCGATGCCGCCGAGAATGGCGCCGGCGGCAAGACCGCCGATGATGCCGGCGGCGATGCGCCCGCCGCGGGCTTCGGCCGGCTGCGGCATGGCAACGGAAGCAACCGTCAAGGTCGCGACGGCAGCGAGAGCGGTAAGCGTCTTGGTGATCCTGTTCATAGCGCACCTCCTAGGTTCGCTTCATGGGACGTTTCAATAAACGCCCGGGTTCAGCATTTCCTGCGGTTTGATCGCGCAGGCCTAACGTCCATCTTGCGACCGAGGTTCCGATTTTGTCGGTGAACGGCGGCTGAATGGCGCGCCGAAAAACACCTGTATCGCGGTCATGACCAATTAATTTTAAGCAATGATCCGGCGGCGATGGCGGCAAAACTGTGGCGAGGCGGCGCACGCCGGCCTCGTTGTGCAAAGGCTGGAACGGACGACTAGCCGCCGAGACGCCCGAGCATGCGCTGCAAGATGCCTTTGCGCGCGGCCGCCGAGACCGGCTTTGCGTGGGGCTTTGCCGCGACGTGATTTGCCGGCGCCGACGCCGGCTTTGCAATGCCAAGATGGCGCGACGGCGTTCTGGGCTTGTGGGCCACGGCTCTGTGCGCGCGCTTGGGCGCCTGTTTCTTGCCCTTGTTGCTCTTGTGCTTCGTCTTGACGGCGATCGCATTGGCGGCTTTGGCCTTGAGCTTTCCTTTGCTTTTCTTGGCCGACCGCTTGCGAGCCTTCGCCGTTGCCTTCTTGCCGGCGTTTTTGGACGCCGACTTGGGCGGAAATTTCCTGCCGCGGCGATGCTGCGCGGCGCGTGGGCCGACATTTATCAGGAACA
>WBXD01000167.1 GCA_008932935.1 Verrucomicrobiota bacterium
TCTGGGCCACATTGCGGGCACCGATGATGGCGGAGGTGACGCTGGGTGAGCGCAGCGCCCAGCGCAGGGCGAGGTGGTGCAGCGGCATGCCGTGGTCGGTGGCGAGGGCGTTCAAGGCAAGCAATTTTGCCTGCTGGGTGGCCACTTGTGCGGGTTGTAAAAAACCCTCGGGACGGGCGGCACGCGAACCTTCGGGAATGCCGTCGAGGTATTTGGGGGTGAGCAGGCCTTGTGCCAAGGGACTGAACACGACACAGCCAATACCCTCATCCGCTAACCAATCGAGGATGCCGGCGCTTTCCGGCCAGCGGTTGAGCAACGAGTACGGCGGTTGATAGACCGGGCAGCGGATGCCCATATCCTTGAGGATGCGTACGGCTTTTTTCAGGCGCTTGAGCGGGTATTTCGACAAGCCAACGTACAAGGCCTTACCGCTGTGGACCGCCGTCGCCAGCGCCGACATGGTTTCCTCGAGCCGGGTGGCTGGGTCGGGACGATGGGAGTAGAAAATATCCACGTAACTCAGGCGCAGGCGCTTGAGCGATTGATCCAACGAGGCGAGCAGATGCTTGCGCGAGCCCGATTCACCGTAAGGACCGCGCCACATCTCATGACCCGCCTTGGTGGAAATGACCAGCTCGTCGCGGTGGCAACTGAAGTCTTCCGCCAGAATGCGCCCGACGTTGTCCTCGGCGGAGCCCGGCGGCGGACCGTAGTTGTTGGCCAGGTCAAAGTGAGTGATGCCACGGTCAAACGCCCGGCCCATGATCTTGCGGGCCTCCTGAAAATCATCGATGCGGCCAAAGTTATGCCAAAATCCCAGTGAAATAGCCGGCAGCAACAAACCGGCGTCGCCGCAACGGCGGTAAGGCATACGGCCATCGTAGCGATCGGGGTCAAACATGTTCGCAGCTTGGTCGCTCACCCCTGGGCAAGTCAACCTGGAAATGCAACGACTCGGCGGGCTATTGCGCACTCCGGCTTTGAGCACACTTGTCCCTTGCGTTGTGGCTAAGGCCAGCTAAGCTCGGCGGCGTGACCCGCCACCGCACCGATGACCTCCGTATTGCCGGCCTCAATCCGCTGATTTCACCGGCAGTGTTGGCTTATTACCTCCCCGTGACCGATCAAGTGTCGGAATTGGTGGCCACCTCGCGTGGCCAAGCGGAGGCGATTCTGCGCGGCAAGGACGACCGACTGCTGGCAGTGGTGGGGCCTTGCTCGATTCATGATGTGGATGCGGCGATGGAATATGGAGCCCGCCTCATGCAGCAAGCGACGCGGCTGCAGGACGATCTGCTCATCATCATGCGGGTGTATTTCGAGAAGCCGCGCACCACCGTCGGCTGGAAGGGCCTGATCAATGATCCGCATTTGGACGACTCGTTTGACATCAACCACGGGCTGCGCGTCGCCCGCAAACTGCTGTTGGACCTGGCCACCATGGGACTGGCGGCGGGCACCGAGTTTCTCGACACGATTTCCCCGCAATACATCGCGGATTTGATTGCCTGGGGAGCCATCGGCGCGCGCACTACCGAGTCGCAGATCCATCGCGAACTCGCCTCCGGCCTGTCGATGCCCGTCGGTTTCAAAAATGGCACCGGCGGCTCGATTCAAATCGCCTTGGATGCCATCGAGTCGGCCGCCAATCCACACCATTTTCTGTCCGTCACCAAGCAGGGGGTTTCGGCGATCTTTTCTACCGCCGGCAACGCCTCCTGTCACTTGATTTTGCGGGGCGGAAAAACCGGGACTAACTACGACGCAGCGAGCATTGCCGGGGTGGAGACGATGCTGCGCAAGCAGGAGTTGCCGCCCTTTGTGATGGTAGATTGCTCGCATGGCAACTCGTCCAAGGACTACCGCAACCAACCGCTGGTGGCCCGCGAGCTGTGCCAGCAACTCGCCGCCGGCTCCCGCGCCATCACTGCCGTGATGCTCGAGTCCAACCTCGTCGAAGGCAATCAAAAGGCCGGCCCCGACCGCTCGCGACTGGTGCATGGCCAATCCGTCACCGATGCCTGTATCAACTGGGATAGCACCGTCGAAGTACTCGACGAGCTGGCCCGCGCCGTGCGCCAACGCCGGGCAGTGCTCTAGCTGCTCGCGTGCCGGGTGAAGATGGTCGAGATGGATGATAGCAGAGGCAAAAAATGTATTTCCGTGCACGCATCACCAGTGCACAGTGCAAGAAATTCCCGTCAAATCTGGCACCTTCTCCAAGCCTGGACCGCCACTAGCTCGCGCCGCGAGACGCAGCACCCACGGCCTGCGGCCGGAGGCGCGCAGCCACGTGGCGTGGCTGCTGCGTCTCGTGGCAGGCCGTGCCTGCGTGCCTCTGGCCGCAGTGCCCATGCGAGGCGAATGCAACATGCGCCAAGCACAGCGCATTATCCAAGCATGGGCA
>WBXD01000168.1 GCA_008932935.1 Verrucomicrobiota bacterium
AGTAGGGGTTTTGGGTGGTGGCGCCGATGAATCTAACGATGCCGCGTTCGATGTGTGGCAGCAGTACATCCTGCTGGGCCTTGTTAAAGCGGTGGATCTCGTCGATGAACAGGACGGTGGTCTCACCGCGCAAATCGCGCCAGGTGCGGGCCTGATCGATTTTGGCGCGGATATCCGCGACGTTGGACTCGACGCCATTGAGTGCTTCAAAGCGCGAACCGGTAGTGCGAGCTATCACGCTGGCCAAGGTGGTTTTGCCGGTGCCGGGCGGGCCGTGGAAAATCAACGAGGTGAAGCGATCCGATTCGATCGCGCGGCGCAACAATTTGCCGGGTGCTAACAGGTGCGCCTGGCCCGCCACCTCGTCGAGTGAGCGTGGCCGCATCCGTGCCGCCAGTGGCTCGGCTGGCTGCGGTTTATCGGCGAGTGCGGATGGATTGGAGAATAAATCGGACACGGCAAAGGGGACTGTTTTTCCTAACGGAAAAGGCGGTTCATTCGGACTTGTCGGGCGGAGGCTCTGGCAGGAGTGCTTGGCGTTGGAGGTCGAGTTTCCAGGCCGCGGCATTGAATTGTGCGCGACCGCGGGTTTTGAGATTGGGGAGGATGGTCTCGAGTTGGGTGATGGCTTGGGTGCAGGCGGCTTTGCCCATGGAAGGGCGGTCAAACACGGGACCTGACAGCAGCTTAAAATCGGCCAGGTAGTCGCCCGCGAGATTCTTATAGATCGCCGCCCAAGACTCCTGCTGGTCGAAGTCGGCGGAATGCACCGCATTGAAAAAGGCGGCGGCGGCACTGAGATTTCCTTGTTCCCAGTTTTTAAGACCGGCGAGCAAGCAGGCCATGGTAGCGGGCACGCCGCTAGGCGACACATCGGTGGCGGTGGCGGCTAGGGCGGGGAGCTCCGCGAGTTTTGCCAGCACCGGTAGCAGTCGCTGTTGGATCGCCGGATCCTCGAGCTTGGCACTGGCGAGGTGGTTGGCGGCCGCCTTCGCCTCTTGGCGGCCGAGGCCGGATTGGCCATCGAGGTAGGCCATAAGTACCGCCTCCACGCCGGCCCACGAGCGGGTGGGCTCCTGCACTTGATCATCCTCACGCAAGGCGACAAACAACCCGCGTGCCTTGTTGTAGTCGGCGGCCTCCAGTGCATGGCGGGCCTCCCGATAGAGGTTGGCGATGCGGGAGGCGGCAGCCACATTGCTGACGGAAGCGGCGCTGACTGCAGGTTGGGCGATTGCGACCACTGCCGGCACGGGTTTGACTAGGGGCTTGGGATGGCGAGCGATCCACCAGGTGAGTACGGCCAGCGCGGCGATGCCGCCCGCGGCGGCCGCGCCAAGCATCGAGCGCAGGTCACGGTGCTTGGCAGATTGGCGGCGCGTGGCGGCGGCCGGCATGCCCCGCAAGGCGGAAGAACCAGCCCGCAGATGCTTGAGTGAGTCATTCATGTGCGCCAGCATCTCGTCGTAGGACTCGAAGCGCTTGGCCGAATCATACGCCATCGCCCGATCCACCACGGAGCAGGTTTGCGGCGTCACCCACGGGGCGGACGTGTGCAGTGGCAGCACTTTGCGTTTGGCCTCGCGCAAAATCACTGTGGCCATGCTCTCCTCGTCGCAGGGCGGCTTGCCGGCCAGCGCATGGTAGACGGTGGCGCCGAAGGCATACACGTCGGATCGAAAATCCTCGGGGTGGCCCTCGATGGTTTCCGGCGGCACGTAATACGGCGTGGCCCAGATTTCCTTGGCTTGCGCAGTACCGCCTTTTTCTAACAATAATGCCAAACCGAAATCGACGATTTTCGCCTGGCCGCCGCCATCGAGCAAGATGTTGCCGGGCTTGATATCGCGATGAATCAGCCCGGCGGCGTGTGCAGCCTTGAGGCCCTCGGCGACTTGGATGGCGAGTTGGAGCATTTCGCGTTCGGGGATGGTGCCGCGCTCGGTGATTTGCTGCTCGAAATGGCCGCCGACGATGAATTCCATAGCGATGAAGAAGCGCCCGAAAGCGCGCCCGGTGGTAAACACGCGCACCACATGGGGGTGGCTGAAGGAGGCGGTGAGGCGAGCTTCCTCCTCAAAGGCGGCGATGCGGCGTGCGTCGGCGGAATAGACTTCGTTGAGGATTTTGACGGCCACCTCGCGGTCCAGGGTATTGTCGTGGGCCACAAACACCACGCTCATGCCGCCGATGGCATGGCGCCGCAGCAGAGTATACGGGCCAAACTCGCGCTTCACCCGGGTGTGCTTGCCGCATTGCGGGCACTCGACGTTGGCAAACGGCCCCATCGCGGCGACATCCATCGGACCCCCGCAAGCATGGCAATAGGCAATGTCCTCTGCGGCGGCCGGCATGGCGGAAAACTATCGGCACGCCGAGTGCTGTGCAAACTTGAATCTTGCCGCGGG
>WBXD01000169.1 GCA_008932935.1 Verrucomicrobiota bacterium
GGCCCCGTTGTTCGCCGCGAGCGAATCAAACACCAGCGCCGCAGCGGGCTTCAGATCAATGGCTGCCGTGCCGAGGTTGTCTTTTTTGGTCACCGTGAGGCTGCTGCCATCGAGCACCGAGGCGGTGCCGGCAAAGGTATTGGTGCCGCTCAAGCGGACGCCACCGGCGCCGGAGACATTGATGCCGCCATCGCCGCTGATCGAGCCGGTGAGAACCACCGCGCCGCTGCCGGTATTGCTCAGGGTGCCGGTGGCTGAGGTGACGGTGATCGCATTGGCGTAGGTGTTGTCGGCCCCGTTGTTTGCTGCGAGCGAATCAAACACCAGCGCTGCCGCAGGCTTCAGATCAATGGCTGCCGCGCCGAGATTGTCTTTTTTGGTCACCGTCAGGCTGCTTCCATCGAGCACCGAGGCGGTGCCGACAAAGGTATTGGTGCCACTCAAGCGGACGCCACCGGCGCCGGAGACATTGATGCCGCCATCGCCGCTGATCGTACCGCTGAGCACCACCGTGCCGCTGCCGGTATTGCTCAGGGTGCTGGTGGCGGAGCTGATGGTGATCGCATTGGCGAACGTGTTGCTGGCCCCGTTGTTCGCCGCGAGCGAATCAAACACCAGCGCCGCAGCGGGCTTCAGATCAATGGCTGCCGTGCCGAGGTTGTCTTTTTTGGTCACCGTGAGGCTACTGCCATCAAGCACTGCGGCGGTGCCGGCGAAGGTATTGGTGCCGCTCAAGCGGACGCCACTGGCACCGGAAACATTGATGCCGCCATCGCCGCTGATCGAGCCGCTGAGCACCACCGCGCCGCTGCCGGTATTGCTCAGGGTGCTGGTGGCGGAGCTGATGGTGATCGGGTTGGCGAACGTGTTGTCGGCCCCGTTGTTCGCCGCGAGCGAATCAAACACCAGCGCCGCAGCGGGCTTCAGATCAATGGTCGCCGCGCCGAGGTTGTCTTTTTTGGTCACCGTCAGGCTACTGCCATCGAGCACGGCGGCGGTACCGGTAAAGGTATTGGTGCCAGTCAAGCGGACGCCACCGGCGCCGGTGACATTGACGTTGCCGCCGCCGCTGATGACGCCGGAGAAATCCCCCTGGGTGGCGCTCTGCTGAAAGGTGAACTGAGCATCCTTGCCCACCAAAACCGCCGTGCCGGCGTCGCTGGCGGAGGCCGCTTGGGTCGCACCCGCTTGGATGATGATCGGCGCGGCGCCCACGCTACCGGTGGCTCCCGCGAGCATCGCGTTACCCGAGGGATCGTAGGCCCAATCCTGAATGACTCCGATGCCATCGCGGGTCAGCGTCACCTGCATCCAGCCGTAGCTGACGCTGGCGTTGCGCGTCACCTGAAATCCCAAATACGCGGATTGGCCAGCGGTGAATTGGGACGGGCCCGGCCCGAGGTGGCCCGAGTTATCTTCGGCGCCGGAGCCACCGTAGCCGGTGGCGAAGCTCAGGCTGCTACTGATGGAACTGCCGAAGCTCAGCGGCACGATCGAATCCCCGCTGTCTGTGCCTAGCCGTGCGGGTTGGAAATTCGGTGCGTTGGCGATGCCAAGGCCGCCGAAGAACGGATTGAGATCCCAGCCACTGAATTCGTACGTGGCGTGCTGCTGGGTGACCACATTGAGGAAAACACCGTCAAAATTGGCCGGGATAGCGATGTCCTGGATGCCACTGTAGACCACCTCGGCGAGCGCCGATTGCGGCCATGGAAGCTGCCATGCGCAGAGCAAAAGCATCCATCGGCGGAAATATGTCGTGGCGAAATTCATGATGGTAAAAAAGGGTTAAGGCATCTCGACCTTCACCCGAAAGTAACGGGCTTTTTTGCCGGCGACGAAAAACGGATAGGGTACGGACACCGCTTGGATTTGGCCATCATCGGCGAGCAGAACCGGGGTGGCGGTAGAAGCCTTCCAGGTGAGCAAATCTCCGCTGAACTCGACCGTGTAGCTCAGATGCGCCGCCACAAAATCTTTGCGACGGGCATAGACCGCTCGGAACGTGAAACTGCCATTGCTATTGGTGGCGAGTTGCGTCGGCACCCCACCTGCCACCTGCGCCGTGCCATTCCACGTCACCGGCGGGGAGCCTCCCAGCAGTGGATTCATGCCAAAGGCGAATTTCTGCAAGTTATTCAAGCCGTTGCCAGCGGAGGTGGCGGCGGCAGCAGCCAGCGGGTTGGGCGGCAAGCCGAAATATTGCACCTGCCAGGCGTCGGGGAGACCGTCGCTGGCATAAGCGCCGAAATTATCGCCATGGGTATTGAGCACGCTGAGTTCGAGGGTGGCCGAAAAGCTTTGGTAAACCCCGCTGACGTAGGCCGTGCTATCTTGATAGACCGTGCCCGCGGTGGCCAAGCCCGAGCCACTCACCGCGGAAACCGGGCCGCTGAGCA
>WBXD01000170.1 GCA_008932935.1 Verrucomicrobiota bacterium
CCGAGTTGGTGATCGATGGTGGTTATACCGCGCGGTGAACCCAAGCGAATGACCGCTTTTGGCGCAAAGCGGACATTGGGAGTACCGGGGCTGAATGGCCGCTTTGGGGAAAAGCGGACATTGTGGGTAGCAGCGCGGGAAGCGGAGGTGGGTAGCGAAAATAATACCTGTTATATCAATAACTTATTGCAGTAATCGGCAGACACCCCATCTCCGCCATTCCTCATTCGAGTCGATCCAGCCCCATCCTTATTTGCCAAAGCGCTGTGGTGTCCGTCTCAGCCAGCGCGATGGACGGCAGACCCATTGCTGCGACAGCGACGCTGACGATGAGTATTTTTTGCGAGGCGATGAACGTCACACCATACAAGAGCTTCATATCGATCTTCTTTCCAGCAGAGCTGAATTTACCTGCCCAAAGGCTGAAATGAAAGAAAGTCACAACGGTCCTGAATCCCGGGCGCCCTCGTGCGGGAAGTCGCGCCATTGATCTGGATATGGCATAACCGCCCATAACGGACCGCTGGGCACGGGGATGAATCGCAAGCAACGCCGGGCAAATCAAAAAGCTAGCCAGGTGCCTGCCGTGACCGCCGCGGGGGACGATCCTGTCACATTGCATGCCATGGGTGTGGAAGCCTTTCGTGCCGGACAATTGCAGGCTGCCGCCAGGCTGATCGGCCGGGCGATTGCCGCACATGCCCAAATGCCGGATTTTCACTACAACCTGGCCATCGTCCTGCGGGCGCAGGGCAAGCTGACGGAAGCAGCCGCCAGCTATCACCGCGCCATCGCATTAAAGCCGGACTATGGCGACGCGCACAACAATCTTGGCAATGTCTGGAAGGCGCTTGGCGAACGGGACAAGGCGCGGGCATGCTTTGAACGTGCCCTAGTCTGCAATCCCGACAATGCGGACACCTATTACAATCTGGGCATTCTTTCAGGTGATGATGGCGATACCGGTGCGGCAGCCCGTTATTTCCAGAAGTGCATGGAATGCGATCCGCAGGACGGGCGGGGCGTGCATGTCCTGCTGGCGTATCTGGGCAAGGCCGGCGCCCCGCTGCACACGTCCCATGCCCATATTCTTAAGCTCTATGACGTGCGGTCCCGCTTCTGGGACAATGAAGATGCGTATTTCGGCGCCAGACTGGTGGCGAACGCGTTGCGCGAACACGCGGTACCAGAAAAGCTGAATGTCCTGGATATCGGCTGCGGAACCGGATTGGCGGGAGCGCTGGTACGCCCGCTTGCTAGGCGGTTAGACGGCGTGGATCTGTCGCCCGCCATGCTGGAAAAAGCGCGGGCTAAATCGGTGTATGACCGGCTTGACCAAGCCGACGCATTATTGGTGATGTCACAACGCGCCAACAGCTACGACGCCATACTGGGCGCGGCGGTGCTGATCCATTTCGGTGACCTTACGCCGATATTCCGGGCCGCGCGAAACTGTTTGCGACCAAATGGGCTATTTGTGTTCACACTCTTTTCCCTGGCAGGCGAGGAGAACTTCGCTGTGTCCGCAAACTACCGGCTGGCGCAAAGCGGCTGCTTCGCGCACAGCAATCGCTATGTCCGGCAGCTGGCCAAGGACTGCGGCCTCGCTGTGGACGCATTGAGGAATGTCGTTCATGAGCACGATCCGGAAGGCAATCCGATTCCCGGCCTGCTGGCTGTGTTGCGCGCGCCCTGACTGCGGCGACTGTTCCTGTAAACGGCCCCGGGTGACCGTTGCACCGCCGCACGCTTGGCTACAAACTCATCGCCGGAGGACGGGCATGAGCCAGGACCTGGATAGCATAACCATCTCGACCCTGTGGCCCACCGTGGTCCTGCAGGCCCGCTTTGCGGGTGGCCTCGACGCGATGAAGGCGGAAGTATACCGGCTGAACGCTCTGCCCGGCGGCGGCATAAAAAAATCCAACTATGGCGGCTGGCAGAGCGATGTGCGCCTGCACGAAAACCCGGTCTTCCAGCCGTTATGCAGCCATGTCGGAGAAACCTGCGCCAAGGTCTTCAAGGTTAATGGCGCCCAGATGCACCAGATGTGGGCCTGCATCAACAAGCGGGGGGACCAGAACCTGATCCACTCCCACACCAACAACTACAACCTGTCGGGAGTGCATTATCTGAGCGTGCCGCGCGATTCCGGCGAGATCGTTTTCCGCGATCCGCGTCCCGGCGCCAACCAGGCGCCGTACCGGTTGTTCAAGGATGACGGCGACAGCGAATATTTCATGCCATCGGACGGGTTGACCATCCTGTTCCCGTCCTGGCTGGAGCATTTCGTGCTGCCCAACCAGAGTGACGGCGACCGGATATCGGTCAGCTTCGATCTCACCCTGGAGCGTTGAAAAAAGGCCGGATCGCGAGATCCAGCCTCTC
>WBXD01000171.1 GCA_008932935.1 Verrucomicrobiota bacterium
CAACTGGCTCGAGGCGTCTCTTTCGCGATTGGCCGGCCAGTTTGCCGGCATTGTCCGCGTCGCGGTCCCCGACGCTCAAACAGCCTTGTTGCAGGGCGCATTACGCGAGCTCACCGATCTCTCCGTAACCACCGCTGCTTCACAGGCTGCTGGCGATCCACCGGCAAAACGGCTTTTGCTGCTGTCCCTCGTCGGGCACGATCGGATCGGCATTGTTCGAGAGGTCTCGCAAATTCTGGCCCGCCATGTGGTGAACGTGGAAAAGCTGACCACCCGTATCGCCAGTGCACCCATGTCCGCGGAAACGCTGTTCCACGCCGAGGCGGAATTGCTGGCCGCACCGGAACTCGATGCACGTGCACTGAAACACGAACTGGAAAACCTGTCCGACGATCTGATGGTCGATATTTCAGTGATAGAGAATATTTGAAACTCAGCCCAGCAATTTGCAACCAAGGCCCCAGAACCCGCCCAGCACCAGCGCCAGGGTTGCAAAAAACGCTATGCCAAAGCCGGCGCCGCGTTTGCGAGGTTCGTCCATGTATCCAATCGCGTACATCATGCGGCCAATCAGCCATACGGCGCCAATTGCCGCAGCCCCGCGATCACCAAGGAAGTAGCCATAAACCCAGAGACTGGGCAGCATCATCGCGGCCCACTCCAGGGTGTTCATCTGTACCCGGAACGCGCATTCGAATTTTTCATGACCGGTGGTCGCCGGCGCCTTGATGCCATATTTGCCGCGAGCCCGTCCGACGTTCATGCTGGTCCAGAACATGAGGAGCACGACCAGCAGCGTTGTCAGCGACGTAAGGGGCAATGAAATCATCGTGTCCTCCTGATTTTGTTAAGGAAGTTGCACTATAGGCGCTTACAGGCTGCGCTTACAATGCCTGCCTCGCAAAGACAAACCCGTAACACTCCCAATGTCCAATCTACGTTCGCCCGCCTCCGCCATCATCGCCCTGTTGCGCCCCTATCGTTCCCGGGTGATTATTGCGAGCATCGCGCTGATCGTCGCAGCCGCTGCGATGCTGGGGGTCGGGCAGGGCCTGCGTGCCGTCATCGACAAGGGCTTTGCCGCTGGCGATGCGGGCTGGCTTGATCGCACACTCGCCGCGATGTTCGGCGTCATTGCGATTCTTGCGGCCGCAACCTACACCCGTTTCTACAATGTTTCGTGGCTGGGAGAACGGATCACAGCTGATCTGCGGCGCAAGCTGTTCGACCACCTGCTGACCCTGCCTCCCTCGTGGTTCGAGTCCGGCCGAACCGGCGACGTGATCTCCCGGCTGACCGCCGACACGACCCAGATCGAAGGCACCATCGGATCGAGCCTTTCGATCGCATTGCGCAATTTCCTGCTGCTGGTCGGCGGACTGGCAATGCTTTTCACTACCAGCCTCAAGCTGACGCTTCTGGTGCTGACCGGCGTGCCATTGGTCGTTGTCCCGATCATGTTCTTCGGTCGCCGCGTGCGAAAGCTGGCGCGACAAAGCCAGGATCGGGTCGCCGACCTAGGCAGCCGGATTGATGAAACCATTCACGAAATCCGGATTGTGCAGGCCTACGGCCACGAAGACGCTGACCGAAAGGAATTTGCCGATCTGGTCGAGCGTGGGTTCAACATTGCCAGGTCGCGAATCAGGAGCCGGGCATGGCTGATCGTTACGGTTCTGGTAGTGGTCTTTGGCGCCATCGCGTTGATTCTCTGGATCGGCGGCCACGACGTCCTGGATGGCCGCATCAGCCCGGGGCAGCTCTCAGCTTTTGTCTTTTACGCTGCAATTGTCTCGGGTTCTGTTGGCGCCCTTTCCGAAGTCTGGGGCGACCTGCAGCGCACGGCCGGCGCAACCGAGCGACTGATGGAAATCCTCGCCACCCAGCCCGATCTCGTCACGCCGGACTGCGCGCGGCCCTTGCCTGATCCGGTCAGCGGCGAGATCAGTTTCAACAACGTGAACTTTCGCTATCCCACTCGCCTCGACACTGCCGCACTGGATGACTTCAGCCTGAAGGTTTCACCGGGAGAAACCGTTGCCCTGGTGGGCCCGTCAGGTGCTGGAAAGACGACTGTCTTACAGCTCATGCTGCGCTTTTATGATCCCCAGAGCGGTAGCGTCACCCTTGATGGCCTGAGCCTGGCAGATGCCGACCCGCGCGCTGTGCGAGAGTGCATGGCACTCGTGCCGCAGGAAGCCGTGGTCTTTGCCGCGACAGTTGCCGAGAACATTCGTTACGCGCGACCGGATGCCAGCATCGAAGAAGTACATGCCGCCGCGGTGGCGGCCTTTGCCGATGACTTCGTGCGCAAGTTGCCGGAAGGCTACAACACCTGGCTGGGCGA
>WBXD01000172.1 GCA_008932935.1 Verrucomicrobiota bacterium
CATCCTCAAACCATGCGGAAATTGGTCAAGTTGGCGAAATTGTTGAAATGCAACACCTGACCCTATTTAAGTTGGCGAAATTGTTGAAATGCAACACCTGACCCTATTTATCGGCGAAGCCACGACAAGAAGGTTGTGACTCCTCAGACGCGCTGCCCGACGGGCATGGCATGGGCATGATACCTACATCGTAGGGATTTCCGGCCTTCGGAAAAAAATACGTGGGTTAGTTTGCGTCTGGCTGGTTGACAAGGCGGGGTGACTTGACAAGGCTGGGACACGCGACGCGCGGTGAGCTCCCGCTAACGCCATCACAAACCCCCAATCCGGATTCCCAACGCTGTGTTTTCCAACGAAGATTACCTTGCAGATTTGCTTGCCGAAGCCGGCTTGGTGAGTGCCGAGCAGATTATTTACGCACGTTCAGCCTTGTCTGGTCGGGAGACGCTCGTCGAACATCTGCTGGCCACCACCAGTCTGTCACAAGAGGACGTGTCCCGCACCCTCGCCGCCAACGCCGGCATCCAGTTTGTGCGGCTCGCGGATTTTACTTACGATCTGGGGCTCACCGAGACCGTCTCCGACGAGGTCGCCAAGCGCTACCGGGTCATTCCGGTGCACGACGACGGGGTCTATCTGACGTTGGCGGTGGCCGATCCGCTGGATTTTGAAATGCTCGACAGCCTGCCGCATGTGATCGGGCGGGAGGTGAACCTGGCCTGCGCCACGCCCAAGGATATTATCGAGCATCTGAGCCAGATTTACAGGGTGGAAGCAGGCAAGGCGGCCGATCTGGGTCTGACGATTTCCACCGAGGATGCGGAGGCGGGTTCGCACGGTGATGATGCGCCGATCATCCGCTTGGTGTTCCAAACCCTCACCGAAGCGTTCCGCCTGCGCGCCTCCGACATTCATATCGAGCCGCTGGAAACCTCCGTGCGCATCCGCTACCGCCTCGATGGCAAACTCGTCGAGGTCGATAACCACCCGAAAAAATTGCTGCCGGCCATCATCGCCCGTTTGAAGGTGATGAGCGGCACCATGTCCATCGCCGAAAAGCGCCTGCCGCAGGATGGCCGCATCCAGCTCAAGATGGGCGACAAAGAGGTGGACCTGCGCGTCTCCTCGGTGCCCTCGAATCATGGCGAGTCGATCGTTATGCGTATTTTGGACAAGACCGCGCTGTTGCTCGGTTTGCCAGAGTTGGGATTTTTCTCCGACGACCAGACGGTGTTCGAGGGGCTCCTTGGCTTGCCCGATGGCATCCTGCTGGTCACCGGCCCCACCGGTTCCGGCAAGACCACCACCCTCTACGCCTGCCTCAACGTCATCAACCGCCCTGACAAGAAAATCATCACCGTCGAAGATCCCGTCGAGTATGAATTGCCCGGCATCAACCAAGTGATGGTCAAAACCGACATCGGCATGACCTTCGCTGCGGCCCTGCGCGCCATGCTGCGCCAAGCTCCCAACATCATCATGATCGGGGAAATTCGCGACGCGGAAACCGCTAACATCGCCATCAACGCCTCGCTGACCGGCCACTTGGTATTTTCCACCCTGCACACCAACGACGCGCCCTCGGCGGTCGCCCGTCTCGCCGATATCGGCGTCAAACCGTTCCTCATCGCCTCGGCGGTGCGCGCCGTGCTCGCCCAACGCCTCGTCCGCAAACTCTGCCCCATCTGCAAAGGCCCCGCCGAGCTCACCGATAAGGAAATGCGCGCCCTCTCGCTCGATACCAGCCGCGTCGCTGCCGCCACCATTTTCAACCCCGTCGGCTGTGAGAAATGCCGCGGCAACGGCTACCGCGGGCGCATGGGCATCTTCGAGTTGTTCCTCATCGATGACGAGGTGCGCCAGATGGTCAACACCGGCCTGACCACCACCCAACTGCGCCGTCGCGCCCGCGAATTGGGCATGCGCACCCTCCGCGAAGACGGCATCCGCAAAGTGCTCGCCGGCATCACCTCCGGCAGCGAGGTCGTCCACGCCACCATGTCGGACGCAGATTGAAATTTTTCTTCTCATGGACCACAATCAGCTCATCGAACTTTTCCAATCGCGCGGCCTCATCGATCGCTCGCTGGCACAGGACGTCCTCTCAGAAATCGAACACAGCGGCAAGGAAGTCGCCGAAATCCTCGCCGACTTCCAAATCGTCCACTCCCGCGACGACGTCTGGCCCATCGTTGCCTCTGAACTGGGCA
>WBXD01000173.1 GCA_008932935.1 Verrucomicrobiota bacterium
CCGGCGCGCCCCGGCACCTCTATCAAGGAGGCCAGTGATTTCCTGATGCGCACGCTGCGCCGCCGCGCGCTGGTGTTTCTGATGTCAGACTTCCACTCCGACCCGCTGGACCTGCCGCTGGGCAAGCTCGCCCGCAAGCACGAAACGCTCGCCCTGCAAGTGACCGATCCCCTCGAAGCCGCCTTGCCGGCAGCAGGCAAGGTGGTCATGGTCGATCCGGAAACCGGCACGGAAACCCTCGTCAATACCTCCAACGCCAACCTCCGCATGAGCTACGAAAAACTCGCGCGACGCCACCGCGAGGGGGTCGGCTCGATCTTCAAAAAACACGCCATCGATACTACCCATCTGAGCACCACCGCGGACCCGCTGCCCGCCCTCCACCAACTCCTCAAACACCATGGCCAACGCCGGCGCTGACGGGCAAACAATTCATGGCCGACACCGCTCCCACCTTTGAACTCAAGGAACCGGCCACCCCGGAGGCCTTGCTGCCGCGCGATTTTTCGCAACAATCCTGGTCCGCCGCCGCTGTGCTAACGCTGCTGGTGCTGGTGGTCTGCTGCGTCCGCTGGCTGCGCCGCCGCCGCACCCAAATGACCCCCCGCTCGCGCCGCAACCACGCCTACAAAGAAGCCGCCGCCGCCCTCGAGCGGATCACCGCGATGGAAGCGCGCAGCGCCGCAGTGCAAACGTCGCTGATCCTCCGCCGCTATCTATCGATTGCCGCGGACGACCCCGCCCTGTTTGAAACCCACGAGGAATTCATCACTCGCAACGACGCCTTACTCGCCCTATCCGAACCGGCGCGCAGCGCCTGCGCCGCCGGCTTTGCCCGCCTCGCCGCCTATAAGTACGCCCCGCAAGTCCCAGCTAGCGAGGCCACCGCAGTGGTCGGCGAGGCGCGCGAATTGCTAGAAACCCTGCACCGCGACTTCCGCAACTAACATGGCCGCGCAGCTCCACCATTTCCACTTTGCCCAGCCGGGTTGGCTGCTGCTGCTGCTGCCCGCCCTCATGCTCATCGTGTTGCGCCGCGGCCGCGGAGCCGCCGCCGCGGTGAGCTTTCCCAATCTATCCATTCTAGTGAGCCTGGGCCGACGAGCGCGCCAAGGCGCCTGGCATTTTGGCGTACCACTCGCCTGCCTCGCGCTGTGCACCGCGATATTGGGGATGGCCCGACCGGTGTGGCGCGACGCCTACCAAAGCCGTAACGCCAGCGGCATCGATATCATGATCACCTTCGATTGCTCGCTATCGATGGCCATCGACGATTTCATGTACCAAGGAGGTACGATCAACCGCATCGATGCGGCCAAACGGGTGATCGATGAATTCATCAGCCGTCGGCCGGATGACCGCATCGGACTGGTAGCTTTCGCCGGGCGACCGGTGTCGGCCAGTCCCATCACGTTAGACCATGCCTGGTTGCGCAGCAGCCTCAAGGGGCTTCGCCTCAACGACTCCGGCAACCGCGGCACCATCAAGGAAAGCGGCACCGCCATCGGCTCGGCCATCGCCGCCGCCGCCATGCGCCTGGATTCCCGCCAATCAAAAAGCAAAATCATCGTCTTGGTGACGGACGGGGCGAGTAATTCGGGCAAGATTTCGCCGTTGGAGGCCGCCGCCCATGCCAAAACCCTTGGCATCAAGATTTACACTGTGGCCATCGGCACCGAGGAAGGACGCGTCCCCGGTAGCATCCAATCATTCCCGCGCCAGGAATTCGATATGCCCACTCTCAACGCAATCGCCCGCGTCACCGGCGGCGAACATTTCTGGGCTCAACAACTCGCAACCCTCGAGTCCTCATTCCACACCATCGACCAACTGGAAAAATCCGTCGCGCAAAGCCACCCCGTGGTGGATGACATCGAGCTATTTCCGTGGTTGCTTGCGTTGGCGGTCTTGGCCACTCTGGCCGCCGCCTTCAGTCTTGCCCTGAATCCCCCACCCGCCCCCTGACACCCATGCATTTTGCCGATCCCGCCTGGCTGGTGCTGCTGGTCCTGCTGCCCTTGCTGGCAAGCACCACGCTGCTGGTGGCCCGCCTGCGCCGCAAACAATGGCACGCCTTTGTCGCAGCCCGCCTGCGCCAAATGCTGTTGCGCCGCTCCAGCCCGCTGCCGCGCTGGCTGGCTATCATCTTCCTTGGCGCCGCCGCTGCCGCCCTCCTCATCGCCCTCGCTAGGC
>WBXD01000174.1 GCA_008932935.1 Verrucomicrobiota bacterium
GGCAACCCAGCGGCCCATGTAGGCGGCCGAGCGGTCGACCTTGGACGGGTCCTTGCCGGAGAAAGCGCCGCCGCCGTGACGGCCGGTACCGCCGTAGGTATCGACGATGATTTTGCGGCCGGTTAGGCCGCTGTCGCCTTGCGGACCGCCGACCACGAACCGACCGGTTGGATTGATGAGGTACTCGGTGTCCTTGGTAAGCATGTTCTTGGGCAGGACTTTTTTGATGACCTGCTCGATGCAGAATTTTTCAATCTCGGCATGCGAGACATCGGCCGCGTGCTGGGTCGAGATGACGACGTTGACGATGCGGGTCGGCTTGCCATCGACGTACTCGACGGACACCTGGCTCTTGGCATCGGGGCGCAGCCACTTGGCGAGCTTGCCGGCCTTGCGGATGCGGGTGAGTTCGCGGCCCAAGCGGTGGGCATACATGATGGGCGCGGGCATCAGCTCGGGCGTTTCATCGCAGGCGTAGCCAAACATGATGCCCTGGTCGCCGGCTCCTTGCTCCTGGGTCTTCTTGCCGACGGCTTGCTTGGCATCGACGCCCTGGGAAATGTCGGGCGACTGGCTGGTGAGGTAGTTATTGATGAAAATCCGGTCGGCGTGGAAGACGTCGTCGTCGTTGGTGTAGCCGATGCCGCGCACTGCGTCGCGAATCACCTTTTCAATATTGATGACCGAGCCGATGGGTTGTTTGCCGATTTTGGGGATGGTGATTTCGCCGCCGACCACCACAATGTTGCTTTTCACAAACGTCTCGCAGGCGACCCGGCTCTTGGGATCCACCGCGAGGCAAGCATCGAGGATGGCGTCGGAAATCGTGTCGGCTACCTTGTCGGGATGCCCTTCTCCAACGGATTCTGAGGAAAAAATGTAGGTACTCATGTTTTTTTGATTTTTCGTATCGTCAAATCGCGATTTGATGATACATGATCAGCCCGTGCCGTCAATGCTAAAATCGCTAAAACTTTTATCGGATCCGACGCGGTTGCGGATCTTGGTGTTGCTGGGGCAGGAGGCGTTGTCGGTGGCGGAACTGCAGGAGGTGATGGGCATGGGCCAGAGCCGGATTTCGACGCAATTGTCGCAATTGAAGGCAGCCGGCCTGGTGACGGATGAGCGCAGCGGCAAAAACAACATTTACCGGGGCTCGGCTGGTGGCGACCTGGCGGATGTGCTGCAACTGGCGGCGGCAGAATTGCCGGAAGTAACTGACGATGAGGCGGCGCTGCGGCACCTGTTGCGCAAGCGCAAGGACACGGCGCGGGCGTATTTTGATGAATTGGCGGGGCGATTTGGCAAGGATTACGTGCCGGGCCGCTCGTGGAAGGCGCTGGCCGAGGCACTCATCAAGGTGCTCAACTACCGGGTGGTGGCAGATTTAGGTGCTGGAGAAGGAGCCTTGGCGCAACTTTTGGCACAGCGGGCGGAAAAAGTCATCGCTGTGGACATTTCGCCGAAAATGGTCGCCTTCGGCCAGCAACTCGCCGAAAAAAATGGTCTGGCCAACCTTGAATTCCGCATCGGCGACATCGAGGAACCGCCGATCGACGACCACTCGCTGGACCTGGCCGTGCTCAGCCAGGCGTTGCACCATGCGGCCCGTCCGCAGAGTGCCATTGACGCCGCCTTCCGGATTCTCAAACCGGGCGGGCGGCTCATCGTGCTGGATTTGTTGCTGCACACCTTCGAGGAAGCCCGCGAACTCTACGCCGACCGCTGGCTCGGGTTTTCCGAATGCGACCTCGCCACCATGCTCGAGCGCGCCGGGTTCACCTGCATCGAAACCGTGGTCGCCGACCGCGAAACCTCCGCCCCCGGATTCCAGACCTTGTTAGGCATCGGCGTCCGCCCGGCTTGAAGCCGCCGGGAACGGCACTTGCCAAGTGGCGTGTGAAGAATCTGCACGGACTATTTCTCTGTCCCCATGTGCGCCCATGTGCGATGAGAGTTTTCCACACCGATCACTGGCATCGCCAGCGTCCCGCTAGGATTCTCTACTATTTATCTGTCACCTTGTACTGACGACACCCAAGCGAGGGCGCGGGCCGCTTGAAGCGCTGGCGCGGGTGCCGGGGAAAATTTGAGAACCGGGGTTCATGGCAGGAAGGACGGGATTGTCCTTCCTGGTGGACGGGGAGTTAAGAAGCTGCCAAAAGTCAGCCGCAACGGCCTCTAGCCGACCC
>WBXD01000175.1 GCA_008932935.1 Verrucomicrobiota bacterium
GCGGGGCGGGCGTGGGGATACTCACGAGCTGCCGTCGGGGTTGCAGCGGCCGGCGGCAAGACGCGAGAGACATGCGGGGGGAGGGGACAGGGGGGGGGGGGGGGGGGGTGGGGGGGGGGGGGGGCGGGGGTGGCCGGGGGGGGGGCGGGGGGGTTGGCGGTGTGGGGGGCGCAGGAGCCAAGCCCGGCGGGGTGGGCGGCGTGGGCGGTGCGGGAGCCAGGCCCGGCGGAGTGGGAGGCGCGGGGGGCGCAGGCGTCCGGCCGAGTACCCTGCCAGCGAGTAGACCCAGCGGAGGCAACAGCATCGGCAGCCGCAACGTGTCTCCGGGCTCGGGTTATGGTACCAGCAGGAGCGCTTTCGGAGGCAGCAGTGCCAGTGGGAGTGCCGCACGCGCCAGCAGTTCCAGGGGAGCCAGTAGCATGGGTGGAGGCTTTGGCCGCAGCGGAGGCGGCGGCGGCGGCGGAGGAGGAGGTGGCAGTCGCGGAGGTGGCAGTGGTGGAGGTGGCGGAGGACGCCGCTAATGGCCATCAGCCGATCGATTAGGAGAACCCCAACAAGAACAAACTATAACATTATGAATGCGTCGAAACAGTTGATTCCAGCCATCCTCATTTCCGGCTTTCTCTGCCTCGTCGGGCAGGCCGCTACCCCGGGAGGAAACGAGATGCCAGCCAAGCGAGAAAAGGCAGCGGCGGCAGTGCCACCGCCAAAGCAAAAGGAGTTTGATACACCCGAGCAGGCGGCTGACAGCTTGGTGCAGGCGGCGGCGGCCTTCGAGGTGCCTGCCTTGAGGGAGATTCTAGGGCCGGATAGCGGCGACATCATTGCCTCGGAGGATCCCGTGATGGACAAGCAACGGGCGCTCGCGTTTGTCGCCAAGGCCAAGGAGAAGCAGGCGATTGAAATCAATCCCCAACATCCGGACAAGGCCATTCTAGCGGTGGGGGAGGACGCCTTTCCGCTGCCCATTCCACTCGTCAGAAAAAACACCAAATGGACGTTTGACACCAAGGCGGGCGTGCGGGAAATCCTGCTTCGGCGCATCGGTGCCAACGAGTTGGATGCGATCGCCATCTGTCACGGGTTCGTTGAGGCACAACTCGAGTACGCCCAGACAAAACACGATGACTCCATCGTCAACCAGTATGCCCAACGCATCATAAGTACGGCGGGGAAACAGGACGGCCTGGCTTGGCAGAATACCGATGGTACTTGGGCAGGCCCGGTGGGCGAGGGTATTGCCAAGGCTTTAGAGCAAGGTTACGCCAAAAAGGACAAGCCCCAACCGTATCACGGGTATTACTTCAAAGTTCTCACCGGTCAAGGGCCGGCGGCACCCATGGGACAAATCGACTTTGTAGTTCGAAAAGCTATGATTGGCGGGTTTGCGCTCGCGGCGACACCCGCGGAGTACCAGGTTACCGGCGTCAAGACCTTCATCGTCAGCCACACCGGCATCGTTTATGAAAAGAATCTGGGCGCCAAAAGCCTCGATCTATTCCAAAATATGGAGCGTTACAATCCTGACAAATCCTGGCAGCCCACGGCAGATGAGTGGTGAGTGAGAGGGGCGGCGCGTGGCTGCGGCGTAACTGCCGCAAGCCGTGTTCGCCGCGTCTGGCGGCGTGTTTTCAGCCGCCGCTGGTGCCGTAGCGCCTCACGGTCCCGAGGTTCAGCACTCAGTAAGCTGACTATGACCCACTCCGCCCTGCAGATCGCTGGATTCTAATGGGTCGATCAGATCAAGCGAGGCGGCGGCGGCGCAACCCGATGCCGCAAGCGCCGAGAGCCAGCAGTGTGCAGGCCGACGGTTCAGGAACGGTGGACACCGAAAAGGAATCAAATGTACTCTTCGTGGATTGGGTCCCAATGAATAATCTTGAGTTGCTGCTATCGAGGAAACTCAGCCCACCCGTCATGGTTTCCGTTATGGAAAGGCCGGCAGTGGCAACAAAGGCACCCGAAGTATAGTTCTGCTCAAGCCCAAAAGTGACATTGTTGCCAATTTTTTGAATCTGTAACATATAGGTTCCATCCGGGCTTGAAGACGCCAGGGAGTAATTTCC
>WBXD01000176.1 GCA_008932935.1 Verrucomicrobiota bacterium
CGGCAAGGGATAGGCATAGTCCCTGGCCAGATCCCCGCCGCCCGCGCTGACAAGGTCGGTGACCATGCCGGCGGCCACGCCGCGCACCACCTGTTCCAGGCCCAAGAGCTTCTTGGGCGAGAAGAACACCGCCAGCAGTCGGCGGTAATAGGTATGGATAGGCGGGTCCATTTCCAGCGGCGGCAGCGGTTTGCCGTAGCGCGCGTCGCCGGCGTTCGAGAACCGGCCCGGATCCTGGGCGACGGCAGCAATGTCCTGATAGCGCAACAGATCCCATTGGCCGCCGTGGCGGCTGGCATAGGCCACAGGACAGCGGCCGCGCATCTCGTCCATCTGGGCGAAGCGCTCCTCCACGCTGGCAGGCGAAGCCGGGTTCCAGTCAATGGGACAATCAGACATTTGGCAGCTCCCCAGTCAGACGGACCTTGTCGCCTGGCGCTCAAGGCTAGGCTAACAGTCACTGCCTTGCTTAGTTATATGTTTTTCTTATATCCCGCCGAGAGCGCGAGCCTGGTTGACCAGCAGACCGTGGACGGCGTGCTCCGCCGGGGTCACCGGAAGGTTTCGAGGCCGGTACAACAGGACTGAACGGCGCAAGCCCGGCGCGGGAAAGGCCGTCAGCACGACCCGCCCCTTTGCGGCGGCCTCATGGGCCGCAGCTTGAGGCAACAGCGTGACCCCCAACCCCTCCTCAACCGCGCGGACCACGATGGGAAGGGAGTTGATCTCCGCCACCACATTGGGTTCCAGGTCGGCCTGGGTGAACATCGCGTTCAACCGGCCGCGTATTGCGTTGGGCGACGCCGTGACGATCCATGGCAGGTTGGCGATCGCCGCAGGATCAAGGGAGGCTGGCGCAAGCTGAGGCGCGCTCACCAGGAACAGCTCCTCCTGAAAAAGAACAGTTTCTTCAAGGCTTGGCTCGGAGATTCGGACAGGCGAGACGATCATGTCCAACAGACCGGCCAGAAGTTTATCCGAAAGCGCGGTCGCGCCATCCTCCACGATCTGAAGCCGGACCCGGGGAAGATCCGTCAAGACCTTGGCCAGCAACGGGTTGCCCAGGGACGCGCCATGACTGGGCGGCAAGCCAACGGCGACAGCGCCGGCGACCTCAGCGGCCGCCTCGCCGAGTTCCAAGGTCAAACTGCCCAACTGGCGCAGGATGACCTGAGCCCGGACATAGAGCCGGCGGCCGGCTTCAGTAGGCTCGATCCCCTTGGCCGAGCGTTCCAGCAACTGCACCTTGAGTTCGGATTCCAGGATCGCCAGCTGTTGGCTCAACGCCGGCTGCGCAATGCCGATGACGGCAGCGGCGCGATTGATGCTGCCTGCATCAACGATCTGAACGAAATACTGGAGGCGGCGGGTTTCCATTCGCCCATGGATATACGGAATGCCTTTATGTTGACCAGCCCAGGCGCGGGCGCTGCCGGGTCACCGCAAGCCGGACGCGAAGAAGGTCAACAGTCCGACGATCAGTTCGGCGAGGATCAGCACGATTATGATCAATTCCAGCCGGAGCGATCGGCTGGCGTCCTTGAGATTGATCAGGGCGGTCGCGGTGGAGTCAATAACGGCAAGACGCCGGTCCATGTTGTCGGCGCGCTCCACCAACTCGTACTCATCCTCCAGTCGGCTGTAGAGACGCTCCAGGTCGGGCCGGTCCCACAGGATGTCTGGCTTCTCGCGCACAGCGACGCTGCCGGTGACGCTGTGCTGCAACAGCAGCGCCTGGCCGATGAGCCGCAGGATCACGCCCCGGCGGCTGCCCGGTTGCCCCTTGGCGGCGAGGGTTCGCGCGAACGGCTCGAAGGCGTCGATCACCGCCGCGATCTCACGCTCGTTACGCGCCAGGGCGACGCTCTTGGCCAGAACATCGGCGATGATCAGAAGATGGTCTGCCGAGGCAGCCTGGACCTGAATTGCGCCGTTGGCGGTAATCTGTTCGGCTTGTTCTGGCCGTACGATGACGGTGGCGGCCTCTTCCTCAGGGCTGGCGGCCGGTCGGGTGGTGCGGGCATGGAGCCCCGCCAAAACCCGGC
>WBXD01000177.1 GCA_008932935.1 Verrucomicrobiota bacterium
CATTTCGGCGGGGCAGGCGGAGCAGCCTGTTCTGCTGTAGCGGCGGTCTGTGGCCGCCGTCCCTTTCAAAATTCTTTCGGCGGTCACAGACCGCCGCTACAAACGAATCCCAACGGGATTCAATAAATATTCGCATATTCCATATAATAAGAATTTTAGAAAAATAGTTGTCTGCCGGTTGCCATTTGTGCGTGATTTGGGTATATTGGGTGGCAATGAAAGCGCCCAAGGCACGGTTCAAGATTTTGCCCTACACCAACCCTAGGACGGGCACGCCCAGCTGGCGGGTCACGGGCACCCGGCGCAACGGGGAACGCATCCGCGAGAACTTCGCCCGCGCCGAGGAAGCGCAGTATCGGCACACGGAGTTGGAGGGCGAGTTTCATGCGGCGAATGGCGTAGCGGCGCTGCGGGCGACGCGGCTGACCGATGAGCAGGTCGGGATTGCGGAAGCGGCGTTTAAGCGGCTGGAGCAGGATGGGGATTTGATCACGGCGGTGGATCATTGGCTGCGCACGGGCCAGCCGAAGACCATCAAGGAATCTCCTCGGTTGGATGAAGCACTGAAAGTTTATACTGAGTGGCTGGTGACCACCACCGAGTTGCGGGCGCTTACAAAAAATCGTCTTCGCAATCGCGTGGAACACTTTGTCGCTAATACCGGCAATGTGCGGGTGACGGACGTATTGCCGGAGCACATTGAAAAATATCTAGCGCAACAGGCGGTCGTGCCAAACACCAAGGATGGCTATTGCCGCGCACTTTCCAGTTTCTTCAGCTGGTGCATGAAGGGTAAGCGGCATTGGTGCGTGAATAATCCATGTTACGCCGTCGAGATCGAGGGCCTGACGAGTGATGATGATCGCGAGCCGGTGGTGTTGCCGTTGAGCGACTGTGAAGCTTTGCTGCGCGCCGCAGAGAAGTATGAGAATGGGCGACTCGTGCCGTATGTGGTGCTGTGTCTGTTTGGCGGGCTGCGTCCGTTTGAATCCGCGCGGCTGACTTGGGACCAGGTCAATCTGACGGATGGTGAAATCCGCCTCAAGGGCACGCAGACCAAGACGGGCAAAGGCCGGATCGTGGTGATTGATAAAACCCTGAAAGCGTGGTTATCCAAATATCGCAAGGTGGGGGAGATTTACCTTTCCCCGTATAATCTGGAGCTGAAAGATCTGCGAGCGAGCATTGGCTATGGACCCAAGAACGACAAACAACCAGACCTGAAGCCGTGGGTGCCGGACGTGTTGCGGCACACGGCGATCTCGCATTACTTCCGGCTGACGGGCAGCTATGGCCGGACGGCGGAGCAGTTCGGTAATTCGGAGGGCATCATTAAAAAGCATTACCAAGGGCGCGTCACGAGCGCGGACACCAAGAAATTTTATGCGCTGCGGCCATTGAAATAGGCCTGATAATCATGGACAGCCAATGTCCGACCTACAGTGGTAAAACGTAAGCATGAAAGCAAAAAAGAGTAAAAACCCCAAATCAGGCAAACCAATCAAGCCGGCCGGAGTTAGATCAGGTTTGGTGCTCACGGCTGGGGCGATTATCGGGTGGAAGACTTTGACTGCTGGCCGCGACCGACGGAGCTGGAACTGGCCCAACTGGCGGCAAGGTTGGCGCGCACCGACAAACTTGATCCCAAGCAACTGGTCGAAGATGCGTGGGCCATCTACTGGGAAAGCTGCCGAAAAATCCAGGACGACCATCTGGCCGTGAAGATCAATGACGGAAAGGAAAGCCCGGCCGAGGCGGTCTTGGCAGCAGTAACCGATCAGCCTCAGCAAGCCGTGCCGCTCCCAAAGAAATATCCGGTTACTTTCCGCGAACTGGAAGCTTTGGTTCTTCCCAAACAAAAGGGGCGCACGGCCAACCGAGCCAGCCTGATCCGCGAGTATCTGTTATCCGAATGCTTGGGAACGTGCATGGTCCTTCGGCCCAAGCCTCATCCACTGACGTATTGGGAGCTGGATGAAAACGCACTCAACCACATGCGGGAACTCTTTAGCGGGCAATTGGCGGTAAA
>WBXD01000178.1 GCA_008932935.1 Verrucomicrobiota bacterium
ACCACGGTTTTCACGCTGAAAGATGGCACCACCACGGCCGGCCGGATCGGTCAGGAAAGCGACGAAACCGTCGTCGTGATCACCAATCCCTTCGACCCCAGTGCGACCAAGACGATTTCCAAGTTGGATATCAAATCGAGGGAATTGTCCAAAGTATCACTCATGCCACCGGGCCTGCTCAGTACACTCAAGGAGGAGGAAATCCTCGATCTGATCGCTTACCTCGAATCCATGGGGAACGAGAAACATCCCGATTTCAGCAAGTAGGATCCTAAGTCCCCCACCCCGTGATGGACCATCACGGGGTGGGGATTTTCCTTGGGAAAAACTTTATCGGCCTTTGATCCCCAGCAGCGCGGTGGCGGCGCTGTATGGATCGGATCGCTGTTGGAGGGACTTGAGGATGGCATCGGCCTGGCGGGTCACCTTGCCCTCAAAAAGGGTCTTACCGTTGAAGTCCACTTTGAGCGGTTGGTCCAGATCGACCAAGCGGTCGTTGAGGCGGAGGACGAGATCCGCGACATCGGCCGAGTCGATGGTGATGTGGTTGCCATCGACGGCGGCGCGGAGCGTGGTATCCGCCTTGGCACTGCCTTCCGGAAGGGCGATCCAGTAGAAGCGGTCGTGAACGCGGCCGGATTGGTGCCAGACGATTTTTTTCGGCCACGGGTCGCGTGTTAGACCGGCCATCCACGGCACGGCTTCGGCGTCCTTGCCGTTCATCCAGTGGCCGAGGCCCGGATAGACATTCACGCGGTGGACGTATCCGCCGGGATCCTCCTGGGACAGGGCGTCGAGTTTCAGTCCCCATTCGGCGGCGATCTTGTTGCGGCGGTAGGCGTTGTCCTCCGCGCCGGCGAAGATCGCGAAAGGCAGGTTGCGCAGGCTGAGCGGCGAGACGCCGCCGGGGTGGCCGGCCATCATCGAGGCGGCGGCGAAGCGGTCCGCCATGCGCGGAGCAATCTGATAGACGCCGTCGCCGCCGGCCGAGTAGCCCATCAGATAGACCTTGTCCGGATTGACGCCAGCGAGCAGCACACAGTTCTCGATCAGGCGATCGAAGAGCGGGTCGATGTGGCCCTCATGCCAGAGGTTCCAGTTGTTGGTGGGGGCTCGTGGAGCGATGTAGATGCCTTCCGGGGGTTCATAGAGGCGAATTTGGTTTTGCCATTGTTGGTCGTTGACTTCGGCGGGAGCGCCGCCGCCGCCATGCATCGAGATCCAGAGGCTGCGGCCGTCGTCCGGAGGCTTGCCGAAAACGCGGGTCAGCAGCCGCATGGTCTTGTCGCCGATGGTGATGGCGTTGTCCTTCATTTCGGCCAACCGGGCGGGTGCCTGTTCGGCGCGCCACTGTCCCCACACGAGGTCGACGGCGGCGGCGGCCTCAGATTTTGTGAGATCCGCGGCCGGAATGGCGGCGGGTCTTTTTTCCGCGGTCATGGACAGCCACTGGCGCAGCGAGCGCAGGCCCGAGCTCTGTTCCACCGGTTTGCCGTCCGGCCATTTGAGATCGACGGTGCTGTCTCCCGCCTCTCTGGCCGGCAGGGGGAAATCGCGAACCTGATCGTCGCGCACCACGCGCAGGATGTGGACGGTGGCGGGCGTGATTTCGAACGCGGGCATGTCGTTGAGATCGGAGGTGCCGGGCTTGGTGACGACCGCCCCGAGAAACCTGCCGTCCTTGTCCAACAGCTCGACGCGTGCGGCCACCCGCTGGTCCGCAGTCTCGAATACCCGCAGGTTGACGATGGCGGCGGCGGGTTGAGTCCCGGCATCCGGAGAGGTGTTTTTGGCACCGCCGGTGTAGCGTTCGGTCACGTCAATCGCCGGCACGGAATGGTCGCCGGGATTCCAGACCAAGGGGAAATGGCTGCCGGACGGGCTCCACTTGTTCGCCCAGACCGCATAGATCGGGTCGCCGGCCACGGCCTTGGCGGCATCGCCCTTGAACCACCCGCGGTCGAGTCCTTCCGGGCTGGGTTCGGCGGCACCGGTGAAATGCCAGTCGCCGTC